>CALJIF010000139.1 GCA_937974275.1 uncultured Flavobacteriales bacterium
AATATTAAAACCGACTTCTTCACTAGAATTTGGATTTACTTTATTCTTTAGGAACAAACAAGATGCTTATTCCTTCGTAGTTATGACTTGGTGATAATGGATTTTTATCCCCCAAGTGATACAAATTATCCTTATAGGTATTTAACGGATCGTCTGCTGCTATTGCTGTTATGGAACAACTTAATCCGCTGAGGAACTCATCCCTAAACACAAAAGCACGTTGTTGCATAAAATCGTGCGCACTAATAGACATCGGTCTGTGTTCGATTTTATCCTTTTCTGTTCTGTACACGTAATCTGTTCCGAAAATAATGTTCGAATAATTTCCGATCACTACAATCGAAAGCTGATCATTATGTGCTGGAGCTTCCGTTACCTTTTTCAATATGTCATATAACGTAAGAGTCTCTTTCTTGTACCTAGCCTCACTCCCACTTGTCTTGCCGTCTTTTAACAATTTTTTTCGGAAAGGATTCTCCGCGGTATACGTTGGATCAAGTTCAAGCGTATTACCGTAAAACGACTTAATAATCAATGTATAAATCAACATTGGTGAAGTCAGGTAGAGATTCTTTGCCTTCGTATTGTCCCTTTTGTCAAGTTCAGCAAATTTTGGCTTAACCGCATGGTACATACGATCGATCTTCTTGAATATCATTTCAAACGCGTACTCCTTATCTTCCTCAGTATATAATTCGAAATCAGTGTTGGCTTGCTGCAGAAGCTTCCTATTCAAAAGCTGCCTTTCATTATTCTCGCCGCCTTCAAGCCATCTATTTAAAGCGTTACTGACGTGAGACGGATAGTTAGCTTGTCCCATTGATTTTTGAACCAACTCATTTTTTTTCAGTTTTATAATTGGCTTGTAGATACAGAATTAGCGAGGGGCTTGCCGGGAGTAGCCCTAGCATACGATCTGTGGGTCGGTAACTTGGACGCTGGCCGAATGTATCATTTCCAATTGCACTAAGACACAAGACTAAAGAAGATCCAATTTGAATGAGATTATGTTTCTCTTCTTGGGTTGCAGAATCGCGCCCACCTAATCCCTGTGCATTATCAACAATTTCAACACTGACAAAATCGCCAACACCCGGTTCTCCTTTAAATTTTTGGGTGACTTTGAACACTACCGTATAGCGTACATACCCATCTTCATGACGGATTTTTCCGCTTATGGAAACAACAGTGGCATTAACTACACATTGTGACTTATGTAGCAATGTCTGGAATAACGAATCCTGAGCATTCAAATACATCGAATAACTCATTAGAATAAGCATAAGTATGTAACGCATCAATCCTTCCAATTAGCTGGTGAATCTGCACTTTGGGGTCTATTATAAAACGAATGTACTTTAATGAACTTATAACAGTTCTTATTGTTAAAGTAATCAAATAATTTGAAATACAATAATTGGTCGGTCGCAACAACTATAACTAAACCACTATTGCATTACCCATTACACTCCTTTCAAATTTATGTGTAATAGCCGCAACAATTCAGGGCTGTATCATCCGGTGTATACTATGAAATCCTATCCCTAGTAACGAAAAAGCTCTTTCCTTAGTAGTTAAATCAATCGTTGTATTATCAACTATAATAAACTCATCGTAAAGTGCGATATCAGTATATGTGGGCATTACTGTGCTATTTGCTCCGGAACATCCTTAAACTTCACTCCTTCTACCCTTGCGATATTCCGGGAGTTCCGCCTTTGCGTAACTCCAGCACCGTTACCTCCGGCCAAATACCTACGCGTCCGGGAAACGCCAGAAAACCAAAGCCGCGGTTGACGTACAAATAACGACGTTGTACCTCATGATACAATCCTGCCCAATGCGGATAACGGAATTGAACCGGACTAAATTTTATTCCGGGAATTTCTACGCCAAACTGCATACCGTGCGTATGACCCGATAACGTTAAATGCACTTGCGTGCGATGTTTACTCACGATGTTGTCCCAGTGTGATGGGTCGTGAGAAAGCAACACTTTAAATCCGTCTTGTGGAACAGCTTCCAGTGCTTTGTCCAAATCGCCGTGTTGTACAAATCCTCCCGTGCCCCAATTTTCTACACCTACCAAATACAATTTTTCGCCGTTGCGTTCAATAACATGATGTTCATTGCGCATCAAACGAAATCCGATTTCTTCGTGTGTTGCTAAAAGATTGCTGAAATTTTGCTGCTTCTCTGCGGCTGAATCCCAACGAATGTAATCGCCGTAATCGTGATTACCCAAGATAGAGAACTTGCCTTCCTTGGCATTCAGTTGTGCTAACTCCGATTTCCACGGCAACATTTCGGCCGCCATGTTATTGACCAAATCGCCGGTAAACACTAATAAATCGGAGCGTTGATCGTTGGCCAATTGAATACCACGACGCACAGCTTCGCGATCGCTTTCCGGATCAAAACTTCCTATATGTATGTCGGACAGTTGTGTTATGGTGAACCCGTCGAAGGCATCCGGTAAATCCGGGAACCACAACGTTTCTTTACGCACACGAAAACGGAAACGTCCCGCCAACATGCCATGAGCCACGCCCAACAACGGAATCATGGCAATACCTAATGCCACCTGACTGATAAACTTCCTTCTCGAATTATCCGTAACGTGTTCTACCGATGGCGACATCCAGTTTTGCACCAACTGATAACCGCTTTTTAAAATACGATATACATCTTCGCCCATCAACACCAGTAAGAACATGAGCTTCGGGACAAAGAACATAATCCATACGCCCATGAACGTCATGAAGGCGCGTGGCATTCCCTTCTCTGTGGGCACGAAAAAAAATAACGCTATCGCCCAAACAAACAGGGAAATGTTTACCAACCAATACGACCAGTGAATAATGCGGCGCGTGCGCGCTTCAAATCCGGATGTTACAGTTCTTACTCCGGAAAACACATACCAGTCCACCAGAAATAAGATTCCGAAAAAAATAATGATGCCAATGAAGGAGGGTCCTGTTCGCATAGCGCGGGCAAAGTTACGGGAAGATGGTCGTATTAACGCCCACAATTATTGTAACAGTCGCGAGCAAAAAGTGTTTATCCCCATCACTGTGCCGATGTTTTTATATTTTTGCGCACTCTTCACGAGTGATTGTGCGAGCAATCGGGGCCTATAGCTCAGTGGTTAGAGCAGCGGACTCATAATCCGTTGGTCGCAGGTTCAAGTCCTGCTGGGCCCACAAAACGTCCGCAGCCATAGTACTGCGGACGTTTCATTTTCGTGGGCATAAGATCTGATTTGCCTTCGTCACGCCTTATAGTATCGGTTCTCTTAAATGGAAACCATTGGCTTTATCAGGTACTAATTAGTGGAAGCTTTCAGTTCATACACATTACCAATCCAACTACTGAAATTCGTTAAATTTAAAAACAGATAACGCACGATCGTGCCAGATATTAAGGCGGCAACCAAGAAAAAATTTCACACAAGCTGATTTGTGCAACTTTTATGTTATCGATTTCGATTTAATTTTCCGTAACCATATCATGTGAGATATCCCTAACCAAACAAGCGATATTACGAAAATGAGGAATAGTCCGTTTTGATAAGAAGACAACACTCTTGATCCGTTTAATATTACGGTTACGCCTAGAATTAGCAGCAGAATTACAAATGAAGGCAACAAATACCATGTAATAATAAAGTGCTGCTTCGTTCGAATAAGCTGCTTCTTAAGAGTTGAATAAAAAATGTACGAAAAGCCTATTATCGTTCCGTTTAGAATTACAAATGCTAACAAAGGAACTAGTAGATGACGCATATTTTGCGTATACAGCAAATGAATTAACAATGTCAACGAAAGCCCTGTTGCGTATGTTAACACTGCCTTCCCGATAGTATTTAGATATCGTCCCATCTTATTTCAATCTCATTCGAGCTCCAAGTGTCATTCTCGACCGTTCCTCTCACATTCTGTCTCCAACTAGATACCATCTCGAATGGCCTCGCGTGCCGGAATTCTTCAAGAAGAATCATGTCAGAGTCATAATTAATTGTAACCGGCACATTGGCGTTCAAACTTGGCAGTGGGACACTGTCTCCCGGATTCCAGTTGTAACTATCGCTGAAGCGAAACTCAACTTCGCCATTTACGCTCAAAATATCTCCTGTTTTAATTAATGTAATTTTCCCAATTCCTGTTAACGTACTCGATCCGCAAGCATAGTCAATTTCGTTCGGCCATATATAACCGGGCTCCGTCACAGTGTTCCACCAGAAAAGGTTTCCTTTTTGCTTGTTAACACCATCTCCAATAAGTGTTTCACCATCCTCCAGTCTATCGGCATAATGACTAAAACATTTTTCTTCGAAATACTCTTGAATTTGTTGAATGGCATTTTCTATAAGCGAAAATGATTTCAACCATTTTGCATCAAGCTTTTTTATTCCTCCTGTACCTTTTCTAAACCCGCCAAGATTACTCACAGCCACTTTCCAACCCACTCCTAAAGCAAACAATGTAAACTCATTTAATTTTTTCTCGACCTTATCTAGATAGTCATTGGTTACATGAGGCAAGGCCAAAATGTCTCCTTGTTTAGGTTGAATATTTGGGTCTTTGCCGTTATAACTGGCCAACTCAGAATCCCATACAATTAACCCGAACTTCTTCACTATTGAACTATAGGTATCCCCATCCTTAGTTGTGTACCTAAGCCATTCCGGATTTTTGTCGGCTTCAGTAACATTGGCAGTGCTAGCGACATTTAAAACATTTATCGAATTACCCTTATTTCCGTTTCTTTCAGCCCGCAACCATTGATCATCTGACCATTGATTCGAGAACCATTTATCATATTCCCGATTCCCTTTCCCCCAAGGATTATTGTACGCCATTTAAATGTGTTTTATGATCACGGTCACCTAGATGTACTTATGCTGAACTAAGTTAGTCTGTTTTAATTTATGATTGCGTATTACAGCATCTACATCCGCAAATACACTGTTAATTCTCAAAACAAGGACCAACCGCTTTCTAGTATTTATCAATCTTCGTCGCACCGTAGGCCTGTATGTCTACCACGTCCAACAGTTGAGTAATTGCATCTTTCTCCAACAGTGTTCTGTTCACCGCAATATTCTGAAGTTTCTGTTTAAAGCAACAAGATCGACATAATCCGTTGGTCGCAGGTTCAAGTCCTGCCGGGCCCACAAAAGCTGTCTTCACGGACAGCTTTTACTTTTTAAAAAAGGCGTTAATTGGTCTTAATTGCATCGGCACTTACCGTTCCTTTGCCGGCTTCGTAATTACAATAAGTAATCCACCAGCGTTTCCCGTCGTTAGCCAAATGAAAGACGTTTACACCCGATTCAGAAGCCGTGTCGCCTTTAAGAGAAATGTGATGGAACTGATACGATGAATACACACAGGCCAGATGTTGGTATTGCATCACTTTTCTACCTGTTTCCCACTCCCGGAAACTATGCGCTTTGGTGTTTCCTTTCATGATCTTAAGATATTCCGGAACAGAAAAGCTATACAGCACCATTGCGGTAGAATCGTTACGCTTGGGGAATACAGCATCCAACGGTGCATTCTTGTGAAATAAGCTGGTAAAACGCACACTATCAATTTGTGAACCGGCCGGTACATCCAGACAAGAATAAAACTCGTTAATCACACCATCAATAGTTTCCGGTGATGCGGGCGTCTTGCCGGTGAACGACGCAGCCAAAACTAAGGTAACAAGGCAAAGCAGCAGTTGTTTCATGCTTGAAAGTTAACGACGACGCATGTTTCCACGAATGCGATTTTGATCAACGGTAATATTCGAGGATAGTCGCTACTGTGGTGATTTCGTTCTTTCTGTTAACTTCACACCGGTCATGCGTAATCCCTTTTCCCCCATCATCAACTTAGGCGTGCGTCCCGAATTACAACCGTGGGAGGCATCCATTACCCGTAAACTCAACATCAATACGCTGATTGGCGTTGGCAATATGCTCGTTGGCATTGTAGTGTTTTATGCGCTGGGGTATCATGAATTTATCTTCGATTGTACATTTGGAATGCTGTTGCTTCCGTTCACCTGGCTGTGCAATCGTTATTTCAATTACGTTGCCGCCGCTTATGCCTTTTACATCGGAGGGTTTCTGTTTTTTATTCCCATCAATTTGCGCATGGGATTTGAAACGTACATCATTCTTTTCTATTTCCCCGTCATCATCAGTTTAATACAATACTTCGGCAGAAAAGAAACCGTTCGACACCTTGTTTTCATTTTTATGCTATGTGCCGTCTCTGTTATTGTTATTGCTGTTGGATCATCATTGGGTTGGATGCAACGCGACATTCCTGCGGAAAACATAACGCAACTCGCAGCGTTTAATATCGTGTTAAGTCTTATCACTACAATGATAGTAACCGTGGTTACGACCAAAGAGCAAATCCGCCAGGAGCAAACGATTCGCAACATGCTACACGAGAAAGAAATTCTTCTTGCCGAGGTGTTTCATCGGGTGAAGAATAACATGAACGTGATTACCAGCTTGCTGAATTTACAAAAACACAGCACTTCGGATGAACGTGTTCAAGAGGCTTTGGAAGAGTGCCGCTCGCGTGTTTATGCCATGGCTCTGGTGCACGATCACGTATTTCAGAGCGGGAATTTATCGACACTGCAATTAGGCGCATACCTACAACGACTCGCGGATGATATCGCTTCCGGCATGGGCGCGGATAGTTCAACATTGATTAACGTTCAGGCAACACCGGTTGAATTAGAAATGAGCAAAGTTGTTCCGTGTGGATTAATTGCGAATGAACTTATCACTAATGCGTTTAAGCACTCCGGGAAATCTGTGGAAGAATTGAAGATTCAGCTCACACTCAGCGATAACAACAACAGTGTGCAATTAATCATACATGACAACGGAAACGGAATTCCTTCCGATCGTTTGCAACAGACACAAACACTGGGCCTGGAATTAGTGCGTTCCTTGGCAGAACAAATTGGAGGCCGGTTGAAGTTCGAGAATAAATCGGGATTGTGTTGTACGCTGGAATTTCCGAAAGCTTAATGTCATTATTGACCGATGTATGCATCAATCACCTCAGCAAAATGACGGTGTTCTAATTCATGTATGCGTTGCGCCAATCCTTCCGGCGTAGTTCCTTCCGGAATATCCGTTTCAAACTGCGCAAGATGTTGTCCTTCATCAAAATGCTCGTTCACCAAATGAATCGTTATTCCCGATTTTTTTTCACCTGCCGCAATCACCGCACGATGTACATGCATCCCGTACATGCCTTTACCGCCAAACTTGGGCAATAACGAAGGATGAATGTTTATAATTCCGTCCGGAAATTCCTGCACTAACCATGAAGGAATAAGCCATAAAAAGCCGGCGAGCACAATAAGTTCAATGCCCCGTTCGCGCAATTCGGAAAGAAATTTCTTCTCGTCCTGAAACATTGACTTATCAATGATCAATGTTTCTACGCCCAATTCCTCAGCAATAGTTAATACGCCGGCATCAGGTTTGTTGCACACCACTAATGTAACTTGAGCATGCGGATGCAATTCAAAATAGCGAATCACTTCCCGCGCATTGGTGCCCGCTCCGGATGCAAATATGGCTATGCGTTTCACGCTGCGAAGTTACGATTCCGATCAGAACGTCGCGATAAGTTGTACATTAGTAACTATGAGCGGTTCTTCTTTCATTCCATATTCACGACCTGCCATTGCTGACGAAAAAGTTTTGGAGCAATCGACGTTGTTTTACACGCAAATGAAAACACGACGCAGTGTGCGACATTTTTCCGATCGACCTGTTGCCGATGAGGTGCTCGCTAATATTATCCTTACCGCCGGCACTGCTCCGTCGGGTGCACACAAACAGCCCTGGCACTTTTGCATTGTGCGTGATCCGGAAATGAAACGGAAAATTCGTGAGGCTGCAGAAAAAGAAGAATATGAAAGTTATAATGGTCGTATGACGGAAGAGTGGCTACGCGATTTGCAACCATTGGGAACCAATTGGGAAAAACCGTTTTTAGAAATCGCTCCCGCGCTTATCGTTGTCTTTAGAAAACCTTATGAACTGGTAGGTGGTGTTAAGAAGAACAACTATTACGTAAATGAATCGGTTGGTTTGGCGTGCGGATTTTTATTGGCTGCAATTCATCAGGCGGGACTAGCTTCGTTAACACATACACCCAGCCCTATGAACTTTCTCAGTCAGTTATTAAACCGTCCCGAAAATGAAAAACCGCATTTGTTAATTCCCGTCGGGCATCCCGGAGATGGTTGCGAAGTACCCGATTTACACAGAAAGTCGTTGAATGAAATCGCAACACACTATTAATCAGCGTTTTAATTAATTTTTTGTTTTTGTCCGCATCCCTATATCTTTGCAGGCAACTTTTAACTTAAAAACAATACAAAATGTCAGACATTTCAACAAAAGTGAAAGCGATCATCGTTGACAAATTAGGCGTTGACGAAAAAGAAGTTACTGAAAATGCCAGCTTCACCAACGACTTGGGCGCTGACTCACTCGACACAGTTGAATTAATCATGGAATTCGAGAAAGAGTTCAACATTGCAATTCCTGATGATCAAGCCGAGAAGATCAACACCGTTGGAGAAGCGGTTAAATACATTCAGGAACACGCGAAGTAATTCTTCGACCTTTCACCAAACTTTCAGGGCATGCAATTAAAGCGGGTGGTTATTACCGGGCTGGGCGGAATTACGCCGTTGGGTAACAATGTACAGGACTTCTGGACAAATCTGGTAGCCGGCGTCAGTGGCGCTGCAACTATCACGCATTTTGATGCCTCTAAATTCAAAACTCGTTTTGCGTGCGAAGTAAAAGGCTTCAATCCGGAAGAGTATTTTGATAAAAAAGAAGCCCGAAAGCTGGATCCTTTTTGCCATTACGGTATCGCCGCAGCTGTTCAGGCTGTAGGCGATGCCGGACTGGAAAACGGCAACATCGATAAAACTCGTGTTGGTGTGATCTGGGGTTCCGGAATTGGTGGATTAAAAACTTTTCAGGACGAATGTTTCGGATTTGCAAAAGGCGACGGCACTCCGCGCTTTAATCCGTTCTTCATTCCTAAAATGATCGCCGATATTTGCGCCGGTCATATTTCTATGCGGTTCGGCTATCACGGGCCCAATTACACCACGGTAAGTGCTTGTGCTTCATCCACGAATGCGTTAATTGATGCATTCACCTACATCCGTTTGGGCAAAGCCAATGTTATTGTTACCGGTGGTTCTGAAGCTGCAATTAATGAAGCCGGAATTGGCGGATTTAATGCGGCACAAGCTATGAGTACACGCAACGATGATCCTGCAAGCGCTTCTCGTCCTTACGATAAAGAACGTGATGGATTTGTGTTGGGTGAAGGCGGTGCGAGTCTTGTTTTCGAAGAACTCGAACATGCTTTAGCTCGTGGTGCTAACATCTACGCTGAAGTTGTTGGCGGAGGCATGAGTGCTGATGCGCATCATATTACGGCTCCACATCCGGAAGGTTTGGGCGCTGCACTGGTTATGCGTAATGCGTTGGAAGACGCGGGCATGAAGCCTGAAGACATTGATTATATCAACACTCACGGCACTTCTACGCCATTGGGTGATACTGCTGAATTAAAAGCTATTGCTGCCGTATTTGGTGAACATGCTTTTAAAATGAACATCAGCGCCACCAAATCTATGACCGGTCACTTGCTGGGAGCTGCCGGTGCATTGGAAGCAATGGCAACTGTGCTCGCCGTTAAACACGACATCATTCCTCCTACGATCAATCATGTGAACGATGATCCGGAAGTTGATCCGCGCTTTAACCTGACTTTCAACAAAGCACAACACCGCACGGTTAATGCTGCAATCAGCAACACGTTTGGTTTTGGCGGTCACAATGCTGCTGTGGTAGTTAAGAAGTACAAGGGCTAATCGCTTTGATCCAAACCTTACAAGACTTATTCGAGAACGGCCGCGATAAGGATTTACGTCGATCGTTAAGCAACTTGTTAGGATTTCGTCCGGGCAATCTCAGTATTTATCGCAAGGCTTTTACACACAGTTCGGCTGCGAATCTTTCCAAAATTTCAGGACAACCCGTAGAAAGCTATGAACGCCTGGAATTCCTTGGTGACGCGGTTTTGGGCGCTGTTATTGCCGATTATCTCTTCAAAAAATTCCCCTATAAAGACGAAGGCTTTTTAACCAAAATGCGTTCGCGTATCGTCAGTCGTCAGACGCTGGGAAAACTGGCGGTGAAATTCGGCATTCAGGATTTTATATCCGCGGAATCCGGATTAGCGGGAAGAAGTCACTCTATTAACGGTGATGTTTTTGAAGCTCTCATTGGTGCCATTTACATGGATAAAGGTTATGAATTCACCGCGAAATTCATCAATCGTACGATTCTGAAATACCATCTGGACATTGACGAAATTGAAAATACCGACACGGATTTCAAGTCGAAATTGATCGAATGGGCCCAGAAGAATAAAAAAGAGCTGCGCTTCCGCCTCGTAGATGAAGAAGGTACGGGGCATCAAAAATTGTACGTAGTGCAGGTTACCATTGACGGTGAAGCCTACGGAGAAGCCCGCCACACCTCGAAAAAACGGGCAGAGCAGGACGCGGCCGGCCACTGTTTAGATCGTCTTTCCTAAACGGATTTAGCGATTTTTTAACACGAAATCCACACTTTTCGGGCAACTTAGGCAACCTTTTACCGTCATCATAGCGTAAAAGGTAACGAACAACCAATCAGGTTTATGACCGATCACGAATTGATAGCGGGGTGTTTACGTCAGGACAGAACTTGTCAGGAGGCGCTGTATAAGCGTTTTTACGGCAAGATGTTGGGTGTAACCATGCGCTATGCACGCGATCGCGATGAGGCTCGTGATATGTTGCAGGAGGGGTTCATTAAAGTGTTTACATCAATTTCCAACTTCTCCGGAAAAGGTTCTTTCGAAGGATGGGTGCGAAGAATTGTAGTCAACACTTCCATTGATCATCTTCGGAAAAACAAACACGAGTACATGATTGTGTCCACCGTTCATTCCCGCGATGGCGATTTGCCCGATGCCGTTGAAGAAGCCGACGAAAACGAATTACTTCAACTCAGCGAGGAGCAATTGATCGCCTGCATACAGCAGCTAAGTCCTGCATACCGTGCAGTGTTTAACTTGTATGTCATGGAAAATCTTCCGCACAAGGAAATTTCCGAACGCCTGGGAATCAGCGAAGGAACTTCTAAATCCAACTTGGCAAAAGCTCGTTACCAACTGAAAAAAATCCTGTATCAAAAAATTCGAACATCGCATGGAGAACAGACATTTACACGATGACCAGCTCTTCCGGCAGTTGAACGAACGGTTGGGTGACTACGAGGCTCCTTATGAGGCGGCTGACTGGGACGCTATGAACCGCTCGCTGGACAAACTGCCTAAGTCAAACCGCTTTCAATGGAAATTTTCATTGAATAACATCCTGATTGTATTAGGCATAACGGGCTTATCCATAACCGGATATCTCGTGGGCAAATCCAGTGCAGGTGTAGAGCAACAAGCGCCTATTCCGGCTGCAGAAGCGGCACTCAATACTTCTTCTGCACCGGCTATAACGGTAAACTCAACGGCGACAGCACCCGACAACAGTGTGGTTAAGGAAACGGAAACGGTTGCTGCGACAACACCGGCCGTCGTTAATACCGGGAAAAAGCAGTCCCCGGAAAGCCGCTCCGATCTTCGCTTTGGTGATCAGATCGATCCATTAAAAGGATTCGTGAAACCAACGCATGAAGACCCGGCAGTAATCAGCAAAGTAGACAGCGGAAAGAAAATTGAAGTGTACTACGACATTGAAAATGGCAAAGTCACTCCGATTGTTGTTCCACAAAAGGACAACGCCACAGACGATGTTACTCCGAAAGATGCGCCGGTAGGTCCTGCAAACGAAGGTCGCGCAGCATTCGGCGACGACGGTCAATAAGTATTATTACAACGCCACAGGCAACGAGTAGGCAAACCCGTCGTCTGATTATCGGCTAAACACTCTTCTCATGAAACACATGTACAACATGGCTATGCTGTGTCTGATCGGCACGTTGCTATCCACCAAAATATTCGCTCAAGATCCGGAGTTCACGCAGTTTTATGCGAACCCGTTGTATCTCAATCCTGCTTTAGCGGGAAATAAAATTTGTACGCGTGTCGGTGTCAACTACCGCGCACAATGGCCCAACATTCACGGCACATACAACACTACAGGATTTTACATTGACAAATTAGTGCATCAGGTAAAAGGCGGCATCGGTCTTGTTGCTATGCACGATCGCGCAGGAAAAGGAACATTAAACACTACCGGCGTTGGTTTGATCTATGCTCCTCATATCAAAATCACACGCGACATCACTTGGACTACCGCCCTTCAGGTTGGTTATTGGCAAAAATCATTGAACGCGGAAAATTTAAATTTCGGCGATGAGATTGATCCTCGGCGCGGTTACATTTTTAATACACAGGAACAATTACAGTCTCAAGCAGTGGGCAACTTCGACCTTTCTGCAGGAACCGTGCTCACGATGAAACATTTCTTTGTTGGTGGCGCCGTGCATCATATTCTGGAGCCGAATGAAAGTTTTCTGGAAGGCAACAGTCCATTGCCGCGCAAATACACGGTACACGCAGGCGGTATTATTCGTACATCTAAAAGTCATGATGGCGATTCATACATTTCTCCGAACATCATGTATCGTCAGCAAGGCGATTTCCAACAGTTCAATTTAGGTGTGTACTTAAAACGCGAATCTATTGTTGGCGGATTGTGGTACCGCGGCAACGATGCATTCATTGTGTTGTTGGGCTTGGAAAAAGAACGCATGCGTATCGGATATAGTTATGATGTCACCGTTTCGCGGTTAACGAATGCATCTGCAGGTGCACATGAAATTTCACTTGGTTATCAATTCTCGTGCAAAATGCCGAGTAAAAAATATCGTCCGGGCATCTGTCCGAGCTGGTGATTGTTTGATTAGTTAGGGTGTGTGAATCCGCTGCGACTGCTTGGTGTTGCGGCGGATTTCTTTTTTGCAGAGCTGCGTTATTTTAATCATCTTTAGAAGAATAAAACATTCCGTTATGCGCATCGTACTTGCCTTATTCTGTGCTGTGTTGCTCGTTGCCTGCTCTAACAACAACACCGAAAATCCTCCCGCGAAAAAAATCACCAAAGCGGATTACGAGAAATTATTGAAAGAAAGAAACTCCTCAATCAATGAATTACATGCGGCCATCTTGAACGCCATTGCTGCTGCAACTGATGCGCAACCAAACGATAGCATTTCCATCGGCGACACCTTGCTCGGATTTAGTCCCGTTATCGGCACACACACCAACGAAGCAGAGCCGTACAAAACGTTCAACGCTATCCTTGTAGCATCATACATTGCAGAAGGGAAATCGTTACCGGCAGGAATGGAAGAAGACTGGCTGCAAAGTGATGTCATGCGTGATATTGAATCATGCAAAAACGGAAAGCCGGTTCAATCGTTTCTACTTACCGAAGGTGATGAGCGTCTTTGGTCGACGGGCGCTGCCTTTGTGAGTGCACTTGCTCAACTGCGTTATGTCGTAATTGTGCATCCCTCAAAATTCTACGCCGGTGTTTTACATCCCGGTAACGAAACCTTCGAAACAGCAGAACTCAGCGGAACAATTGTCATTTACGATCTGAAAGAAAAACGCGTTTGCGGTGCTAAAAAAATTCAAGTCACCGGACCGGAAACCATTAACTACAGCTACGACAAAGCCTCTTCCGATAACGGATGGAAAGATAAATCGGGCGATGCGGCTGCGCATCGTTTCAAAACAGAAAATCGTGAAGTGCTGGTGCGAAATGTTTTCGATGCATTGAACGAAATCATTCCCGTTAAAAAGTAAGGTCTTGTGTAACGTATCTTTATCCGCTCATGTCCGATAACGTTACGTTAAAAGAAGCTATTCTCTCCCTGCCCGATGCGCCCGGCGTGTATCAGTATTACGATGAAGCGGGAGCCATTCTGTATATCGGTAAAGCGAAGAATTTAAAAAAACGCGTTTCCTCCTACTTCACTGCGCAAGACAAACACTCTGGCAAAACACAGGTGCTCGTGAAAAAAATTCACTCCCTGCAATTTATCATGGTGGAAAGTGAACTGGACGCGTTATTGCTGGAAAATAACTTAATCAAAAAATACCAGCCTCCGTACAACATCCGACTTAAAGACGATAAAACGTATCCGTGGATTTGCATCAGCAACGAACGCTTTCCTCGTGTATTTCCTACGCGCATCGTAGACAAAAAAAGCGGACAGTTTTTCGGTCCGTATGGCAATGTGAAAGTCATGTACACGGTGCTGGATTTGATCAAGGCCATGTATCCTTTGCGCAATTGCCGTTTGAATCTGGCACAACAACACATCGATGCGGGCAAGTATAAAGTATGCCTGGAATATCACATTGGTAATTGCCTCGGACCTTGCGAAAATCATCAAAGCGAAAACGATTACAATAGCTCCATCCGCCAAATCAAAGACATTCTGAAAGGAAATCTAACCGCGGTTAATAAACAGCTGCGGGAGCTGATGAATACTTATGCTGCCGAATTGCAATTCGAGCGCGCCCAGGCAGTGAAAGAAAAAATTGATGCGCTGGAAACGTATCAAAGTAAATCAACGGTTGTCTCTCCAACCATAACCAATGTTGATGTATGCGCTTTTCGTTCGGATGATAAAAGTGGTTACGCGAACTTTTTGAAAGTTGTGGATGGCGCCATTGTGCAGGCGCACACCATCGAAATGAAAAAACGACTGGACGAAAGCGATGCGGAATTGTTGCAATTGGCGTTGGTGGAGTTTCGTGAACGCTTCGAAAGTCATGCCGCGGAAGTGATTGTACCTTTTTTACCCGAAGTGCAACTGCCGGAAGTTTCCTTTCATGTGCCGCAACGAGGCGACAAAAAGAAGTTACTGGAATTATCCGATCGTAACCTCGATTACTATATCAAAGAAAAATCGAAAAAAGAAGAGCTCGTCGATCCGGAGCGACACACCAATCGTATCATGCAAACCATGATGAAAGATTTGCGCTTGTCCGAAGAGCCGCGTCATATCGAGTGTTTCGATAATTCCAACTTTCAGGGAACAGATGCCGTTTCCGCGATGGTTGTTTTTCGTGACGGTAAGCCGAGCAAAAAAGATTACCGCATTTTTAATGTGAAAACGGTCGAAGGCCCTGACGATTTCGCTACCATGCGAGAAGTTATTTTCCGCCGTTACAAACGCGTTTCGGAAGAAGAGCAGGAGTTTCCGCAATTGGTAATCATCGACGGAGGTAAAGGACAACTCTCTGCTGCCATGGATGCGTTGGAAGAACTTGGGTTACGCGGAAAAATGGCCGTAATCGGTATCGCCAAACGTTTGGAAGAAATTTATTATCCCGGCGATTCTATTCCGATGTATCTCGATAAAAAATCGGAAAGCTTGCGTGTTATTCAACACGCCCGTGATGAGGCGCATCGTTTTGGCATTACCAAACACCGCAAAAAGCGCAGCAAGTCGGTGATTAAAACCGAACTCACACAAATTACGGGCATCAGCGATACTACCGCACAAAAACTCCTGCGCGAATTCGGCTCCGTACAACGCATTAAAAATGCGAACGCCGATGAACTCGCCGCAGTCGTTGGTCCGGCTAAAGCGCAACTGGTGGTTAAACACTTCCAACAGCCCGACTCCCCACGTTCTTAGAAGCGCGGGAATCCCTATCTTTGCGCCACATTTATCTTTTATGACGCACCAACTTACAGAACAAGAAATTGTTCGCCGCCAAAAGCTCGATCAACTTCGCGCTGCCGGAATTAATCCTTACCCTGCGGAGGAATTTATCATTAATGCCACCGCAGCCGACATACACGAAAATTACGAACGCGATAAAACCAACTATAAAGACATTTCCATCGCAGGCCGCATCATGAGCGTGCGTGTTATGGGCAATGCATCATTCGCAGAAATTCAGGACCAAACCGGACGTATTCAAATTTATGTGCGCCGCGATGACATTTGTCCGGGCGAAGACAAATCCATGTACAATACCGTTTTCAAAAAACTGTTAGACATTGGCGACATCATCGGCATTACGGGTTACGTGTTCACTACACAAGTAGGCGAAATTTCCATTCACGTAACGTCGTTGAAGTTATTGTCGAAAGCCTTGCGTCCTTTGCCTATCGTTAAAACGGACGAGTCCGGCAACACGTTCGATGCAGTTACTGATCCCGAGTTTCGTTACCGCCAGCGCTACGCCGACTTAATCATCAACGCTACGGTAAAAGATACGTTTGTGAAGCGCACCAAAATGATGAATGCCATTCGCGAACACCTGAACAATTTAGGATTACTCGAAGTGGACACGCCCGTGTTACAACCCATTCCCGGTGGCGCAGCGGCACGTCCGTTTATCACACACCACAATGCGCTCGATGTGCCTTTCTATTTGCGTATCGCCAACGAATTGTATTTAAAGCGTCTCGTAGTTGGTGGTTTCGACGGCGTGTACGAATTCTCCCGCAACTTCCGCAACGAAGGCATGGACCGCACACACAATCCCGAGTTCACCGTTTTGGAATTTTACGTGGCATATCGCGATTACGAGTGGATGATGAAAACCTGCGAAACCATGTTGGAAAAAGTGGCCCTGGCCATTCACGGCACAACCGAAGTTCCTATGGGCGACAAGATCATCAACTTCGCAGCACCGTTCAAGCGCATTACCTTGTTCGATGCCATTAAAGAACACACCGGTATCGACGTTACTGCACTCAACGACGAAGAATTAAAAACAGCGGCGCGTAATCTGGGTTGCAATATCGACAACACCATGGGTCGCGGAAAAATTATCGACGCCATTTTTGGCGACAAATGCGAAGGCACTTACGTACAGCCAACGTTCATCACCGACTATCCGGTAGAGATGAGTCCTTTAACTAAAAAACACCGCAGCAAAGAAGGATTGGTGGAGCGTTTTGAGTTAATGGTAAACGGCAAAGAGTTGGCCAACGCGTACAGCGAATTGAACGATCCTATTGATCAGCGCGAACGTTTCGAAGATCAGGTGAAACTCATGGAACGCGGCGACGACGAAGCCATGTACATCGATCACGACTTTTTACGCGCGTTGGAATACGGAATGCCTCCAACAGCAGGTATCGGTATCGGTATCGATCGTTTGGCCATGATCATGACCAACAACGCCTCTATTCAGGACGTGCTCTTCTTTCCGCAGATGCGTCCGGAAAAGTGGGACTAATACTAACCGCGCTTACGAAATAAAAAATGCTCCTGTGTGGGGCATTTTTTGTGGGTAAAAGATTCAGCAATCGGAATTCTACATTTTAATTATTAATTCTTGGGCGTGCCCCTTTCGGGTCGGGCTATACGCTGCAAGTCCTCGCCCCGAAAGCTTTCGGGTCTCCGGGCTTTCCGCTCCTATCCCTCACGCAGCTGCCGCGTGTATAAAGCTTATTTATTCAAACTCATCCGACTCATGCGTTCCATTAAAATCTCCTTATACTGCAGCTTCATCTCATCACTCATAAAACTGCGATCAATCAACAACATCCATTGCGGCAAAGCTTTCCTCATTTTATTAAAAATATTTTCCTGCTGTTTCGCTTCAATTTTTAAAGTATGCATTGCCTCCACGAAATCCTGCTTTTTCAATTTTCTCTTTTTACCGTTCAGTGTTAAAGCCATTTCTTCTTCATCAGCAGGATTCACCAACGCCGTATTTACTAAGTCATACGCCGGAGCTATCGTCATCCCCAAACCCGGTTGTTCCAACAAGGAGAAGTTTTTTAAATGCATATCCGCATTGCCCGTTAAAAAAGAGAACAGCACCAACTCGAAAAAATTTACCACGTCCAAGCCCGGAGCTGCCGAAAATTTTTGGATCGTTTTTCCAATTTGTTCGTAACTCCCGTGGTACTTGTCTTCTGTAAGACGCTCTGTTAACTGACACATATCTTCCATCGCCAGCTTTCGTTTTTTTACCCGATCTACACGTTGGGTGATGTATGCTAAACTTCCCGATTTCAGACGAATTAAGCTATGTGGTGCCGTTTTTATTTTAATTAATTGGGCCAGATGCATGGTGGCATCTTCCACCTCCGGCAATTGCGGATACAAAGGAGTAGGCGGTTTCAAAATATATCCGCCCCATAAACCCACAATGGTAAATCGACGTGGTGTGCCATGCTTTATGTTACCTGTAATGTGCAGCGACAGTTTTGCCTGTACACCCGTAACTGCTGTTTGACTTTGTATGACTTCCCTCGCCAACGGTTCCAGATCTTCTTCTGAATACGGCAATACCGGAGCGTCCGGCTGACCAAATATTTTTTTCGCGCAACTCACGTGAAAGTCTTGCGCATGATCAGTCAGCGGCTGATAACAAAACAAACAATTACTCATACATCATCCTCCGTACTCATTGCTTCAATACTCACTGCACCTACACAATCTTTGCAGCACGCCAGTAACAAACCCATACGATCTCGTGCATTCAATTTCCAGTTTTTTTCCGCTATGTGTAATAGCCAACCTTCAGGTATCAGTCCGTCAAAAAATGGGAACAGTACATTAGAAACATAGGGTTGTTCCCGTACCGGAAGTGTTAAACTCACAGCCTTTGCGCCGGATTTCGAAACGTACAATCGGTCGTACTCAAAACGATAGCCGCGTTCATCGTGTGTAAGCCATCCCACAACTTCATCTTCTATTTTTACGGTTGCTTTTCTCATAGTTATAATTTTAGTCCGTTGTTGCCGAACGAACGTCCGACTGCGGCACCGCGCCAACCGTATAACCGAATAGTTGCAACACTTGGTTTACCTTATCCAACCGTAAAGACTTTTTTCCGTGCTCCAATTCACGCACAAAACGTAATCCCACGCCCGCCTTTTCTGCCAATTCAGGCTGGGTGAGTTTTACCGCCTTTCGTCGCTCTTTTACGAAGTTTGCCAATTCCATTTTATACCCTTTTGGGTACTAAAATAGCATATTTCTGATTTTTTACACCCGTTAAGGTATATTTTTATTGAAATTCGGCACGAACGCACCCGTTCGGGTATATTATCAGCAGAAAAAACCCTTTTTACACCCGTTCGGGTATATCATCTAAGTATCTGTTACTGTCGGGTTGTAGGGAGCAAATTT
Organism: uncultured Flavobacteriales bacterium; assembly: GCA_937974275.1. Lineage (GTDB taxonomy): Bacteria > Bacteroidota > Bacteroidia > Palsa-965 > Palsa-965. The sequence goes on from CALJIF010000139.1 coordinate 19,253, forward strand.
TACATCTCGTAGCTATTCTTCAAATTAATTGAACCAGCTGCGGTCTTACATAAATTTCATTATTCAAATAAATACGGCGCTTCTTCTTGTGGTAAGCGGCGTATATTTTCCAAAACCCGCTTCATGTAAGTTTTCCAAAACAAATACGCAAACGCAGCCTGGAACGGAAACAACAACACGCGACTCGAGTGCAATGTGTACGTGTAATCAATTCGAATAACATTGGGTTGTACTTCGGTTGTTTTCCATTCGCCCACCATCCGGTCGAATCCCGGCAAGTACGATTGAAAATCGCTCACTTCTATTTTCCAATATTCGTTTTCAATGCGCTCTACCACTTTATCACGCGAAGCAAATCCACCCGCATGTGCCCAAGTTTTCGCTACGAACACTTTTTTCACTGCACCCGGCTTTCCCCAACCTTCTTCTTCCGTACAATGTGTTACGCGAGGCATTAAACCGTATCCCGTATGCACTTTAGTTATATCACATAACATCGGCGATTTGAATGCTCGCTCCAACGAACATGCGTAATGCGTCGTTACGTGTAGTTTCCATTTCATACTACAAGTAACGAATAATATTCACCCGTCAGCAACTACAACATTGGGCGTGTCCCTTTCGGGTCGGGCTATACGCTGCAAGTCCTCGTCCCGAAAGCTTTCGGGTCTCCGGGCTTTCCGCTCCTATCCCTCACGCAGCTGCCGCCAACAGTTCATTTTATCCGAACACAAACGTTTATTATACGTCTTAGTCTGCTGCGGTACTGCATTTTTGCTACCCATGCACACACTCCTGCGCTGCTTGCTGCCCGTAATTTTTCTGTGTTCTGCAAAACTTCTGCGGGCGCAAAATTATCCCGTGCAATTAAGCGTGCAATTGCTTCCGCCATTCTCGGGCTATCTTCCCGATTATACGGTTGCCGCATCCGAACAACTGCGCGCATTTGTGGTGTTCAACGATTTCAGCGTAGCATCGTACAACATCAAACTCAAATTTTCTTTGCAAGGACAAGGCATCACTATGCAAAGTCCGTCCTGGTATTTTATGGGACCCGTTAATGTGCAACCCGGAGTGCCGGCATTACTCAGCGGCAGCGATCTTGCACCTTTAATTTCCGTCAACAACTTACAATTTACGGGCATCACTCCGCAGCAATACAACCAACAAAAAGTATTGCCCGAAGGTTTATACACCATCTGCATTACCGCATACGATTTCGCGAATCCGGTTCCTATACAAGTCAGCAACGAAGCCTGCCTACAAGTGTGGATGGGCATCAACGATCCGCCTTTACTCAATTTTCCCTTGTGCGAAAGTGAAGTCAATATCATCACACCACAAAACATCACCTTCAGTTGGACGCCGTTAAACATGAATGGCCCTACTTCGCAACAAGGCACCGAATACGATTTTGAATTGTACGAAGTACGTCCGGCCAACAATCCTCCCGGCAACGTATTGCTTACACAAGCACCCATTTATACCATTACCACATCCCAAACCATGATCATGTATGGTATTGCAGAACCACCGCTCATTCCCGGCATGGAATACGTGTGGCGCGTGCGCGCGCGCGATGGAGATGGGCGGCCGTTGTTTCGCAATAACGGTTGGTCGCAGTATTGCACCTTCACCTGGGGCAATTCACTAAGCGTGCTCGGAAATCTCGCCGCGTTGCAACTCACCGCACAAGCGCAAGGCGCGCGCCAAGCGCTCGCGCAATGGGACAGCTTAAGTGTTTACGCTTCGTATCGTTTGCAATTCCGAAAACAAAATACCGCAAACTGGTTTCCGCAAACTACCAACACACGCACCGCCCGCGTTAACGGCCTCGAACCGCAAACCACTTACGAAGCACAAGTGGTGGGCATTTTACCCAACGGCAACGAAGGGCCCGTAAGCAATACCGTTTTGTTTACAACAGCCGCCGTGCCGGTATTCGTGTGCGGTCAGACAAGTCTTGCACCCAACATGCAAGCTTTCCAGCCCTTAACCCAAGCCACTACCGGCATGATCTGGCAAGTAGGACAATTTGAAATGAGCGTTCTATCGTTAGCCAACAACGTCAACAGTGCGGGCTTTTACACCGGCACCGGTCGCATCGTAATGCCCATGGGCATTTCAGTAGGCTGCACCTTCAACGGCATTCAAATCGGGCAAGACTTTAAAATGTATTCCGGCGAAGTACGTGCGATGAGCGAGGGCATTGGGAATTGGTTGCAGGGATGGGTGAGTAGCGGTATGTGGAACGTTAACTACACCTACAACGGAACCATCGACAGTTTGTATCTCGACAACAACGGTAACATTGTCATTATTAGTGGCAACGATACAACAATAATTACGCCGACTGAATTTCCATATACCGTTCAAGATGAAAATGGAAATGTGTACACCGTTTATGCTAATGGCAATATTGTTTATCAAAACGCCATTCCACATGTTCCGCTTAGCGAAGACCAAAAAGACATTTACCGCGCTGCATTTACACGAATTCGCAATAAACACACCGTTGCGTATATGAATACGCTGCGAGATTCCATGAACACAGCACGACAAGCCCACGACCTGTACATCACACAAACATTAGGACTTAGTGGTGATACATCAGCTCCCGTATCTGATGATGTATTTGTAACATTCATGGAATACGACTCAACAGATGTCAATCTTCAGGCATCGCCTCAAGAACTGGAACGAGTTCGTACCGAGTACAACTATATCCGTGCACAAGTATTAAAAGTCTTCTGCGCAGATCCACCAACCGCAGACGATTTCAATTTGTTAGCGAATTACTTGATCATCGGTGGACAACCATCGCATGAATATCTCGCTGCACAACTCGCATTAGGAACTGATGAAAACCTTATGATTGATCAGGTAGAGCTTGCCATCTATCGCCTCATTGAAAATACTTTAAATAATTCTGCATTTAAAAAACCGCAATGAAGTCAATTAAAATTATAATTCTTACTGTAATGTTGCTGTTTGCAAAAGGCAGCTACGGCACCTATTTGGATCAAAGCATCATTGATTCCTGCATTGCAGACGGAGTAAGACAGATTATTAAATACCATGAAGCGCTCAATAACACTGCTATTCGATCTACTTTTTCGCCTGCGCCACAGCCCATTGTAATTGACATGCTAAAGTGGTGTCCTGCTGATATGGACACGAGTACTTTCTACTATAGAAGACCCGGTAGCGGAAAAGATGTCTTCTATGAATCTCCGGCATTCATAAATGCAGAGGTTATGTACCCCTATCACCTGTCTTACAATTCCCGTCCAGATTACCTAAGAGTTATTGCCGTACATCTAGAAAATTTTCCTTTCGTTTTACAGAAGCCCGTTACGCAAGCCGATGCTATGGAACCCGGGAGTTTGTATAAAAAATTAGTGCTCACGCAAAAATTATCTCCAACTGATTGGTATGCGGCTGTTCATGATTTCCAAAATATTCTTGCCACCATAGCCGAAAGTGCCTGTAACATACTGGAATACCCCAAAATAGTTATATATGGTTTCGGAACGGCAGTAGGAAATTATAATACCGATTCATATGCTCGTGCCTCATTCGCGATGCAATACGTTTATGGACATAACCTTAGTCCCAACGATGCCCAATGGTTTCAAACCGCTCAATCAATTCCAAAGAACTTAACACCCCCAATAGTAGAAAATGGATATTTGCAACAAAAGAACAATGCGATTGCATTACTCAATTTCATCAAGTGCAATGTTTACAACGACTGCGAGTTAAATACCCTCACCTTCTCTAATCGTCAAGCGCAATGGCTGGTGAATGGATTAAAAGACAATCCTGCCATTGATAAACCCAAGCTGCTCTCCACTGCAATAACATTAAACGGACTATCTGAAAAATCCGCGTGGTGCGTGCTTACACTTGGCAATGAACAAGCGCAAACAGCCTCCACAAGTCCATTGGGTGTACTATACAGCACTTATGACAATAACTTTTTACAATTCGCATCGCAACTAGCCTCCAAAGCCGCACGCGGAGTACAACAACTCAAGAACAACGCCAACATTACACGCGACTCGGTACTTTATTACGGGTGGATTCTTTACCGGGATGAGGATTATATTAAATCGTTACCCACTGCACAGCGTGTTATTCTTATCGCGAAGTTGCTATCCGCACAATGCGCGGACGTTACTAATTCCAATGATCGACTTTTGCCCGATGCACATTGCGAAAACATTGTTTTAAGTTTAATTAAAAACATTAAAGCATCCGACCAAAGTTCATTAATGGGTTTATTAAAACAACAAAAGTTATTCGATGATATTTCCTTCCGCATTGATAACTCAACGGCAGGCTTCTTTGGCAAAGACAATTACACGGACGTCATACTAACGTTGGCGGGTTATTGGCGCAATATGAATGGCGCGTTTATAGGTGCGGCTTCGGGCGCGCAGCATCAACCACTGTTATTCATGTGGGACGAGGATTTCTTTAATGACAACAATTTGGTAGCCGCCAATTTGCAGAACAATACGATAACCGTCTCCAAGAAAAACATTCTACCCAATAACAGCGGCATCGGCTCCCAGCCGCAGGTGTTGGACATTTACGCTCCGGTAATTATTTCCCCAAAAAACAACAGCGAAATTCTAGGTGTTCCTGCAGGCACAGCTATTCCCGCTCCGGCATTTATGCTCGACTGGCTCGTGCACATTAAAAACATTCAAGACCTGCAAACGGCGAGTAAAGTAACCATCGGCGTATTGGCTTTAGCCACCGGAGTCGGTGAACTGATTACAGCAACCTCCTGGGTAGTTAGAGGAATAGCAGCACTGGAAACCACTGTTGCCGCCAGCGATTTACTGCTGATGAACACTACGGTGCGCAATGGCGTGAAGGGCTGTTTCGCCACACCACAGGAAGGCGAAGATTTTCTGAAATCGTATGAAAATATTACCTTAATTTTAAATGGCGCAGCAGCAACGTACGGTCTCACGCGCCTGTTTAAAACCGACGTACAACTTTTTCATGAACGCTACACCGCACGTAAAACCACCATTGATGCCTCATCCGCCGTAAGCGCCGATGCCAAAGCCGCATTGAATAAACTAGACGATGCCATTGTTGATGGGAAAGTGGGAGATGTGGTGGCGGGTGTGGGGAATCTTGTAACAATTCGCACAAATTGGCTGAACAATTTAAAAACACTTTATGGCCCATTCGATAATTCAAATTTCAAACCACAGGGCTTAACTCCTGCAGGTGTGCCAAGTTCAACCTATGCTGAAATGTTAGGACAGTACTCAAATGCAATTGATAATGCAACCAAACAAAGCTATTTAAATGATTTAATAAAAACTGGAAGTACTATTCCGATAAAAAAAACAATTAACGTTGGAGATGAACTGTACAAAATTGTTCCAAAAGACGAAGGTATTACAGCATATACACCTTTCTTTATGACAAAAGCAGAGTTTGATGCACTTGAAAATGCAAACAACATTGAACAAAAACTAGGACTACCATTAAATAGTCATGCAGTAGAATACGATGTATATAAAATATCTGCCACTCAACCCACAATAGCATTTGAAAGCACAATTGCAAACACGATTGAAAAAACATATACAACTACAGGGGGAGGGAAACAAATGCTCGTTATAGATAGAAGTAAATGGAGCTCCCCAGTAAAGGTTAAAACAATTATACCACCTCAATGATGAACACAGGTATGAATAGTTACATAGAGAAAGAACTGGCTGGTATATCAGGTTTGTCGACATTAGAAAAATTTGATTTACTCTATAGCCTGTCAAATGCAATATCTCAAAACATTAGTAATCCAGCACTAATTAAAATGGTGATAGGTCATATCGAAGCTTTACGATACGAAATGGCTTACAACAAAGGTATTGAAGCTATAAGTTACAGACTTGATAAAGTCCTAGCATACGAAACCCTGAAACTTTCTAGAATTATCTACAAAGGGCAATCTTTGACTAAGGCAATTAATGATGTACTCTATTATGAAACTAATGAAGAAATAAAAGAAGCCCTTAAAAAGGAGTTAGAAAACGAATCAGACTAACAGCGTTTTAACACTCTACCGAAATTTCAAAGTAGAGCACTTGCAAACTTAAAGTTTCCTCAATTAGTAGGATAGCTTTTAAAATCATGACAGGTTACAAAATGAAACCGGGCGAATATCCAAAGAAACCGAATGATACTGAAATTGAGTTTTTTAAGAACGGGTGGAGCATCTGCGTAGAAAATGGCAAACACTTTATGAAATACATATCGGGTTCCTTACAAGGTGAATTTAAAAAAGTAGAAATTTCAAAGGATGACTTTTATCTCGCGAAAGATGATAAAATAGGATTTGATCAGCTCTGTATCAAATACCGCGTATACTAGTGACTGAATACATCTTGGCGTATCAAAGTGAGTACGAATGTAGATAGTGCCTCCTCACATCATCATCCTCAACCAAACTTTCACCTCCTGCCGATTGATGCTGCTGCGATCGTAATCCACTTCCAGCTTCATTTTCTGTAGCAATCTCTTTTGCAACGCCTGCTGCTCATAAATCGAAAAATACTCTAACTCCCCGGTTGTGTTCCTAAAACAAAACACACTGTCTGTGTGCAATTCCTGCTTGTAAGGCTGTGTTGACGCAATATCACCGTACAACATCAAGTGAATAAAATCACTGAATTTATAGGCGAAGTAATTTCCTTCATCCAACATATCGAATGGCCGCGATTTATCTTTCCACGACATATAACTGGCGAAAGAGTTCACCTTCTTCAACAACACACCTACCGCCACATCCGCCAGAATATTCACAAAAACGCTATCCACAAACATCAGGTTGAGTTGTTGCTGTTTGTTTTCGAACTTCTGAAACAACAACTGATGCTTGTTGATCAACCCAGCGAAATCCTTAATCGTGTAAGCGTCATTTATTCGGTACACCAAACTGTACTCCGCAAATACTTTATTGTTGAGTGGGATAAATGTTGGGGTGCGCGAGAGGGTAGATGTGGGCATGGAGAGGGTTTATTTGATGAAGATGTTGTGGTAGTGAAATTCTAAAAATTCTTTGTTGGGGAAATAGCGTTCTGGGAGGGTAGGTATGAAAAACGATGTGGTCGCAATACAGCAATCTGTCATTCTAAAATTTACAACTCCTTGAAGCCAATGCTTTTTAAATAATTATATGTTGCATCATAAAACTCAGGTTGTCTAGTATGATCTTCTCGGCTTCCTTCCGGCACAACAATTATCATCCCTTGTCGGGCTCGTGTAAGAAGCACTCTGTAGGCATTTATCAAATATTTCTTTCGACTTTCCTTGTGTATATGTTGCCACTTATTGCCCACAAAAGAATAGCTTCTCCAGCCTTCATTAGAGTAGCGCAAATCACCATCCCACGTAACGCAAGCCCAATCAAGCTCCAATCCTTGAACCTGAAATTCAGTTGCAACATCTTCCAAAAAATAGGAGGAACGAATATCGTCCTTACCATCTAAAAACCAGTTTACGTGATTAATTTGAGATTTGACATCTATGGCAAGTGGCTTTAATCGATACGCTTGAGAAGAAACAACAATGCCATAACGTTCACTTCCACGTGCTTTTTCTTTCAGCCATTTTTTGGCCTTTTCAACACTTCGAGTTACGACTACTGGATATTTATCTTTTAATTCAGAAAATGTACTCCTTGCATTATCGTCTATGTCCAAGATTTCCTTGATCAATCTTGACAAGTGCTCTGCTCTGTATGATCGCATAGAAACGGACAAATGTAAGTTGTCGTTAAAGGTAACAGTGCTTGTTCTTTGCAACCTTGCAATTGCCGTTTGAGCTGCGTACTCACTATCAAACAGATTCGGTGAAATTCTTGTTTCCCATTGTCTAAAATTATTCTCTATTGCAGCTAGCCATCCTGAAATTCCCGCTTCACCAGTATTAATTTCTTGGCCTCCCCCCACTAAACAGATTACCACAGCCCAATCATCATGCCTATCCAAACAAGAAATCAAAAACTCTGGCTCCGAATAGTGAAAGTCCGGTATCCCCTTTTTTTGCTGCATAAATTTCACAGTCTGTTCCTTTGTCCAGGCGCGCTGTGCCTCATCAAAAATCGCAACATGATCGTATGGCGCATTCAGATCTCTTAAATATTCATCTCGGTAATGATGAATGATTTGTATAAACGCTTTTACGCTTTCTCTTGCCTGTTTCTTAGTAATCTTTTTCCCTTTCGCCTTTTCTTGAGTAACCCTATCTCGAGTGAGTGCTTCTTGAAGAATATCAACAAGTGGCTTATTCCCTGACAGAAAAACGCTTGTCGTTCCCTTTTCCTTATCCAAATGATCCGTGGCTACCTTAAGCCCAACTAATGTTTTACCCGCACCAGGAACGCCCGTAACAAAGCAAATTACTTTTTTACTGTTTCTCCTCGCGTATTCTATGGTGTCTGAAATATATTGTGTCGTTGTTCTTAAGTTGGTGGCATCAGCATCATTTCTGGTGATCTCTTCAACGTTGTGACTGTTGTACAGTCCGATGGCTGCTTCAATTATTGTTGGTGTTGGGGAGTAACTTCCTTCAACATAATTCTTAACATCAATATTTGATGGATCCTGGAAAAAGTCAAGCACGTCTTCAATTACTTTTGCCAACCCGCTCGCGTTAGCCAATACAGGATTCACCAGATTATCATTGTGGCTTGAAGTCATAAGACTTACCTGCGGCATCTTCGCCTTTGTTGCAACCAAAATGGGGACCAACAAAAGGTTGTGGCTTGGCTTGTGAAAATTTTTGAGGTCCAATGCGTAGTCCCAGACCTGCTCAACGTTATGTTTATAAAACTCCTTTTCCCCAACTTTAAACTCTATCACAAACACAACATTTTTAATCATCAGTAAACAGTCTACTCTCTTACCCATTCTAGGAATTGTAAACTCGAAGAATAAATGACCGGCTCTTTGCTGTAATACCTCCTTAAGCAGCTTTATCTGATATTCCCAAGCGTACAGTTCTGTAGATATGTGACCAAGCCTTCCGTTAATTGAAATTTCTCCAATAATTGCTTCTGGGGATTTTTCAAGGAATGCACCAATAGTATCTGAATAATAGTAATTAAGCATGAAGTATAATTTTTAAGTGTCTTAGACTATTAAAATATTTTCGAGTCTTGCCATTTATATGTTGTCTAACTAGTCTATCAAGTCATTGTCTATTATTTACACCAACTACTGGGATGCGAACAGGCGCATGTCGATATGTTACCCAGCGGTAATTTACATCATTAACCCAAATCCTCCCACAACTCTTGTCGCCTATCTCCCCTCTATTGTCCGCTAATTAATGCTTCTGCCCGCACCGCCCCTTATCACAACCCACCAACTACACCCACACCACCCCTCACTCTTACCGAACCTTCCCATTTGTTGTCGTTTAGATTCGAATGTAATCGGGCGACATCCGAATAATCTTTTCCTACCGCCACACCTTTGCACCGTCATTTGTTCCTTATCCCGAATCAGCAGCTGAGATTCGATAGATGCAAGCGAAATACAGTACTTTTTTTACGTATCACTTTTTAAATTTTATTTCTTATGAAAATGCAAATGCAATGT
>CALJIF010000140.1 GCA_937974275.1 uncultured Flavobacteriales bacterium
TTGAGATGATTTAAACTTCTTGCCCTTCTCTCCTCCGAATTGATCAACAAATCCATCTGAAAATAAATACAACATATCACCGCGCGTTAGAGTGAATGTGTGAGTAGCAAAAGGTACTACCATATCATATCGACCTACAGGTTGCTTGTCGCCTTTAAATTCAACGAATTCACCGGTTGATCGGATTACCCATAAAGGATTATTTGCTCCGCTCCACTTTACATTCACCTGATCGCTATGAGGTGTTTTTGAAATAGCTACCAAAGAAATATCCATACCATCTTTTACTTCCTCTTCGCTTTTATCAAATTCTAACAAAATAATCTCTCGTGTTTTATCCAGTATTTTTCCGGGTTCAGTTAATCCGTGTTCGCGCACACTTCTGTTCAATCCATTATTACACACCACAGAAACCATTGCACCCGGAACACCGTGTCCTGTGCAGTCTGCAGCTGCGAAAAGAATTATCCCTTCGGCCTCTTCCAGCCAATAAAAATCTCCCGCAACAATATCTTTCGGTTTGTACATGATAAAGCTATCCGGAATCAATTCCCTTACAGCTTTATCGGATGGAAGTACCGCGCGTTGAATTCTTTTAGCGTAGGTGATACTGTCGAGAATTTCTCTATTCTTCTCTCCCAGTTCATGATGTGCGGTTTCTACTAAATTCTTTTGTTCTTCAATTACACGCTTTTGTCGCTGTATATATCTATAACGATTGATGACAAAGCCCAAAAACACCAACACAATGAGGAGTCCTATTGTCCCGAAAACAATGATGAGACGTTGTTTCTTTTTCTCCTGCTCCTGAATAGCAATTTCTTGTTGGTGTGATAAATCATCTAACGCTTTTTGTTTATCGTATTCGTAACGGGCATTTTGTCGGGCAGCAGCATTTTTATTAGCATCGTTATTCACACTATCCCGCAACTTAATAAACTCTTTATAGTATTGATATGACGTAGCCGTTTGTCCCATTTTTTCGTACACTTCACTCAACAACTGCCCCGCATTCATTATTGTTTCTACATATTCCAATTCAACCGCTAAACGATAGGCTTCCTTACCGTAGAATAAAGCTGAATCGAGCTGATTACGATTTAAAAACAACGTTCCTATACTCCTCATGGAATTAGCCATTCCGGCTTTGTTCTTTATTGTTCTTCGAATATGCAGTGCCTTCTTATAAATTGCCAAAGCGGAATCCGAACGATCAAGCTTTACAAATACGTATGCGATATTACTCAGCGCTAATGCTTCTCCCCTTGCATCACCGGAACCTTGCGCAACACTCAAACTTCGATTGTAATACACCAACGCCGTATCGAAATTTTGGTAATCTTCATAAACACTTCCTACGTTATTCAACGATTGAGCGATTCCTTTCTTATCGTTGATTTGTTCCCGCATCACCAAACTCTTTCGGTAATATTCCATTGCTTTAACCGTATCGCCCAAACTATGATAGGTCAAACCAAGATTGTTATACGAATTACCCAATGCTTTTTTATCTCCTATCTCTTCCCGAATTGCTATACTTCGATGATAATAATCCAACGCCAGCGGAACATTACCCTTGCTGAAAGCTACTAATCCCAAATTATTGTATGCTGTTGCAATTCCAATTTTATAATCAATTTTTTCATGAACTTTTAAAGCCAGCGTATAATACACCACACCGGAATCCATTTTATCGTTGGATTTATAGATATAGCCGATATTATTTAACGCATGTCCCTGATGCTTCTGAAGTGTATAAGATACTGACGGTACATTCTTTTTTTTCAAGGCGCGTTCGCAATCCTTACGAATACTATCCCAGTATGAAACACGAAGTATCATTTCCGATTCGCCCAGGTAAACTCTCGCACCAATACGTGTGGTATCCTGAAGCTTGGTATTGTTTATGATACGCATGAGGCTATCACGCTCCGGCCCTGCTAAGAGCAAGTTACTCCAAAGCAAAAGAAACAGAGATACTATAGTATATCGCATCACGACTTTGAATTTCGGATTTAGTATAATGAAGTAAGATAAATACAAAAAATCTAATTTCTGCGTTATATCTTGCGGAACGTTTAACCCTATCAATACATTATGAAAAAATTACAGCTGACACTCGCGATTGTGCTTGTATCTATTTTCGGTACAGCTTTTCACCATTCTAAAAATTATACGATTTCCGCAGATCAGGAAAGCGTAAAAATCGGCAAGCAGATATGGATGGCCCGTAATCTTGACGTAGTTACGTTTAGAAATGGAGATACCATTCCGGAAGCCAAAACACCGGAAGAATGGAAGAAAGCATTTGATGAAAGAAAACCGGCATGGTGTTATTTAAACAACGACCCTCAACACGGTAAGCAATACGGCAAATTGTACAACTGGTATGCAATAGATGATAAACGCGGATTAGCGCCCGAGGGTTGGGCTATTCCTTCGCTTTACGATTTTACCGACATGGCTACATTTCTAAAAGAAAAATCAGCAGGAACAAAACTAAAGCATTACACAGGATGGCTTCCCAATGACGGCAAAGATGGTAACGGTAATAACAAATCTAACTTTGGTGCTTTACCGGCCGGCTGGCGAAAAAACACGGGAGATTTCGGCTTCGATGGTATTGCCACATATTATTGGACTACCAGTGCTCCGTCCATGAGTGCAGGATGGGCAGCGGCATTGTTCAATCACAGTCCAAAGTTGAACCAAATGGTATGCAACTTTGGTGTGGGTTGTTCTGTGCGTTGTATTAAGTCCAATTAATTATTCAGGCACGATCACTCTTCCGTTTCGTGCGGACGAGAAACCGCGTAATTCCTCCACTTCTCCAACAACGCTTGCATATCATCAGGCAACTCGCTGGTGAATTCCATCCATTGTCCTGTTGTCGGATGTTTGATGCCTAACGTTTTTGCATGTAACGCTTGTCTCGGACAAAGGTCAAAACAGTTATCAATAAACTGTTTGTACTTCGTAAAGCTTGTTCCTTTTACAATGCGATTACCGCCGTACGAGGAATCATTAAACAACGGATGCCCGATAGATTTCATGTGAATTCGGATCTGATGTGTGCGACCTGTTTCCAGCTTGCACTCAATCAATGTCACATAACCAAAGCGTTCAATAACCTTCCAATGTGTAACCGCGTGCTTACCGTTATCTCCATCAGGAAATACATCCATCACTTTTCGATCGCGTAAACTTCTGCCAACGTTACACGTAATTGTTCCCTCGTCTTGTTCGAAATCGCCCCAAACCACAGCATAATAACGCCTGTCGTTAGTACGATCGTAAAATTGCTTCGCGAGGTGAGCCAATGCAAATTCCGTTTTTGCTATCACCAGCAATCCTGAAGTGTCTTTATCTATTCTATGCACCAATCCCGGACGATCATCTCCATTTTTGTTCGGCAAATGTTCAAAGTGATACAACAAGCCATTGACAAGTGTTCCCGTGAAGTTGTTATATCCCGGATGCACCACCAATCCCGGAGGTTTATTCACGATCAACAACGCATCATCCTCGTACGTAATGTTTAACGGAATCGGTTCTGCTATCAGTTCAAATACCTTAGGAGGATGCGGCAACAGAATCGCGATAACATCCTTAGGTTTTACTTTATAGCTGGGTTTTACGGGCTTGTCGTTTACTACAATATTGCCGGCATCTGCAGCTGCCTGAATTTTGGTGCGTGAAATACCCGACAATTTATACTGCAAATACTTGTCAATGCGCAATAAATCCTGACCGGGATCAACGGTAAAGCGATGATGTTCATAGAGTTCTTGCTCCGAATCTTTTTCAATCAAATCCGTTAAATCATCCATGCCACGAAGGTAACTGTTTATTCAGCTGCGTGATGAAACCGTTAATACAAGATCCTGCACTGCGGCAATAATGCCTGCAAACAACGTACATCATACGGATCCATCGGATTGCCTCGCAAATCCAACACCTGCAACTGCATCAGAAAACAAATATTGTGGTGCACTCGAGTAATGGAATTGTTGCGCAATGAAAGAATTTTCAAACTTTTCATTTGCCAAATTAATGATGGAACCGTGGCAATGTTATTACTGTCTAACCACAATTCTTCCAATACCCCATGTTGCAATATACCCTGAGGTATTGCTTTCCAACCCGATTTGTACACGACTAGTTTTTTCAATGCAGGAAAACTAAAAACCGAATCCCATCCGGTAATTAAGTGATTGCGGTACAATTTCAATTCTTGCAATTCTTTATGCGTACCCGACTCGTTCAATATCTGCATCGTGTCTTTGTTTCCGATAACACTTAAATGCAACAAGCGTGTCCATCCGTTAAATGATAATGGCAACGTGTCGAAATTAGTACCGGAGAATTCTGCAAATTTTAATTGTCCCCACAATGCTACCGAATCATTACAATGCGTTAAGGGAATATTTGCCGCACTGAAATACACCAAACCGCTCAAGTACAAAAACGGAGTCGGAACTTCCACCCAATCCTGATTGTTCAAACGCAACGCAGTAAGGTTATTGAGTTTATTCAACTTCTCTAATTGCTTGCGCTCTTTCAGAATATCTATAGCATTGAGCTCCATGCGATAAACCACTTCCGGTTCTTTCAATGCAGCACGCAACTCTGTATAAACAGTTGAACCCGGAGGTGCAACACGTTCCCATGGTGTTGCTTGTTGCGCAAATAATGAAACAACATTAACAATGAAAAATGCTGTCAATAAATTTCTCATCGTTTAATAATTTCATGTGTAGTTGTACCTTCTTCTGTTGTGATCATCACCCAATAAACACCCACTGCAAATGCGGAACAATCCAATGTTAATTGCGAAGTGGTATGTTGTTGTTCCAACACTATAGCTCCCGAAGCATTGTAGATGCGAACCCGCGATGATGCTGCGCTACCATTTGGAAATACGATATGTAACTCGTTCGTTACAGGAATCGGATACAACAACAAACCACCATTAGTCTGATCATGTATTGAAGTGGATAATTCCGTGAAGATACCATCCGAATACAAAGCCGCACTGCGCAAACCGGCTGCATTTACCGCACGATGTCCGGCATAATGCCATTGCAAAGGACTTAAACTTAATGCAGCATTTGCCGTTGTGTTCAATGCCGCATTTTGCCAACTAACCAGATCGGAATCACCAACGGCTGTTGCAAAACAGTATTCGTAATATTGCACACCCGAATTCGGATCGGACGCTGCATTCCAAAATGCACTTAACTGATTCAAATTGGTTGTTGTATCCGCATCCACAACACTTTCATCCGTAGGAATTCCGGATAATACCGGAGCAGTCCAATCTACGTTCACCAATACAGAATCTATGTCCGACAAATTATTCGCGCTGTCTTTATTTATGGTGCGAATTAATCCGGCCGCCAGCGCAGGTGAAGGATTCTGACTGCGCATATCGCACGTGCTGCAATTGCCCACTTGCACTGTAGTAGACTGATTGGTAAATCGTGAACGATAGACTCTGAAATTATCGATTTGCCAATTACAATTTCCGCTTCTGAAGGAAATGTATTTTCCGTTGACATAAGGTGTAGCATCTGTCCATTGACTTACAAATGCATCGTTGATGTACACCTGAATAACGCCTGAAATTCGATCATAAATTACTTTATAATCATACCACGTATTTACCATGAACGGAAATGAATCTTGTTGTTGCAAGGTGAACACATCATTCACCACTTTATAATATTGCAACGTGCCCTGATCAGCGCGAAACCAAACGAAATAAGAGTTTCCGCGATTGGGCAATGCACCGCTATCCGACGCGAAATGAAATCCGGCACGACGATTATTTCCGCTTCCACTGATTCTTCCTTGCCACTGATACAGATATCGATTCGATAAATTCTGACGCAACGGTGCATACAAATTCGTGTTACCGTTTACTTCATCGTTCTGCTCCAACTGTTGTTGTCCGTTAATGATCCATGTCCCTGCACCGTTACTCCATTGCGGATATATTGCAGCGGAATCAAAATCATCATGAAAAAATCCTCGTTCCGTATTTGCTCGCCAATTGTTTCCGTTAAAATGTGCAACCTGATAAAAACCTTTTTCCACTCCGGAGGCATTATCCGTATCGGTAAACTGTGCTCCAAAATTTTGAGTTTGCCAATTGCCAGAAACTGCAACAGTAGCAATTGGATTAACATTATCCACCGCACAACTCCAGTTCGCCGTAAATCCGGGACGTGTTGTTGCATTATCCGATTTAAATCGCAATGTTATTGCACCTTGTGTTGTAGTTACAGTTCCCGGTGAATTGGTTCCGGTATAAGCTCCAATCAAAGGCGCATTGATACTCCATCCATCATACAACCATAACGTGTCGTAATTCAATTCCACATCAAACTGCGTGAACTGCAACGTTACGGCGTACGCATTATCGGGAGCAATCGTGTACGCGTAATTTTCCCGATCGTAATAATTTCTTCCCGGTCCGCCCATGTCCCAAACTGTACCTGTACACGGAGTTGTGGCACAGGTGGTAAACTTATCATTAATCGCATTCCAATAATCGTTGTAACCGTCATCATAACCCAATGCCCAAATTCCGATGCCACCCAGTCCGCGATAATTTACCAAATCGAATCGTGCGCGCATAGCGGTACCATCATCAATAAAACATTGTCGCCAGTTACCGGAAACCTGAAAGGTGTAATTCGAAGAAAAACTATTCGGTTCCCATGTCGGATTGACATAATTGCCGGTTGAATTAGTACGCACAAACGAATAAGTTCTGCTCGAATTGAATGCTCCCGTTGTATTTGAAGGAATAGCATTACTCACCGTTTCCCACTCACGACCGTAATACGGCAAACCCATTAACAATTTATTCGACGGCATCCCTTGCGCTAAGTAAAAAGTAGTCGAACGCGACAAGGAATAATTATAACTCGTTTGAAACGTGTACAACGGATCTGTAGGACCTGCTGTTGTACTGCCCGACCAATAATAATCATAACCCATGATGATAAAATAATCTACATAAGGTGTTAATGCCGGAATATCAAATACATTGCTCCAGTCTACCGCATACAAAGCCACGCTTACTTCCGATCCGGGAATTGCTGCATGCAACTGATTGCAGAAGTTGATCATGAAGTTGGTAAATGGAATTCGATCAGCTGCGCCCATGCCTTCAAAGTCAATATTCACGCCTTTTCCACCACGACTTTGCAATAAACTGATCATGTTATTCGTGAACGTAGTTTGAGCCGCAGGTGTATTCCAAAATGTAGCATGACTCCCAAACAACGAAGCACAGATATGTACATTCACACCGTTATTAATGGCGGCAGTTACTGCACCACTGGTGGACCATGCAAAACTAGTATTGGTATTGTTGCCGGTATTCGGACTTACCGCATAATCGAAATAACATAAATCGGTCAACAAATCCCATTGATAATTATTGTACACAGTGCCCATCCAATAAGGATGCCAGCCGTACACACGTTTCGTCAAATTGCAATTCGCCCCTCGTGTTGAATTCGCTTGTTGCGGAAAAGCTTCCCCATGTTGATGACGAATTGTATCCCAACCGGCTTCGGTAGCGGGAGTATAATTTGCATAACGAAGTTTGTCTTCTTGTATCACCGACAACGATTGCGCAAAACACACTCGTGCGCTGATAATCATTAAAAATACTGTTACTAATATTCTCATATCAATTCGGATGATAATGTAATGCCCATTCCACAATACCCGCGTAATACGCTGCAGCAATAGTTTTCACACGTTCCGAAGGTTCTTCCACGGAAGCATACTGTAACGCATTAAATTCCACGAGATGATCCATATACAACGTTTCACCATACACCAACGGAGCAGTTACCAGACGCGTTAAACCCAGATTACGACAATACACACCGGGCGTGTACATCACACAACTTTTTTCCAAATACGCAGCATTCGATTTTTGCGCTGCGGGAACAGCTGTTTTATCCACTACCGATTTCAATACCCAATTCGACGCTTTTCCCGAAGCATCCATCTGCCCCGAAAACAACAAACGCATAAAATGAAAACGACTTTCGGGTGTGCTCAACTCTGCTGCAGTAAAGGCTCCCGGAATAAAACACATGTTGTAATTCGCCGATGATAACACTTTCCAATCCGTGTTTTTTTCATTAACGTTATAATGAATAATCACAGCCAGATCAGCATGAAATGCATTGATGATCTCGGCCCTGCGCCGCATTTCGATTTCACGAAACACGTGCCAGAAAATAAATTTGTTACTCTGCTCTTTACCTGATTTTAATTTTTTCAAATTCACATTCGCAGGGTCTAACACCAACAACGAGTCGAGCGAACGCTTATAATGCAATTGTTTCCATTCTTCAAACGAATATCCGAATGCAGTTAAACCGGCGCCCTGACGCGTCAGCAACACTTGTGCACCCGCGCTTTCCAATTGCGCTTTCAGCAATACCGCAGTTTGCCACGTTAATATTCCTTCCACCAAAAATCGTTCTACACTATCACTACCGTTCCATTCTTTTATTTTCAAAAACTTTTGTTCAATCTGCCCCATCGTGGTATCGCCTGCAATATGACCGGGATCCAAGGCAATTCGCAACCCGTTCAACGGTAATTTAGCTTGCGGACTAAACTCCGAACTCACCGGAGCCGGAATATAAAAGCGCTTTTGTACTTCAGGCGAAAACGGCCCTCCACCTTTTTGTTGCATGATCTGCATCGCTTCGCCGGTGGAAGTACTTGCCAACATATGCTGAAACGTAGGTAACTCTTGCCACGTTATTCTGTATTCCGCACGTTGCGCAGTTTTATCTTCAGGCGATGCATACATCGTGAAGCCGAACAAATCGATAGTGTACAAACGTGCACACGAACCATCTTTGTCCAGCCACTCTTTTGCTTTTTGAGTGTAGCTTTTTTGCAAACTATCTGCACCTACAATGGGCAATTGCGCCCGCAACAACGAGCACATCATCAACAGCAACGTAATAACTGCGTGTACTTTCAACTTCATCGCTTTCGCGTTTTAAATATGCGCACAAACACCAATTTACCGTCCAGGTATTCTTCTGTTTTTGTATACGATTTATCGCATTTACGAACTTCTACTTTCCGCTTTCTCCCTTGCTGATCATAGGTAGTAACCGAGGAATACAATTCGTAACAATGTTTACCGTCGCGACCTAATTTCGTCACCCGGTATTGACGTTCCTGTTGCAACCCCGTAATGGAATCGAACGTAATAACTGTAGTGCGTGTCTTTTTATAATAATTATACGGATCGATATTCCGGGTGGTACTTGTTTTCACCACCACCGTTTTTGCCAACGCACCGTTTGCATAATACATTTTCGTAACTTCTCGTTTTCGGTTTAACTGAGCCGATAGCGGAAGCGAAACACCCATCAGAAAAAGCAGGAATAGGCAGTAAAAACGCATCACTTAAAGATACAAATTCAAACGGAAAGCAGGATATTTACCCTATGGTTCCCGATTTGCGAGCAGAATTACAGTACCGTACCTCCCGTTCCGGCGGCAAGGGCGGGCAAAACGTTAACAAAGTTTCCAGTAAGGTGGAAGTGCTGTTCGACGTGCATGCCTCTGCCCTTTTAACGGACGAACAAAAGCAGATTATTTCGGCAAAGCTCGCCACTCGCATAACGAAAGAGGGCATATTAAGTGTAACCGAAACCACCGACCGCTCACAATTGGAAAACAAACGCAAGGCTGTGCTCAAAATTCACCGCCTCATCCGCGACGCTTTAAAACCCGTAAAAAAGCGCAAGCCTACCACCATCAGCAGAGCCGCCAAAGCAGAACGCGTTAACGAAAAAAAGCACAAAGGAAAAATTAAAGCCGCAAGAGGAAAAGTGAGAGGTGGAGAGGATTAGGGGGGTAGTAACAGTCCCTGGAGGTTGCGGTTAAATCAACAATCCAAAATCAACATTCAAACCTCCCCCATTCAATCTCCTCATCTCTTCTCCACCACGTCAACTGGCGCTTGGCTAAATTTCTGGTGTGTTGTTTAATTTTATCTACAGCTTCCTCCAACGTATACTTCCCGTCGAAATAATCAAACAGCTCGGTGTAACCTACCGTTTGCAACGAGGATAAATGCCTAAACGGATATACATTTCGCGCTTCTTCCAATAACCCATTTCGCAGCATCGCATCCACGCGTTCATTGATGCGCGCATACAACACTTCACGCGGCCAATCAATGGCGTACTTCTTCACCTTCCAGGGTAAAGTCTTGGTCTTACCGCTCAATTGTTGGGAATAGGGCTTTCCGCTGATATCGCAAACTTCCAAAGCACGAATTAATCGGGCGGGATTGTTCAAATCAACTTTTTGATAATACTCCGGATCGCGCGACTTCAATTCTTCCTGTAAATACGCAAGTCCTTTTTCCCGATACAACGTGTTCCACTTCTCCCTCACTTCCGGCAGTTTTTCGGGTAAGGCATCAAAACCGTATAAAATTCCGTCCACATACATGCCGCTGCCACCGCACAATACAACCGTATCGTATTGTTGAAATAATTCGGTCAAGGTGTTACGCACCAATTGCGCAAAACCGGCTGCATCCAACGGTTCGTGGATAGAATGTGTACCGATAAAATAATGTGGAACAGTGGCTAACTCACTCGCATCAGGTGCTGCGGAGCCAATGGGCAATTCCTTATAAACTTGTCGTGAATCGGCAGAAACTACAACCGTGTTATGCTGCTGCGCTAAACGTATGGCCATCGCGGTTTTCCCGGAGGCGGTTGGTCCAATGACAACGAGCAGTTGTTTTTCAGGCATTAGTATTCTTCTTCTCCGTCACCAAATTGTGGCGCAAAATCATCATCGCTGCTTTCATCGGCATCATCTCCTCCTTCTTCACTTTCGCCTGATGCACCGGCAACATCCGTATCTTCTTCTTCTCCTTCTAATGCATCTTCTTCTCCATCATATTCTTCATCCACCACAAATACTTTCTCACGCGCTTTTTTGTCTGCCTCATCTTCTTCATCATCCTCATCGTCTACAGGAGGTGCAATGACTTGTTTGTATTGCTTCGGCGCAATGCCGCCTTTTTTCACGCATTTCGGATATACAGCCTTTGGATCATCTTCCACAATCTTCATCAACTCAATCATCAACGTCCATTTCACGGCAGGATCGTACACGTAAATAAACTTCTGATGCGGATCATCGATAATAGAAGCGATCAATGTCTTCGACATTTTCAACGCCGGTAATTTTTTCGGCTTTCGGAAATCATCGTCGTCATCGTCATCCTGCTGTACAGGATTCAAAGCAATCTCACGACCCTTGCGCCACATATCATCACTAACGTAAAAGGAAGCATCTTTGATACCATCAAAATCGATGGCTTCCTGAATCGCACGGTGCAACACTTCAAAATTCTGTTTACCCTGAACGTCGATATCGCGGTAGATATCCTCGTCGTCCTCAAAAACAATCCGAAATCTGTAAACTGCCATTGTAAGTTTTTTAAGCGATACGAAGGTATTTAATTGTGAAGGAATTGTGAAACCTTTTTGTGGCTTTCCGAACACGCCGATGCATTACCTTTACAGCCCATGACGCCTGCTGATTATATGAAACAATGCCTGCATTTGGCCCGAAAAGGCGCAGGCTACGTCGCGCCGAATCCACTGGTGGGATCGGTAATTGTGCGTAACGGTCAGGTAATTGGCGAAGGTTGGCACCGCAATTATGGTGGTGCACATGCAGAAGTAAATGCCATACAACAAGTAGCGGACGAACGTCAGTTGACCGAGGCTACGTTATATGTAAATCTTGAACCGTGCTCGCATTTCGGCAAAACGCCTCCCTGTGCGGATTTGATATTAGAGAAAAAAATTCCGCACGTAGTCGTCGGCATGACGGACCCGAATCCGTTGGTGGCAGGAAAAGGAATTGATCGCCTGATAAAAAACGGAGTGACGGTCACCGCAGGAATTCTGGAACAGGAATGTGAGTTCTTGAACCGACGTTTTATCACATGGATCACCAAACACCGTCCGTACGTGATTTTGAAATGGGCGGAATCTGCTGATGGTTATATCGATCATGTACGTGAAGATCATGACGGGCAACGTGCGTTAATATCAGGTGCAGCGGCGCATGAGCTCGTACACCAATGGCGTTCGGAAGAAAGTGCCATCATGGTTGGAACGAATACCGTGCTGGCGGATAATCCGCAACTGACGACACGTTTGGTAACAGGCCCCAATCCGGTGCGCGTTACTTTTGATAGACAAGGACGCATTCCGACGACATCGAAAATTTTAGACGGCACTGCACCAACTATTGTGTTTAACAGTACACACGACTTGTTGACACCGGCAGCAGAATATGTGCTGATCGATTTCGAACATCAACCTCTCGCGCAAGCCTTGAGAGAATTGTACAGCAGAAATTTGCAATCGGTTTTGGTAGAAGGCGGAGCCGCACTGTTGCAAAAATTTATGGAATACGGCGTGTGGGATGAAGCACGCGTTATTGTTTCGAATAAAAATCTTGAAGGTGGAGTTCGCGCTCCGCAATTGCCGATTGCTCCAAGCACAAAAGAGATGATCGGGGATGATGAAGTTCGTTATTACTATCCGCAACGATGATCTGGCTTATTCTCAGCATGCTTTGCAACACCTTGCTGTTGTTGATCCTGAAAGGCTTTGAGCGCTATAAAGTGAACATGTTTCCCGGAATTGTTGTCAACTATGCGGTAGCCGGATTACTTGGACTAACACTCAGCAACAGCTTTCCTCTGGTAGCGCAAGTTCCTTCTTCCGATTGGTGGTGGGCGCCGTTGTTGATGGGATCCTTGTTCATCAGCATCTTCGTACTCATCGGCCGAACAACAGTAGAATCGGGAGTATCGGTGGCAACGGTAGCGAATAAAATGTCTGTCGTTGTTCCTGTTATTGCCGCAGTGTTTTTGTATCAAGAGCAATTGCAAGCTTTAAAAATTGTAGGAATACTTCTTGCCTTAGGTGCAGTTTATCTCACAACGTTACCTGCCGGACCACAGGCCAATAAAGGTCGCGGGCATTTATTACTTCCGGCATTGGTGTTCATTGGAAGCGGAATCATTGATGCGTTCGTTAATCATGTGCAGAAAGTTTTAGTGCCGGGCAATCTGATTCCGTTATTCATTTCGTGTTCGTTTTTAACGGCATTTGTCATCGGTAGTATGCGCCTCCTGTATCAGCGCAGTAAAAATCAAATTACTGTTTCATGGCGCGATGTTTTAGGAGGGTTAGTATTAGGCATTCCGAATTACTTTTCCATTTACGCCATAACCAAAGCGCTGGATGCACAATTGATGGACAGTTCGGCTTTGTATCCGTTAAACAACATGGGCATTGTAATGCTATCCGCAGTTGGAGCATTCGTGTTGTTTAAAGAAAAACTTTCCGTGTTAAATTGGACCGGCATTTTACTTGCCATGTTAGCTATCGGACTCATTGCCATTTCGTAATGACAACAGACACCTATCTTACGATTCAAGAAGAAGCTGTTGCAACGTTCAAAGACAAAGGCAGCAAGTTTATAGCGTATGCTTTTCCGATTACCAATGAATCGGATTTTAAACTACGACTGGAAGCGTTGCGTAAAGAGCATTTTAACGCCGTGCACCATTGCTTCGCGTATCGCCTGCAACCCGATAAAAGTATTTACCGAAGTTCCGACGATGGCGAACCAACAGGATCAGCAGGCAAACCGATTTTGAATCAGTTGCTATCGAAAGACTTGACGCATGTTGCAGTTATCGTGGTGCGCTATTTCGGTGGCACGTTGTTAGGCGTCAGCGGATTAATTCATGCGTATAAAGAAGCCACACGAATGGCGTTGGAAGCGGCAAGCATCGTAGAAAAAATAGTTTACGAAACATACCGACTAGAATTCCCGTACGACAGTTTACCTGCTGTAATGAAACTCATCAAAGACGAAGAACTAATACAGGAACAACAACAATTTGATTTGAGTTGCTCCTTGCAAATACAAGTTCGGCAACAGCAAAGTGCAGCGATAATGGCGAAACTGGAAGCCATCAACGGAGTGCAAAGCGAATACCTTGGACGTTATTGAGGAAAATACGGTTGCAGCGCTTTTAAAAATGCTTCGGGTGGTGCACAAGGTTTTTTCGTTTCCGCATTTACAAATACGAGAATAGTTTCACCTTCGTTCAAAAGGTCGCCGTTACGATTATACATTTCGTATTTGAAATGAATACGAGCAGTGGGCATAGCGATAATGCTGGTTTTCAAAATCAATTCATCATCGTACAACGCAGGTTTAAAATAGCGAATGCTGTAAGAATGAACCGGTAACAAAAATCCGGAGTCTTCCATTTCTTTGTAACTCCAACCTAAAGCGCGCAACGCCTCTACCCGACCAACTTCATAATATTCCGCGTAGTTACCATAATATACGTAGCCCATACGATCGGTTTCACCATAGCGCACGCGAAGATTTATTTCAGCTGTAAACATGTTATGTTCCGGTTAAGTTTCACAAAGATGAAAGAATCGATTCTTTACGCCAAGATAAAACTGTAAATTCAAGGCTCAGAACATTTTTATGAAACGACTACTGCAAAGTTTAGGACTCACTATTTTGTTGCTTGCGGCAATCAACGGTTGTACGCACAAAGTACATGTGACGAATGTGGAAGCCGGAACAGTTGCCATTCGCACAACCGATTCACTTAGCGACTCCGCAACACACGCCATTCTTTTACCTTATAAGTTAAGGCTTGATAGCCAAATGAATCAGGTTTTAGGAACTGTTGAAATGGCAATGCCCAAAGAAACCGGCAAAACAGAAACATTGTTGGGCAATTGGGTAGCGGATATCTGCTTAGTGAAAGCCAAACAGTACTACCGATCCGATGACGGACAACAACCTGATATCTGTTTACTCAACAACGGAGGCTTGCGCACTTCTATTCCGCAAGGACCTGTTACACGCGGAAAAATTTATGAATTGATGCCGTTTGATAATGAACTGGTCGTGCTTACGATTACCGGAAAAAAAGCTAAAGATTTATTTGCATACATCGCTGCAACAGGAGGTCAGCCCTCCAGCGGATTTACCATGATCATCAAAAGCGACAAAACGCCCGGAGCAATTACCATTGGCGGACAACCATTTGATGAGAACAAAAACTACAAAGTGGTCACATCCGATTATCTGGCTTTGGGCGGTGATAAAATGAACTTCTTCAATGCACCGGTAAAGAACGAAGTAGTCGGAAAAAAAATTCGCGACGGATTGATTGAGTATTGTTTGGAACAAACACAAAAAGGATTGCCGTTAAAATCACAACTGGATAAACGCATTGCATATGAAAACTAATCGGAGAAACTTTTTACGAATACTCGGTGCCGGCAGTTTGTGGTTGAGTACTTCGAATGCAATGAAAGCCTTCGGTAGTACCGTTAAAAAAGATCGTTTAGTTATTCTTCATACGAACGATGTGCACAGTCATCTGGAGCCTTTTCCCTCTAACGATCCGAAATTTCCGGGACTTGGCGGCGTAGAACAACGTGCAGCATTGATTCGAAAAATTCGAAGCGAAGATGATCATGTGTTGCTGCTGGATGCAGGAGATATATTTCAAGGCACACCCTATTTCAATTTGTACCAGGGCGAAGTTGAAATGAAACTCATGTCGCAAATGGGTTATGATGTGACAGCAATCGGCAATCACGATTTTGATGCGGGAATGGAAAATCTGGCGAAGCAATTGCAACACGCCACCTTCCCGATGGTCTGTGCGAATTACGACTTTACCGGAACTCCGCTGGAAGGAAAAATTCAGCCATACATCATCACACACAAAGCAGGCATGAAGATTGGCATTTTCGGATTGGGCATCGAACTGGAAGGACTGGTCGATCGACGCTTGTATGGAAAGACGGTGTATAAAGATCCGTTGCTCACGGCTTCGCAAATGGTGATTGAACTACGCGACAAGAAAAAATGTGACCTCGTAATCTGTCTTTCACACTTGGGTTACAAGTACGAATCGGATAAAGTAAGTGATGTGGTGCTGGCGAAAAAATCAAGAGGTATTGACATCATCATCGGCGGACATACACACACACTTTTGGAGAAACCTTTTAAGTATAAAAATCGCGACGGAAAAGATGTCGTAGTTGCACAAGTTGGTTGGGCAGGAATTCATCTCGGAAAAATTGTTGTTGAAACCGATCACCGATCAAAAGAAACTAAAATTTCTTCTACCTCTATACCAATAAAATCTGACGTACGCAAGGCATAAAATTTCGTCGAATAATATTTGCTTTTTTCATAAATGTGTTTTGAGAAAATATTTCGACCCTC
>CALJIF010000141.1 GCA_937974275.1 uncultured Flavobacteriales bacterium
CGGCAGCTCAGAAAGTAAAAAACTTCTGTCTTAATTTAGGTTTGAAAGGACAAGTGGACAAGTTTGAATTGACGTTGAACCGTGCTGCTGAAGATGCTGCAAAAGAAGCGGGACCAATATTTCTGAATGCCATCAAAACGATGACTGTTCAGGATGGTTTAGGAATTCTTCGCGGTGCAGATACAGCAGCTACAAACTACCTGCGTACGAAGTGTACCGCAGATATGATTACAAAGTTTAAACCCAAAGTTCAGGCTGCTACTCAAAAAGTAGAATTAACCAAGCACTGGACTCCGCTTGCTTCAGCTTACAACAAGGTTCCAACTAACCAACCCGTAAACCCGGATTTGGATCAGTATGTTACAGACAAAGGGATTGACGGCGTATTCAAATTGGTAGGTCAGGAAGAGAAAAACATTCGCACCAACCCTGCGGCACGAGGCACCCAAATTTTACAAAAGGTATTTGGTTCCAAAGAAAATCCGCACAACAAATAATTCTCGTTTCGAGAGTAAAAAAGAGCAGCAGCAATGTTGCTCTTTTTTTTGTGGCGTTGTGAAACAATCGAATTATCTTGGCAGCCATATGAAGACGTTGTATGCCTGATTCATCTTCGCGTTCACTTTATCGCATTTTATTTGGCGTAATCATGATCGTGTTGTTCCTGCCGGGAATGCAACGCTGGTTGAATATTTCTTCAGAACCACCTCTCCAGGGGTATGTTGTGAAGGCAGACTCCAATCCCGATTTTTCCTGGAAAAACTGGTGGTCAGGAACATTTCAACAAGACAAGGCCGCTTGGTTAAACGAAAATTACGGGTTTCGTAATACATTGTTGCGACTTCACAATCAAATCGGATACAGTTGGTGGAACCACGCTTACACGAATTGGGTAATTGTAGGAAAAGAGAATTATTTATTCGACTCGAAGTACATTAATTCCTGGCAAGGTTATGATTTCGTCGGACAAGCAGTTATTGATGACAAGACGAGGAAGCTTAAAGCACTGCAGCACGAATTAAGCAAGCGAGGTACTGCTTTGCTGGTAATTATTGCACCCGGCAAGGCATCTTATTTTCCTGAATATTTACCCGACACCTGTAAGCCGAACAAAGTCAATACGACCAATTATGAAAGCTATGTTAAAACCTTTGGTCGTGAGCAAATAAGGACGTTCGATGTCCGTAAGTGGTTTAATATTTTGAAAAAACAATCGAAGTATGCGTTGTTTCCGAAATGTGGCATACACTGGAGTACTTATGGTGCGACTATCGTTCAGGACAGCATAACAGGATTCGTTTCAGCACTTTTAGAAAGACCTCTGCCTAAACTGGAGATGGATGAAATTGTGGTTACGGATTCGGCGAACACAATCGATGCTGACATTGGCAAAGGGATGAATTTGTTATGGGAACCCAAAGGCTATCCGCTCGCCTATCCGAAATTTCATTTTCCGGAGGCAGAAAAATTTAAACTGCCTTCTTGCCTTGTTATTGGAGACAGTTACTACTGGACGCACGATCCGCATCGTTTTCACAAAAAAGTATTTAATACCATAGACTTTTATTATTACAATCGGGAGCACCATCAAATCGGGAATGATCGAAAAAACGTTGACACCACACAAGCCTGGGAGCAATGTAAAATACATGAAGTGGTGCTGTTGTATTGTGTAGATGCGAATCTGAATCAGCTTGGGTGGGGCTTTATTGATCAGGCATACCAACAAATGACCGCAGAGTTGAAGGAGAAAAAATCTCAATGGGAATGGGAAGGACTTTCTCCTGCATTCAGATACTCACTCACACCCGGTACAAATATGAACATGCGCACTATTATGGGAGATAAAGCATGGCTTGAATCGATAAAGCAAAAAGCAACAGATAAAAAAATATCAGCAGACTCCATGTTGTATCTCGACGTGGAATTTATTAATCAGGAAAGAAAGAAGAAAAGATAAGTCGTATGGATTTTCATAAAGCCATTTTTCTGACAGCGTTTCTTCCGGTATTTCTGGCGTTATATCACCTGGCCGCGCGTCCATACAAAAACAGTTTATTGCTACTGGCTAGTCTGATATTTTACGCCTGGTTCGAACCTGTTTTTGTATTTGTATTGCTTGGCACCACGTTGCTTGATTTCTATCTGGTGCGTTTCATTGCAGCGTCGTCAGGAAATAAACGAAAACTCTATCTCGCAATTTCTTTATGCGTGAATTTATCGCTGCTGGTTTGGTATAAATACAGGCTTTGGTTGGCAGGAATGCTTGGAGTTGAATTTACGCCTGAAGAATCGAAAGTAATGATGCTCGCTATTCCATTAGGAATTTCATTCTACACGTTTGAATCAATTACGTATTTGGTTGATGTTTACCGCGGACAACAAGAGCCACTCAAGAAATTCTCTGATTATTTGTTGTACATCCTGCTCTTTCCGAAATTACTTGGTGGTCCAATTGTGCGTTACGGAGAAATTGCGGATCAAATCGATGATCGCTCTCAATACGAAAGTGTCGAATACCGACTTTCCGGATTTTATCGGTTTTGTATCGGTCTTGCCAAAAAAGTGTTGATAGCCGATCAACTTTCCAGGTATTATCTCTTGTATGTTTTCGATTATCTCGACCCTCAGGAATTGAGTTCCGGAGATGCGTGGTTGGCACTATTTGCTGCATTTCTTATGGTGTATTATGATTTCTCCGGTTATACCGACATTGCATTAGGCATTGCCAAAATGGTTGGTTTCCGACTTCCTGAAAACTTCCATAATCCATTATTGGCAAAAGGCATCACCGACTTCTGGCAACGTTGGCATATCACACTTTCTACGTGGATGAAGAACTACCTCTACATTCCGCTGGGAGGCAATAAAAAAGGATCCGGCAGAACTTATTTAAATTTGATCATCGTGTTTATCGTCAGCGGTATCTGGCACGGAGCCGGTTTAAATTATTTGTTGTGGGGATTATTTCATGGAGTGCTGATCCTTGCTGAAAAATTGGTCAAGATTCGCATTCCCGGCTTTATAGCAACCGCAATTACTGTGTTACTCGTAACCTATTCCATGTCGTTATTTTTTATCGCGGAAACAGATCAGTTGCTTCCGTTTCAAAAAGCACTTTGGGGGTTGAATGAACAAGCTAAAAATCACGCGGCACAAACGGAGTTCTGGTTACCTCTACTTGCCGGAACTTTCTTTGCATTTTTCGCATGCACAGCATTTACACGTCGCATACAGGAACGTGTGTTTCAAGGACCAACAACTGCTGCAGGACATCTATTGTTAACCATAATAAGTGTGCTGTTATTCATCTTATCGCTGAGCTATAGTACTTCCGTACACTACACTTCTTTCGTTTACTTCCGGTTTTAAAACAAAAAAGACAGCCCGTAGACTGTCTTTTAAAATAGTTGAAGATGTGCGGATTAATAAGCCGTATAAGAACCACCCATATCAATTCCCGAATATTTTCCCTCACGAGGTTTAATACTCAATACCGGGATTTTGGAGTGATTGACAATTTGTTTAGCCTTTGGACCTAAGAAAATACCGGTCATTTCAGATTCATGATCCGTCATAATCACGATAAGATCTGCATTTACCTGATGTCCGTACTTCAATGCTTCAATAGCCAGATTGCTTCCTTCAATTGTATTTCGGGAGAACGGAACACCTGCTTTTTGAACCGCATTTTCCACCTGATCCAAAACGATTTGCAACTTATCATATTCCGCAGCTTCATTGGATTCCAATAATCCGATGATGTGAATTTTAGCAGCATACGCCGATGCCAGATCTACCGCCTCGTCTACCTTTTCACGGGAATGTTGGGAGCGATCAATTGGCAATACAATATTTTTAAACCCTAAGTGTGTAGCATGAGTTTGAACCGTCAACACCGGACAAGGAGCCAATGTCACTACTTTATGCGCGTTACTTCCGATAAACAACTCTTCGAATCCTTTTGCGCCGTGTGTTCCCATCACCACCAAGTCGAACAATTGTTCATTTACAATAGTAATTACCTCCTGCCCAACTTGCCCACGTGCAGAAGAAGTAGAAGGGCGAATTCCATAATTCTTATACACCATTTCGGCCGCCTCGTTTAACTTCTGCTCCACAATTTTATTAATCGTTTCATGGTTCTCGATACGCATGATCGGTTCCGGAATCTCGAAATAATATTCGCTCACCGGCATTACGTGCAACAAGTGCAAATCGGCTTTCATTAAACGCGCCATAAAAGCTGCGTGCTCCAATGCCAGCATACCGGTTTCAGAAAAGTCAATCGGTACTAGAATCTTTTTTGGTTTTAAACTCATATCGCGGATGATTTGGTTATTTGGATAAAGATAGCAGTTGAGCGGAATAATGAAAATCAGTTTTGTACGGTATTCGACTGATTCCTGTCAGGAAATAAAAAAGGTCGCTTAATTCAGCGACCTTTTTCTATGAGCAAAAGCTAATGTATTAGTAAGGCAAGAATTCTGTGGTATCCTTCTTTGGAGACGGAACTACAGACATTACAGGAATATCGGACTTGTTGATGATTTCCTGCGCAGCTGAACCGATGAAATACTCAGTAATATCGGTTTCCTGTTGCGTCATGATCAACAACAAATCGCCTTCTACTTTATTGGAATAATCAACGATGATTTGTCCCAAAGATTCTTCACCCTTAATTCCTTTGATAATTTCAGCAGTGCAACGGATTCCAGCTTTTTCAATAAATGCCTTTACTTGTGCCAATTGACGAGTCAATCGATTCACAATGAATTCGTCATTGGTAAACAACACAGAGCAAACACGAATATCTGAACTGTACAACTTAGCAAATTCAATTGCCTTGTTTACCTTTTCACGTGTTTCTGTAGTTAAATCCAACGGCACTACAATATTTTTGCAACCGTCGCGGTGGTGTTTACCCTTAATGGTAATAACCGGCACTTTAGATTCGCGAACTACACGCAATGCGTTAGAACCGATGAATCGCTTGCGAATATTTCCTGCACCGCTGGTTCCCATCACGATGAACTTCGCGCTCAACATATCGGCTACCTCAGCTACTTTTTCGTAAACTGATCCGTGTGCAACTACTTTCTGAACTACAACACCTTGCTCTTTCTCCGTCTTCTCAATGAGCTCATCCATTTTCTGGTTGACTTCTTTTCGGATTTCTTCTTCATGAGAAGAACCGATTAGACGAGAAAACAAACCGGACGTTTCCATAACGTACAATAGTGTAATTTCTCCGTTGATCATTTTCGCCAAATGAGCGGCCTGTTCCAACGCAATCAGTGATTGTTCACCGAAATCGGTCGGCACAACGATTTTGTTCAGATTTTGACTCATATCTTCTTAACAGTCAGGTTGTTGTAGGGTAATTAGTGTTGGTTTTATCCTGAAAGTGGTGCAAAATTACGACAAATAAACGGCTTTTCAAAAATGGCATTGTTTGCCCGCAAACGTTGGATTTAATTGACGTGATTACCTTTACGAAAATCAAAAACACGGTTTATGAAAGAACGTTTGGCGGCATCGGAACTGGTACTCAATCCTGACAACAGCATTTACCACTTGAAACTGCATCCTGAGCAAATTGCACAAAAGATCATCGTTGTTGGCGATCAGGCGCGAGTGGCTACAGTATCGGAACGATTCGATTCCATAGAGCATCGCGTTCAAAACCGTGAATTCATTACGCATACCGGTCGTGTGGGAAACACGCGAATTACAGCGCTTTCTACTGGCATAGGAACCGATAACATTGATATCGTGTTGAACGAACTGGATGCCCTGGTTAATATCGATTTGCCGAACCGCGAAATAAAAAGCGAAAGCGCTTCACTGGAAATTATCCGTATCGGAACATCGGGCGCCTTACATGCAGACATTCCGGTGGATTCGTTTGTTGCTTCATCGTATGGAATGGGATTCGATGGTTTGCTCAACTATTACGCCGGCATGAAGCACGTGGACGAGCCTAATCTGGTCAATTCGTTCATGAAACACGCCGGATGGTTGCCGGGTATGCCTTATCCTTATACTGTTGCAGGGTCGGATCGTTTATTAAAACAAATTGCG
Organism: uncultured Flavobacteriales bacterium; assembly: GCA_937974275.1. Classification (GTDB taxonomy): domain Bacteria; phylum Bacteroidota; class Bacteroidia; order Palsa-965; family Palsa-965. Next base: position 6,085 of record CALJIF010000141.1, read on the forward strand.
CACGACATGACGCAAGGCATCACGGCTACAGCACCCGGTTTTTATGGTCCTCAAGGAAGACAACTTCGCCTTGCCGCAGCCAAACCTGATCTTAACGAATTGCTGGGTAGTTATTCCTTTAACGGACATCGCATCACGAATTTCGAAATGGAAACATCTGCGCTCTACGGTTTGGGTAAAATGCTCGGTCACGACTGCTTGACGGTGTGCGCGATCATTGCCAATCGTGCGGCCGGACAATACAGCAAGGATTACAAACCGGTTATCGCAAAACTCATCGATACGGTTATTGAACGTTTCGTTGTGTAAAACTGTTGGGGCGGTTCGGGAACAAAAGGCAGCCCTCAAACGTATATTTGTTTGAGTACCCGCTATTATGCCCGACAAAAACGAAATAAATGCCCTGATCAGTTTGCTGGACGACCCTGATGAAGCGGTTTTTCGGCATATTCGTGAAAAACTGCTTTCGCTTGGCGAAGAAGTAATTCCGGAATTGGAGTCCGCTTGGGAAAGTTCCTTTGATGCTGTTTTTCAGGAACGGGTAGAAAATATTATACAAAGCATTCAGTTTGATCGTGTAAAGCACGAATTAATGGCGTGGGCTCTTCCCGGTCATCAGGACTTATTGGAGGGTGCGTTATTGATTGCCAAATATCAATACCCTGATTTGAACGAAATCCAGGTTCGGAAATATCTTGATCAAATGAAGCAGGATATTTGGCTGGAACTGAATAACAATTTAACGGCGCTCGAAAAAGTTCGCGTTATCAATCACATCATATTTGATGTTCATGGTTTTGGCGGCAATACCACTAATTTTCATGCACCTCAGAATTCACTGATAAACACAGTTCTTGAAACGAAACGTGGTAATCAAGTGAGTTTATCGATCATTTACGCTGTAATTGCTCAGGACTTACACATTCCGATTTACGGTGTCAATCTGCCGGAACATTTCATTTTGGCTTATGTGGATCAAGGAGGAACGAGTGGCGTTGTAACCGATGATCCGGAGCGTGTGTTGTTTTATATCAATCCGTTCAGTCGTGGATCAGTTGTAAGCAAAAAAGAAATTGATGCTTTTATTCGTCAGCATCGTTTAGAAGAGAAGTCGGAGTTTTATACACCCTGCTCTAATCTGGTCATCATTAAGCGCTTGCTGAACAACCTCCTTCATGCTTATGAAAAGTTGGGCTACGCTTTAAAAGTGGATGAAATCCGTCGCCTCATACTTGCTATCAGCTAATACTAAACAATAGTAACCGCGGTTACTACGGATCTATTTTTTGGGCAGCCAGGCAATAACGTGCGTTCTCAGGAAAGTAAATGAATTGAAAAGCGTATACCATTTAGAAACGCGTCTTCCCAAAGGAGGTGCTAAGGTTACGCTGAAAAATCGAGGATCCTTTGCAAGTGGAAATAATTGTCTGATTTCTTTGCGCGTTACTTTCTTCACGTTAGGATTGCGCGGATTATCAAAGGTGAAGTCATACCACAAAACAGCTCCTCCCGGTTTTACTAAATTCCACATTATAGACGCCAACTCGCGGCGAAATTGATCATCAAGAATTGAAGTAAAAACGGTAGATTGAAATACAATATCAAATTCTTGAATGCCGGAAAGTGTCCTCGCATCGCCCTCGATAACATGAATAGTCGGAAATGCTGAACGTAAAGCAGCTGCCCGTTCAGGCAATAATTCATTCGCCCATATATTACCTGCAGGAATTCCCAAGGAAAGGAAGAACGGAATGTTACCGCCTGAACCCGCACCAATTTCCAACACACGAAGCTCAGCCGGATTTATGCCGAGCGAAAGTACCAACTCCCGATATTGAGCTTCTCGTTCGTTGATGACACGCTGAGCATAACGTGAACTGTAGATAGCATCGCTTTGATGCTTCCTGTCCTCATAGTGAGAGGCAATTCGTGTTAGTTCATCATCGTTCACAGCCAATCACTTAAATATTCTTCTAATCGTTTTTAGAATAATGCCGATATCGGTTATCAATCCTGCTTCATGAATATAACGTTGATTTAAGCGAAGTTTAGCCGGCATTACTTCCTTGATGTAGGTCTCCTCCGGATTGCCTGATTTTGCCAACAACTCATTTTCTTCAAAATACTCTAAGGATGCGTAATCCGTAATTCCGGGACGAACAGATAACACCTTTCGTTGTTCATCGGAATATAAATCTACATACTTCCGCACTTCGGGTCTTGGACCTACTAAACTCATGTCACCCAACAATACGTTAATCAACTGGGGCAATTCATCCAACTTATATTTTCGAAGAAAATAACCTGCGCGAGTAATACGAGGATCACGCCCGCCGACAGTAAGCAAACCTTTTTTGTCGGCATCGGGAACCATGCTTCGAAATTTCCACAACTTGAAATCAACTCCATTCCTGCCTACACGAATTTGCTTGTAGAATACGCCTCCTCTACTTTCCATACTGATCCAAATGCCAAGAAAAAGGAAAAGCGGCAGCAATATCAATAAGCCAATGAATGATGCAACAATATCGAACAGTCGTTTCATGCGAGTCCTGTTCCAATAACCTTATGCACTGCGATAACCACTGCCTGAACAACCTGCTTTACTTGTTCTTCCGTGATGTCGTAAAAAATCGGAAGTGAAATTTCGCGTGAAAAATTGTCGTACGTAGTTGGGTAATTCTTGATATCATAACCCGCATTGCGATAGAAGCTCATCATTGGAACAGGAATAAAATGCACGTTTACAGAAACATCCTGATCGAAAATATGTTGTATGATCTGATCCCGTTGCGTTTCACTTATTCCCTTTATTCTTAACGGATATAAATGATAACAAGTTGTAGCATCATCGTTTTGTAGAACAGGTAATTCCGCCCAATCGTAGGCACTTAAGATCCAGCTGTATTGCTCGGCAACTTTACGTCGTTTTACTAATGTGTCGTTATCGTAACGGTCCAATTCTACTAATCCGATCGCGGCCATGATATCCGTCATGTTGCACTTGTATCCGGGTTCGATGATATCATACTTCCAGTTACCCTTTTGCATTTTAGCCAAAGCATCTTTGTTTTGACCGTGGAGCGTTTTAATGCACAGATAATTGTAAATAGCCTGATTATCGAATGGCGCAGGCAAATTCAACGCCACTGCTCCTCCCTCGGCAGTAGTCAAATTCTTAACCGCGTGAAAAGAAAATACAGTAACGTCCGTTAACGCACCTGTCTTTCTTCCCTTGTAAAGAGCGCCGATAGAATGAGCGGCATCGGATAATATCATGATTCGCCCCAATTGCTGTTGCTCCGGCGTTGCAGGTACAAAAACCGATCGATGTGCTTCCACCAATTTATTAATGGCGTCATAATCACAAGGAAATCCTCCAAAATCAACGGGCATGATCACCTTGGTTTTTGGAGTAATTGCTTTTTCAATAGCAGAAACGTTGATATTAAAATCATCCGCATTGACATCCACAAATACCGGAGTTGCTCCACAGTGCATAACCACGTTGGCTGTCGCGGAATACGTATATGCCGGCAAAATCACTTCATCTCCCGGTTTAACTCCAAACCAGCGCAACATAATTTCTAAACCTGCAGTTGCCGAATTCAAACACAAAGTAGCAGGAGCCTGATAGTACGCTGATAATTCTTTTTCGAACCGTTTTGTTTTGGGGCCTGTGGTAATCCAACCACTGCGAAGTGTATCCGTAACTTCATCAATAATTTTCTGATCTATACGAGGTGGAGAAAACGGCACCATAGTGACTGAGTCTTTTTACTGTGAAGTAATTAATCGGGCAGAAACACTTTTCGATCTGCAGAGAACAAAAGTATTGAATATAAAAATCCGACATACATGGTTCCTGCCTGCAACTGCAACATGGATTCCGGAATCATATTGATGGTTAGTAGTCCGCCAACAATTACAATTATACCCAAACGTGCACGTATTGCCCACAGCACAACACCTAAAGTTAAAGTCAGCAATACCGACAATCCCAACCAACCAAGTGCCAATCCTGTCTGAAAAAACTGGCTATGTGCATTTAACTTTTTCTCGAATGCCCCCGTCATTCCCGACTCCTCGTACTTATTCATCAGTTGATCTTGCACATCGCCGGTTCCATATCCATACAAAGGCGCATCCATCATTAATGCTGCATCCGCACCCCAGATCAACATACGCACTTCGCTACTTTCGGACGAAGACGGATCAACAACTTTATTGCCCGACAAACTCGTCATCATGCGCTGAAATGTTTCTTCTAATCGAGGAGAAGTTTGAATAGCCAGCCATGCACCTCCAACAAGCACGAATAATGCAATAGCACCGCTAACGTATCGTTTAAAACGTATTACCGCGTATACGGTGTAAAAAATCAGCACGGCTGCCAATGACAAGAAACCCATTTTGGAAGACAGCAGAAAAACGATGAATGCAAAAAATAAGCCCAGCAAGCCTGCAATCAACTTATTTCGTGATGATTCATTCTTGAGCAACACTCCATGAAAAAGAAATACAATGCCGGATACGAAATACAATGCCAGATAAGATGGGTGCATAATATTTTCCGTAAAGGTCTGATACACGAAAGCACTTGCTCCCAAATCAGAATAGCGAAGCGCGCCACGCACGATCATAAAAACACCAACCCCAATCAATCCAATAATGAAAGCGAAAAACACTTTTCTCGTTTCTTTTTCAGTTAAGCGGATGGATGCAAATACGATGGATAGTAAGAATACAGGAATCTTGACCTGAATACTGTTTAGCGCTTCATCATGATTCTCCGACCATAATATCCCGAGCACATACAACGCAGTAAAGACAATAAAAACAGCCAACCAAGGTGCATTGCGCATATTGTTCCATTTCTCCTTCCAATTCGGGTTTAACAACCAGAAGAAAACGAGAAAGGTGGAAAATTGAGACGTTAAAAAATTAAACGGCAATAGCGCGCAACACAGCAGCAGCAGGAATCGCATTGTTGAATCTGTTATCGTTGCGTATCGTGACATTACCGGATTTGTTTTTTGCGAATGCCTTCCAACTTTTGAAACAGCGCTGATGCAATTTTATTTCGTTCAAACTTTTCACTTACGTATGCTCTGCCGCGCATCCCCCATTCCTTCGCTTGTTCGGGATGTCGACTAACAAATAATATGGCATCAGCCAACGCCTGTTCATTTTCGGGTTCGAAATGTAAACCTGCATGCGCCTCATCAATAAAAAGTGTTTTGGCTTCACCATCAATTCCCAACAGCACGGGTTTTTCCATAGCCAGATTTTCAAACACTTTAGAAGGGATTGCACCTTTGAATAAGTCCAATTTACGCAATGGAAGTATAGCGCAATCAATCATCGCGACAAATGCAGGCATTAAGGTTTTAGGAATGGCATCCAAAAAAATAACGTTATCCAATGCCCATTCTGTTCGCAGTTTTTTCAATAGTTCTTTTTCAGGTCCCTCACCCAAAAGCACGAATTTAATTTCGTTGTGTTCTTTTAATTGGCGCGCTGCTTTGAGAATAACTTCAAGACCTTGAGCATGACCAATAATGCCACCATAAAAAAACACCTTGTCTGTACTTTTTAATCCGTGCACAGTTCGCTCCTGTGCTGCAACATGCTTCGGATCGTACAACGAAATATCCACACCATTCGGTAGCCAATACACTTCTTTATTCGGAAAACGAGACTTGATATTGTATACGATGCCTTGTGTTTGACCCGTTATCAAAACCGATTTACGATACAAGAATTCTTCCAGCACGGTAGAAATTCTCAATAAGAACCTATTCTTAACGAGTCCCAGTTTTTCTGCACTTTCCGGCCATAAATCGGACACATTAAAAATCATTGGCGTGCGCTTAAAACGCGATAACAGAAACGCTGTAATTCCCAGAAACAAAGGCGGTGATTCACAAATCAAAAAATCGCTGCGTTTCATTCGAAAACACCCAATCCAAAATGCGCTAAATACAAACGAAAAATAATTGAGTAAACGAGGCACAATGGATTTTGATTGCGGAACATAAATCCAACATCGTGTTACAGGAATTCCATCTATTTCTTCTTCCACACGCCATTTCCCGCGATAGCCTTCTGCAATTTTCATGTGCGGATAATTGGGCATTGCGGTAATTACGCGAACATCTGCGCCCAAAGCTTTCAATCGAACAGCCAGTTCCGACAAGCGATTTTGCGGTGCCCCAACTTCGGGTGGATAGTATTGAGATAAAATGACAATTTTCATGGTATCATTTTATCGTAAAGCGATTCAACAGCATCGAGATTTTTCTCCCAATCATAATTTTCCAAAACACGTTGTCGCGCAGCGTCACCCATTTGCTTCCGAAGTTCAGGATTATTCAGCAAATGTAGTATTGCATCCGCGGCTTTGCCCGGTTCATTTTTGGGAACCACCAGTGCGGTAACATCATTAA
>CALJIF010000142.1 GCA_937974275.1 uncultured Flavobacteriales bacterium
GCGGGCTTTCTTAATCATGTTTTCGGTTTCAGAAATTTCCGCACGCAACTCGGTAAAAGCACCATTAGCTTGCAAAGTCGGGTATTGCTCGGCAACAACCATCAAACGACCTAATGCCGAACTCACGTTATTCTGTGCTGCCTGAAACTGTGCCATGCTGTTTTCATCCAAATTTTCGGGACTGATCGTCACTTTTGTAGCACTTGCACGCGCGTTGATGACGGCTTCCAATGTTGATTTTTCAAAATCGGCCTGTCCCTGCACCGTTGCTACCAAATTCGGAATCTTGTCCAAACGCAGCTGGTAAGCGGCTTCGACATTCTGCCAGGTTTTGCGAACGTCTTCACGTCCCGTTACCATATTGTTGTACGAGCTGCAACCGTTCATTCCTGCAATCACAAGAAATGCAACAAGTACGATTCCGAAAATGGTTCCTTTTTTCATAAGTGTTTTTTTTAGTAGTCGTTCAATGATCTAAATTATTGTATTTGCCGCAATCCGGCACTATCCGATGAGCTCCACGCTTCTGCGAATAAAGTTGGAAAGCTCCTCGCCTTTCAGCATTCCCTGTGATAGTAAGGCCAAATCAGCAGATTGCTTGAGGATATTTTTCTTCTTCTCTTCATCTTTTTCTTCCAACACTTTCCCCATCAACGGATGATTGGCATTCACAACCAACTGATGCATCTCCGGTAAATCGCCAAACATATTGCGACTGCCACCGGATAACGCGCTCATATCTTTCATACGACGCATAAATTCGGGACGCGTGATCAACATGGGAACTTCTTTCTCATCCAACGGTTCAAATACCACGCTAAACTTCTCCTTGTCCACCACTTGTTCTACCCAGCCTTTCACTTGCTCCTGTTCCGTTTCAGACAGTTTGGACGGAATCACTTCATCTTTCTTGATCAGTTTATCAACCGTATCCGCATCCACGCGCACAAACGAAGATTTTTCAAGTTTCGATTCCAGATGATTGATGAAATGCGGATCAATCATGCTGTCCAGCACCAACACATCGTATCCTTTATTTCGTGCTGATGCAATGAAAGTATGTTGTTCTTCTTTGTTCGTAGCATACAAATACACGATGCGATCATCCTTATCGGTTTGTAACGCTTTAATTTTATCACGATACTCTTCAAGCGTGAAGTATTCGTTTTCGGTATTGCGCAACAATGCAAAACTCTTCGCCTTGTCATAAAACTTCTCTTCACTGATCATACCGTATTGCACGAAAATGCGAATGTCTTCCCACTTCTGTTCAAAGTCCTTACGATCCTTTTTGTAGAGTTCCTCTAACTTATCTGCAACCTTTTTCGTGATGTGTGCACTAATTTTTTTCACATTAGCATCGCTTTGCAAATAAGAGCGAGATACGTTTAACGGAATATCCGGCGAATCAATCACACCGCGCAATAACGTCAAAAAATCAGGGACAATTTCTTCTACATGGTCCGTTACGAAAACCTGATTGCAATACAATTGAATTTTATCCTTCTGTACTTCGAACGATTTCTTGATTTTCGGGAAATACAAGACACCGGTTAAGTTGAAAGGATAGTCCACATTCAAGTGAATCCAGAACAACGGATCTTCGAAATTCATCGGATACAATTCGCGATAGAAGTTCTTGTAATCTTCGTCGGTTAATTCGCTTGGCTTCTTGGTCCAAATCGGAGAAGGATTATTCACCAATACAGGACTTGAAACTTTGGTTTCATTACCGGCATCGTCTTTAACCGTTTCTTCGCGTTCGCCGAAATAAATCGGCACCGGCAAGAACTTACAATACTTTGTCAAAATATCGCGCAAACGATGTTCCTCTAAAAACTCCAAAGAATCTTCCGCAACGTGTAAGATGATATCTGTTCCGCGTTCGTCGCGTGTTGCCGGCTCGATAGTATATTCAGGGCTGCCATCACACGTCCAGCGTACTGCTTCACTTCCTTCTTTATAACTCTTCGTAACCAATTCCACTTTGGACGCAACCATAAACGCGGAATAAAATCCAAGCCCGAAATGCCCGATAATTCCTTTTACGGCATCCGATTTATCCTTGTATTTCTGCACAAATTCTTCCGCACCCGAAAACGCCACCTGGGTAATGTATTTTTCAACTTCCTCGGCGGTCATTCCGATACCTTGATCAGAAATTATGATGGTTTTCTGATCCTTGTTAACAGACACTTTGACAGCCGGCGACCCGATTTCACCTTTCACCTCGCCCATAACCGACAAGGCCTGCAGTTTTCTGGTAGCGTCAACTGCGTTGGAAACCAATTCGCGCAGGAAGATTTCATGATCAGAATACAAGAACTTCTTAATAATGGGGAAAATGTTCTCGGTTTGTACGTTAATTTTTCCGGTGCTCATAACAATTCAAGTTTGAATACGCGCGTTAAAGTCAAAGCATGTGCCACAGTGAAAAGGCTGCCAGAATGACACCAAACACGTACCTTCGTTGCATGGGAGTTCCCTTATTGCAATTGCCCGGCATCAGCACACCGCACGGTTTTACAACTAGACACGGCGGAGTTTCTATTGGCGAATTTTCTTCACTTAATCTTGGAGGCACGCTTGACAACCCCGAATTCATTGAAGAAAACAGAAATCGTGTTGCTGCAACATTCGGACTGAACTCCAATCGCATTGCTCGTTTAAATCAGATCCACAGCGATATTGTAGTTTGCGCAAAGCCGGGAGTGCAGGAAGGTGATGCTTTGGTGACGAAGGAACGTGGATTAATGCTGGCAGTCGGGGCGGCGGATTGTTATCCGATTTTATTTCATGATCCGATAAATAATGTCATCGGAGCAGCGCATTGCGGCTGGAAAGGAACAATTACGCATCTGGCACGGAAAACAGTTGAAGCCATGCAGAAACTTGGAGCATCAGCATCCGACATTCAAGTTGCCATCGGTCCCGGTATTAGCGGCACGAAATATGAGGTAAGTACAGAACTGATTGATCAGTTTCGTATGCAAGGATTTCCTGAACATTGTTTTAACGAGCGTTTGCTGAACTTATTGGCAGCAAATGATTTTGTTCTGGAACAAACAGGAATTGACACGAAAAATATTCATTGCATTAACCGTTGCACAACAGAACCGGAATTCTTTTCGCACCGTCGTGATCAGGGTAAAACAGGAAGAATGTGGGGCGTAATCGTATTGACATGAGAACAACTCTTCTGTATTTAATTCTTTTGTTGCCGTTGGTTGCAGTTGCACAATTCGGTTCCGGCTCTAGTCGCTGTGTTTGGAAAAACGAAGCCATGATGATGGTTACGAAACAATACCTGCGCAACGACACCAGCAGCGAACGACTTAAAATTTCAATGGTGAAAATTGCTGCTGCCCGCGATACCATGTCAGGTGGAATTTCAGTGCGTAATGTGCGCGCGCTAAACTGCAGCGATTGTATGCAAATTCGTTATGATGAACAAGGACGCACGGAATGGATTTACAATAATGTTCCTGACGAAAACAATCGCATTACCAAAACGCAATTCGTGTATGACGAACAACATCGCGTGAAATATGAAATTGTAAGTGCAAAAGATTTGGGGAATGAATACGATACCGCATATCATATGAATTATTTTGTGCTGTATAAATACGCTAATCAAAAACAAATTCAAGAATTGTATTTAGCCGAATATGGCGGACTTTCCGATACACCGAACTGGCCGGCGATGATTACGCGAAATTTTCATTACAACAAGCAAAATCAACTTATTACCAAAACTACAAAGAGCTTAAGTGGGCAGTATGATTCATTAGTTTACAAGTATTCAGGGGATACAGTTGTGCTGATAACGGCGTTTAATAAAGAAAAGCAAATGCTGTACACGGAAAAACAATGGTATAATAATCACATGTTGTTAAAATCTGTATATAACAGTGATTATTATAAATCTTCCATGGAATTAGTATACACGTATGATGCCGGAAGACGCTGTACCGGCGTTCATCAAACCGGAGGGACTCCCGATGGTTGCAGCAGATCGAATGCGGCACAAAGTAAAATCAGTTACGATAAAAACGGCTTCCCTAAATTTGTACATGTGAGTTATACGCAATCCGCAGCTTTGCTCTTCTTCTATGAAACCAGATAAAGATGCTGCACCTCAAGTGCGATTGATAAAAACCCTGACCGGGCATCAAGGATCGATTTATAAACTTCTGACGCTTCCCGACGGTTCATTGCTTTCTGCAGGTAGCGAGGGCATCATAGCGCAATGGCAACCTGAGCAATCAGATGATGCTGCGGTTTTCGCCAAGACACCGGCGGCAGTGTATGCCATGAGTTTGTTGAACGATTCATCAATTCTTGCAGTTGGAACGGGAGCAGGAAGTATTCATTTTATCGATACAACCGAGAAACGAGAATTAAAAATTCTTCAACTTCACAAATCACAGGTTTTTGATCTGACTATTTCAGAATCATTGCACATAGGCTTCAGTGCAGGTGGTGATGGTCAATTAGTGGTATTTGATACGCGTTCGCTTAATTTAATAATGATAAAACAGTTGTATCCCGGAAAAATTCGAAAAATTAAAATATCCAATTCCGGAGATCGCGTTGCCATTGCGGGTGGCGATGAAACTATTCGCATCTTCTCACTTCCGGAGATGGAGGAAATAACTGTATTTAAAGCGCATCAGGGATCTGCAAATGCACTTTTATGGAGCCCTGACGATGCGTATTTGTGGTCCGGGGGAAGAGATGCGCATATTCGAATTTGGGATACCAAGGCATATCGCACCGTACAAGAAATTCCGGATCATAATTATGCGGTGTATGATTTCATTCAACTTCCGGAAAGTGAACTCATTGCCAGTGCGAGCCGCGACAAAACTGTGAAATTGTGGAATCCCGATGGTGAGTTTGTGCTTCGATTGAATGCAGAGCAATTCAATGGTCATAAGAATTCAGTGAATTCATTGTGCTTACTTGACCAACGCCATATGGCTTCTGCAGGAGACGATCGTTGTATTAAATTATGGAGTATTTAGTTTTTTTTAGTATTCATGGCAAAAATTCACACCGAAATAAAAAGGAGTCTCTCTTTCGAGAAACTCCTTTAACGGAACTCGTATGTTCAGTAATTAATTCCCGAATTCCGATAAGAACTTGATGCGCACCAAACGGATTTCTTCTTCCGTGAAATCATCGGCTCCCAATTCGTCCAATGCCGCTTCCAAAGAATCGGTTTCCGCTGATTTGAAATATTCTACAATTTCTTCCTGTTTGTCTTCATCAATAATACTGTCGATGTAATAATTGATATTAACGCGTGTACCGGAGTGAACGATGGATTCGATTTCAGCGATAACGTCCTCAATTTTTAAACCTTTCGCTTCCGCTACATCAACTAAATCCAACTTACGATCAATACTTTGAATAATGTGCACTTTTAAACCGGATTTGTTTACCACCGATTTAACAACCATGTCCTGTGCACGCTCAATTTCATTATCTTCTACATACTTCGCAATCAGTTCCACGAAAGGCTTTCCGAACTTCAATGCTTTTCCTTGGCCCACGCCGTTAATGCGGGTTAATTCATCCAATGTAACCGGATATTGAATGGACATTTCTTCCAAAGATGGTTCCTGAAAAATCACGTAAGGCGGTAAATTTTTCTGACGAGCAACTTTCTTGCACAAATCCTTCAGCATCGCATATAACTCGGCATCGGCGCCTCCACCTTTTTGTCCTCCACCGGCAACATCATCATCTTCATCCGATTCTGAGTTACTGTAATCATGATCCAGTGTCATACTGATATCGTACGGCTGATCCATGAACTTTTTGCCTGCGGCTGTCAATTTCAGTAAACCGTAATTTTCAATATCCTTAATTAATAAACCTTCCAATAATGCAGTTCGAATAGCCGCATTCCAATACTTTTCAGTTTTGGTATCATCCAATCCTTTACCGAAAATTTCAAGATCGTTGTGCTTGTAAGACTTAACGGTTGCAGTAATCGTCCCTTGCAGCACATGAATAATGTGCTTATCCTTAAATTTCTCCTTCACTTCAGCAACTGCTTCCAGCACCAAGCCGATATCATCGGTAACATCTACTTTTGTTTTCGGATTATTACAATTATCACAATTACCGCAAGTATCACTTTCGTATTTTTCGCCGAAATAATTCAATAATACTTTACGTCGGCAAGCTGATGATTCCGCGTAAGCAACGGTTTCAACCAATAATTGCTTACCGATTTCCTGCTCGGCAACAGGCTTTCCTTTCATGAATTTTTCCAGCTTCTGGATATCATCGTAACTGTAAAATGTCACGCAATTTCCTTCACCACCGTCACGTCCGGCACGACCCGTTTCCTGATAATACCCTTCTAATGATTTCGGAATATCATGATGTATTACAAAGCGTACATCCGGTTTGTCAATTCCCATACCGAATGCGATGGTAGCCACGATCACATCTATTTCCTCCATCAAAAAATCATCTTGCGTTTTCGCACGCGTAGATGCATCTAATCCTGCATGATATGGCATTGCCTTGATACCGTTCACTTTCAGGCTTTCCGCCAATTCTTCGACTTTTTTGCGACTTAAGCAATACACAATCCCTGATTTTCCGGGATGCTTCTTGATGTATTTAATAATTTCCTTTACGATGTTCACCTTTGGTCGAACTTCGTAATAGAGATTGCTACGATTAAACGAGCTCTTAAACACCTTAGCTTCAGTCATGCCGAGGGTTTTCAGAATATCCTGCTGCACTTTGGGCGTTGCAGTAGCCGTTAATGCAATGATTGGTACAGAACCAATAGCTTCAATTATCGGACGCAGGCGACGATACTCCGGGCGAAAATCATGTCCCCATTCCGAGATACAATGCGCTTCATCAATTGCAAAAAAAGAAATGTTGATCTCACGCAAAAATGCTACGTTCTCTTCTTTTGTAAGCGACTCGGGAGCAACATACAGCAATTTAGTAACGCCGGATGTAATGTCCTTTTTTACTTGGGCAATCTCCGCTTTATTCAAGGAAGAATTGAGAAAATGCGCAACACCATCTTCACCTCCAAAATTGCGAATTGCATCCACCTGATTTTTCATCAATGCAATCAGCGGTGATACAACGATTGCTGTTCCCTCACTGATCAATGCCGGTAGCTGATAGCACATGGACTTACCTCCACCCGTCGGCATAATGACAAATGTATCCTTGCCGTCCAGTACATTTTGAATAATAGCCTCCTGCTGCCCTTTAAACTTGGAGAAACCAAAGTACTTTTTTAACTCATCAGCTAACACAAATCGCTCTGTATCAATCATTTATATCGTTTTTTATCGAATTATCAAGAAATCATTAAATCAGATTGGATGGTTAAAGATATAAGGAAAAATCTTACTAAAACCAACCTTTCAGGTAAGAAATATGAACCGATCTATGAACGGTAAAAATCTTTCGACCAATGGAAATTAAGACTTAAATCAATTTAAAAAACCTTAATTTGCAGCAGATTAACCTCTAATCGAGCATGAAACACTTTATCAGTTTATGTACGGCAATCTTCGCTTGTACATTTTTGAATGCACAAGCTCCACAAGGAGTCAACTATCAGGCTGTTGCACGAAATGCCAGCGGTACTGAATTAGTTAATACGCCACTAACTGTTCGCGTTGGTGTGTACACTGATGCTTCAGCTACTCAACAAGCGTACGAAGAAACACACAACGTTACTACCAATGCGTTTGGTCTTTTCAATATCGTAATTGGACAGGGAAATCAAACTTCGGCAAATGCCTTTAACACGATTGCTTGGGCCAACAGTAACCATTTTCTTAAAGTTGAAATTGATGCCGGTTCCGGCTTCGTTAATATGGGAGCGACACAGTTGTGGTCAGTACCGTATGCCCTTTACGCGGGAGCTTCTGCCGGCGGTCCAACAGGATCAACCGGGGCAACAGGTCCGCAAGGATTAGTTGGTGCTACAGGTCCTTCAGGTGATCCCGGTCCGACCGGTCCTGTTGGTGCTACAGGTGCTACAGGCGCGCAAGGATTAGTTGGTGCTACAGGTCCTTCGGGTGATCCGGGTCCAACAGGCGCTGTTGGTGCAACTGGAGCTACAGGTGCACAAGGATTAGTTGGTGCTACAGGTCCTTCGGGTGATCCGGGTCCAACAGGTGCTGTTGGTGCTACGGGAGCAACAGGTCCGCAAGGATTAGTTGGTGCAACCGGTCCATCAGGTGATCCGGGTCCAACCGGTGCTGTTGGTGCTACAGGTGCAACAGGACCGCAAGGACTTATCGGACCAACCGGGGCTGCAGGAGCAACAGGAGCGCAAGGACCAACCGGATTAACGGGTGCTACCGGAGCTCAAGGACCGATTGGTTTAACAGGTCCGACGGGGGCGCAGGGTCCAACCGGATTGACAGGTGCCAATGGAGCAACAGGACCAACAGGATTAACCGGAGCAACTGGAGCAGCAGGTGCAACAGGGCCACAAGGACCTTCAGGAGCAAATGGAATAAATGGTGCAACGGGTCCAACCGGATTAACCGGAGCTACCGGAGCTGCAGGTGCAACGGGTGCACAAGGTCCGACGGGACCATCAGGAGCGAACGGAATAAACGGGGTAACCGGACCTACAGGTTTGACAGGAGCTACCGGTGCGGCAGGTGCTACGGGTGCAGCAGGTGCTACAGGGCCAACCGGACCTACATGGACAATCTCTTCGATTTCGTTCAGCACTACCGGTCAATTAACCGTAAATACTACAATACCATCATTAATTACTGCAGCAGGAGGAAACGCATGGATGACAAGCGGTAATGCCGGTACAAATCCGGGAACGAATTTTATCGGAACAACAGATGCACAAGGATTGGCATTCCGCACGGGTAATAACGAGCGCATGCGCATCGATGGATCAGGAAATGTGGGTATCGGTACAGGTACGCCTGCTGCCGTGTTTGATGTATTCGGTGGTGATGCGCTTATCAACGGCTTGCGCGTTGGACGCGGCGGAGGAAACGTTACTTTGAACACTGCCCTTGGAATAAATGCATTGAATAATAATACCAGTGCCAGTGATAACACTGCAATTGGTGTTCAAGCCTTGCGTTTCACGACAACCGGTGGAGGAAATACTGCAGTTGGAGCTTCTGCCATGAACACTAATACCACCGGGAGTTCCAACACCGCAGTCGGATATGCATCTCAGGGTAATAGTAACGGATCAGCGAACACCTCTGTTGGAAGTAGTTCGATGGAACAAAACACGTCCGGTGTCAATAATACCGCTGTTGGTGCACGCGCGTTGTGGTTAAATACGACGGGCTCGTATAATGTTACAATGGGTTTTGATGCATTGGCGAATGCAACTGCGGCTTCTTATAATACCGCAATAGGTTATAATGCCTTAAACGGAGGAAATCCAAATTTCAGTGTAGCAATTGGTTCAGCTGCAGGGCAAAATAACGCCGGCTCCTCGAACACATTCATTGGAGCTTCAGCTAATGGGGCAGCCACTATTACAAACAGTGCGGCAATTGGTGCGAATGCTTTTGCACGTAATAGCAACGTTATTGTTTTGGGTGATACGAACAGTAACGTTTTGAGTGTTGGTATTGGAACAGGTTCTCCTACGCAGAAATTGCAAGTAGCCAATTACTCCGCCACTCCTGCTATCAGTTTAGTTACTGCTTCTAACCTTAACTCGATGTTATTATTCGGCACTAAACAAATCAATAATCTGGGCGCTTTGGAATACGACAATAACGCCCACAACATGAACTTCTGGACGAACAACTCAGCACGCATGCGCTTAACAGGAGCAGGTAATTTATTAATTGGTCACACAGCAGGATCTACAGGCTTATTATCTGTTGGTTCTGGATCGGAAAAGTTCCGCGTGAATGGTGCTGACGGTGATGTTGTATTTACGGATGTGAACGGTAGCATCACGTTCCCGGCCAACGCTGTAGCCAGTACAATGATGTTTATGTTCGCGTCGGGCACAAGTAATGCAGACAAAATGGTTATCGCACATAGCACATCTTTCGGTAACTACGGCTTACAATACCAGGATGCTACAGATGTTTTTCGCTTTATTTCCAATGGCAACCCTGTATTCAATGTCAATCTAGGCAATAGTACTATTCAGTACCCACACACCTCAGCGGGTGCCAACAAAGTATTGAGCAGTGATGCAGCAGGTAATGCGACGTGGGACTATGCGTTGACACCTACCAAATCGCAGGTAACATCAATGAGCATTGGAACGTCTTCAGGTTTATATACATACGGAACTGCAGCTTACATGACTGTAACTCCGGCGAAATCTGGCACGTTAAATATCGAATGGTCCGGATCATACAATTGTAATCAGGCTTACGCGCACCAAGTGGTATGTGGGCTGAAAGTAACAACGGTTAACACACAGCCTTCAACTGCAACATCGTTCGATGCCGGTTTAACAATGGGTAACGCTATCGGTTACTCAGGTGCTGCTTTTGGTAATCTACCGTTTACGGTTCTTCATTCCATGCCGGTAACTCAAGGTGTTACTTATTATATCTGGATAGGAACCTACGGAAGCAACTACAACAATGCAAGTACTAGCGGCACAGTGCTCGGACAATCCGGGCGAATGACCTGTACCTTAAATACTTCAAGCGGATTATAAATTTGTGAAAGTTGCTGTTGTCATTCCGGCGTACAACGAAGAGGAATCTATCTCGCTAGTGGTTGACGAAATTAATTCGATCAACGTCAATTATGAATTGATCGCTGTCGTCGTTAACGACTGCTCTACAGACAAAACAGCAGAGATTATTGATCGCCTTGATTGTATTGCTCTTCATTTGCCCGTTAATCTTGGAATCGGAGGAGCTGTGCAATCCGGTTTTCACTTCGCGCATGAAAACAATTTCGACTATGCGGTTCAACTTGATGGTGACGGTCAGCATCCTGCGCATGAAATTCCAAACTTAATTGACTTGTCAATAAAACAAAATCTGGATGTAGTCATCGGGTCGCGTTTTCTGAATAAGCAAGGATTTCAGTCATCATTTATGCGTCGTGTCGGTATTCGCTGGTTTAGTATTTTAAATAAAATGCTTACCGGTAATCACGTCGCAGATACCACCTCGGGATTTCGTTTATACAACCGCAAAGCATTAGAGGTAGTTACGGAATATTATCCCGATGAATATCCGGAACCGGAAGCTTTAGTTTTGTATGCAAAAAGAAAGTTACGTGTGGGTGAAATGCCCGTAATCATGCGCGAACGTCAAGGCGGAACTTCATCGATCAACGCTATTCGATCGCTCTACTACATGTGGAAAGTAACATTAGGTGTTTTGTTTACGTACATCAGAGCATGAAGAACGCTGTTACTGCTTCGCTCTTACTTTTGCTTCTGATCGAAATTAGGGCACAAGATTCTTTTTTACATTTCGGCTTCTCGGGCGGACTTGCCTCTTCCCTGCTCTACGTCGAAACTAATCAAACAACCGTTAATGATGCGTTGGGAGAGCCATTGTGGTCGCCAACGTTTGGAATTTGCGGACTCGCGCAATTAAAACAACCTATTCATGTTCAAGCCGGATTATACTACGTACAAAAGGGCTCACATCGAACCATATACTTTGATCCTGACAACACCAATCATTTTTATCGAATTCCCGACCGCTATCGTATGATGGTGGGACATGTCGGACTTCGCACAGCTACTTCAGAACACAGAAAACTATATATTGGAATTGAAGGGACGTACTCCTTTGTTATCAATTACAGCTCCATCAACGAACAACTTACTACACCTTTGCCTCCGAACGCCACTATACAAGATCTAAAGTCAATTCAATTGGCAACTATTGGCGCAGGGTTTAATCTGGGTTACAGAACCGGTGATCGCGCAGAAATCAATTTATACGGTGGTTATGATGTGACGTCCTTATTCACCACACAACTGTTTCGTGGTAACCTCGCCACAGCAGTTATTTCATTTCGATTTTATCCGATTCAGGTCGGAGAAGGTTCCGGAAAAAATATTGATAAATTCGAAATCGGTCGTTAATTATTTCTTCAACATCTTAACGACAAGCTTGTCGATTGGAAACGTGACTGCATCCTCCTGCAGCTGTTCCACTTTCACCCAACGAAACTGTTGAGCGCCTTCTACCTCGATCAATTCAGTGCGTGCTTGCGCTACAATAATAGCACCGGGATCCGGCAATTGAACGGTATAATAAACGCTGATTAATTGATCTGTCTCACGAAATGCTGAAGCGATAAAAAAATCAGTGGTGTAAAAATGTTCTGCTTGCAAAGGAGTTTGATTCAATTCTTCCTCACACTCACGTATCACGGTTTCTCTTAGTCCTTCTCCCCACTCGTGACCGCCGCCGGGAAACTTGGTCATTACCATACCCATGCGATATTCATCCGTCAAGAGAATTTCGTTTCCACGCATAATGATGGCGTACACTCTGATGTTATAACGCTTCTCCATCTTATTTCACACTAAACGGTAACGTGCCGGTCCATCTGACCACAGGGTAGATATTGTGCGATGGCTCTTTGAATTCGGATCGCTGATAAATGAAATTCAATTGCAACCAATGATCTTCACGCAACTTGGCATCAGCTTGTTTCGCACTATCCAACTGCGCTTTTAGTGTTGGATTACTCAGCAACACTTGTTCTGCTTTCTCTTCAAAGATGTAATCACTGAACCATTCTTTTTGCGAGGTAATTCCATCGAAAAAATTCCATGCCCAAAAACTATCGTTTGATTTCGGTTCCATAACAGTTACCAAATATTTTCGCGCACGTTGTTGTGTAGATACGATATAATCGCCGGTATATAAATGCATGGAATATTTCACGTCTTCAACTTCTGTATCATAATGCATATAATGCGATTCGTATGGTTGACGGACCGTGGAATAACTTTTAATTCGCGAGGCAGAAAAACTAATCACCGTATCACGAACAAGTCGCTTCATCGCTACGCCATTCAATTGCAAACGCGTTATTACCTCGTGCCATGCTTGCGGGATAACATAATAATCCGGAATAATACTACTGTCGCCGGCATTGTAGTAATTGAAATGCTTCACCGTAAATGTTACCGGTTGCGTTTTGTCGTACATCAATCGTTCTTTGCCTGAAATGTTAGAGGTGCTATACACGGCTTTGTAACCATGAAACAACAATGTATCGTGACGTGTAGTGTCCAACTGCCAATTGTAACGCACCAAATTTTCCTTCATCATTTCTTCGTTGGCTTGCTTTCGTGCGGTGCGAATTGCCCCTGCATGCGAGCTGCTATAGCTAATAAGCACATTCAGAAAATCTACGGTTGCGTTTACACGGTCGGCAAAAGGTTTCCACATGTGAGTTTCCGTAACAAAACCAAACGTGTTAAATAATGCCGCATATCCGGTTGAATATCGTGGTGTGTCCATAAATCCAACTATTCCTGATTCAGGCGTACGACCGAAAGTTTCCACATATGGCGCCATGCGTTGTCCGCGTTGCTCCATATCACGATATAGCATAGGCAACATTTCGTTTTTCAAAAACTTACCGGCAGCGGGATTCAATTTTTGATGATGAGTTGCAATTAACGTCATTGTGTATTGGTAATCTGCACCATCGCTAACATGCGTATCTACAAAAACATCAGGATCCCAGGCTGTAAATGTGGCAACCAGTGATCGTGTGTTCGCGGCATCACATTTTGTAAAATCTCTGTTCAAATCCAAATTTCTCGCGTTACCACGAAAACCATATTCCTCCGGACCATTCTGATTAGCACGAGATGTTTTATTGCGGTTTAATGCACCATCCACATTAAATACCGGAACAATACAAATGACCACATCTTTAGGTAATGATTTCGGATTTTTACACCACTCGCGCGAAAGTCGAATACAGGCATCAATGCCATCCGGCTCGCCGGGATGAATGCCGTTATTAATCAGCAACACCAGCTTGCCTGCCTGTTTTGCTTTTGCAGGATCAAAAATTTTGTCAGCCGATAATACAAACAAGTGCAACGGCTTCCCGACATCAGTTGTTCCCGCAACTGTCAGCTCCGCAAACGGACTGGTCTTGGCTAATGAATCGAACGTAGCAATAATTCCCGCGTATGTTGGAGATGTGTTTTGACTACTTAATAACAGCGAGTAGCAACACAAAATGAGAAGAGTGTAAAAACGAAAAACGTGCATAGCTTCAAAGATACAAGAAGCAATGCACGGTTTCAGCACAATGCGAATCTTACTTCGATAAGTACAGATTGCGTTCGGAATATACTTGCAAGAAATATTCGTCCTTCAAATCATCGATGAAGTAAATTGCTTCGCCGGTTGACTTCATTTCAGGGCCCAATTCTTTTTGCACATCCGGGAATTTCTCGTAAGAGAACACCGGGATCTTAATGGCGTATCCTTTGCGCTTTGGTTCGAATTTAAAGTCAGTCACTTTATTCGCACCCAACATCACTTTAGTAGCGTAGTTCACATAAGGTTCATCATATGCTTTTGCGATAAACGGCACAGTACGTGAAGCACGCGGATTTGCTTCGATGATGTAGACAATTTCATCCTTTACCGCGAACTGAATATTCAACAAACCAACCGTTTTTAATGCTACAGCTATTCGCTTGGTATATTCTTCTATTTGCTGCATTACCTTTTCTGACAAATCGAATGGTGGCAGAACAGCATACGAGTCGCCGGAGTGAATTCCTGCAGGCTCAATATGCTCCATGATGCCGATGATGTATACATTTTCACCATCACAAATTGCATCTGCTTCAGCTTCAATTGCACCATCGAGGAAGTGATCCAGCAATACTTTATTACCCGGAATATCGTGCAACAATTTCACCACGTGTTGTTCCAGCTCTTGTTCGTTCAACACAATTTTCATGCTCTGTCCGCCAAGCACGTATGACGGACGCACCAATAACGGAAAGCCCAATTCTTTCGCCAATTCAATGGCCTGATCGGCATCTTCAATGACGCCGAACTTCGGATAAGGAATGTTCTGGTCGCGTAACAACGATGAGAAACTTCCGCGATCTTCTGCTAAGTCTAACGATTTGAAATCGGTTCCGATAATTTTAATACCGTAACGATCCAACTTTTCAGCGAGTTTCAACGCCGTTTGTCCACCCAGCTGCACAATCACGCCAACCGGATTTTCGAGCAAAATAATCTCGTAGATATGTTCCCAGAATACCGGCTCGAAATACAATTTATCCGCAACATTGAAATCTGTAGAAACTGTTTCCGGATTACAATTGATCATGATGGTATCGTAGCCGCATTCTTTCGCAGCCAACACACCATGTACACAAGAGTAATCGAATTCAATTCCTTGCCCGATACGATTCGGACCTGAACCTAATACCACAATTTTCTTCTTATCCGAACGAATCGATTCATTCTCTGTTTCGAATGTTGAATAGTAATACGGCGTGCGTGCTTCAAACTCAGCAGCACAAGTATCCACTAATTTATAAGTGCGGTTAATATTAAAATCTTCCGTCCGCTTTTTAAATACTTCACTCTCCAAACAGCGCAACAAATGTGCGATTTGACGATCCGCGTAACCTTTTTGTTTTGCTTCCCACATCAAATCTTTTGTAACCGATTGAATGTTGTAACGTTCTAATTCACGTTCAAAAATCACCAACTCTTCAATTTGATTCAGGAACCAATGATCTATGCGCGTTAGTTTGTGAATCGTTTTTACGGAAATACCCAACTTCATGGCATCGTAAATCATAAACAAACGATTCCATGATGGACGTTCCAATCCTGCCAGCAATTCCTGTTGGTTCGTATTTTCTTTGCCGTCTGCACCAAGACCGTTACGCTTAATTTCCAGACTCTGACAAGCTTTCTGCAAGGCTTCCTGGAACGAACGACCAATCGCCATTACCTCGCCTACCGATTTCATCTGGAATCCTAATTCGCGATTAGCACCTTTGAATTTATCAAAGTTCCAGCGAGGAATTTTTACGATCACATAATCTAATGTGGGTTCGAAATACGCGGAAGTACTTAACGTGATTTGGTTCAACAATTCATCCAGATGATAACCGATCGCCAACTTCGAAGCAATCTTTGCAATCGGATAACCTGTTGCTTTGGAAGCTAATGCAGATGAGCGCGAAACACGAGGATTAATTTCAATCGCGATAATCTCTTCATCATTATCCGGACTAACGGCAAATTGTACGTTACATCCTCCGGCAAAATTCCCGATAGAACGCATCATTTTAATGGCGAGCGTTCGCATCTTTTGATACGTGCTGTCCGACAATGTTTGAGCAGGAGCAACGGTGATTGAATCACCCGTATGCACACCCATAGGATCGAAATTTTCGATAGAGCAAATGATGCATACGTTGTCATTCGCGTCACGTAATAATTCCAACTCAAACTCTTTCCAACCCAATACCGCTTTATCAATCAACACCTCGTGAATAGGTGAAGTTTGCAAACCACGATTTAACGCGCGATCAAATTCTTCTTTCTGATAAACAACAGCACCACCGCTTCCTCCCAAAGTGAACGACGGACGAATAACTAAGGGAAAACCAAATTCCTGCGCAATTCCCTTTCCTTCGAGGAATGATTTTGCAATGCGAGATGGCGCCATTCCTACACCAATGCTTTCCATCCGTGCACGGAACAAGTCGCGATCTTCAGTGACTTTAATCGCTTCAATGTCCACACCAATCATGCGCACATTATATTTTTCCCAAATACCCAGCTCATCGCATTTCATCGCAAGATTTAACGCCGTTTGTCCGCCCATGGTTGGCAGCACGGCATCGATCTTATGCTGTTCCAGAATTTTCACGATGGATTGCGAAGTAAGCGGCAATAAGTACACATTGTCAGCGGTTACTTTATCCGTCATAATGGTAGCCGGATTGCTATTGATGAGCGTAACCTCTATTCCTTCCTGACGCAAGGAACGAGCAGCTTGTGAACCGGAATAATCGAATTCGCAAGCCTGACCGATAACAATTGGTCCGCTTCCGATAATAAGTACGTGTTTAATGCTGGAATCCTTTGGCATAGCGCGATTGGTGCTTAAAAATCACGCGAAGTTAGGGCTAAATGCCTTTTTTATGGGAATTAGTTATTAAACACGTATTAACAAAACAACCGAATTCATTGGGCATGAACAGTATAGGTTGCGCACGAAAGGAATTAAATCATGAACGCGGAACACTATGTATTTTTGGTGAAGGAAATAAAAAAGCGAGTCCCGAAAACGAGACTCGCCAATATCATGAATTTGCCGGATACTATCGCTTGTGGCTTCCTTCGCTGGAAACCGTCAATTTCTTACGTCCACGTGCACGACGAGCAGCCAATACACGGCGACCATTAGGAGTTGACATGCGCTCACGGAATCCGTGCTTATTGCGACGCTTGCGATTGGAAGGCTGGAAAGTACGTTTCATCTCAGTAAGTTCTTGTTATAAAAATCGGATGGCAAAGATAAGTGATTTCCGCAACGATACAAATGAACCGTGAAATAATTTCTAAAATACTGTATTTCAGTCCAATAGAAATTCATCTTCAGCGTGGCTACAATAATTCTCCACCCTCGCACGACAACAACACCATTGCTTCACTCAGGAAACGCCTACATTTGCGGCGCTAAAATACAATTATGGCCAAACGGAATCTCGCAGGGAATGGAAAAAAAACGGCTGACGTGCCTAAGGCGAAAATTACTCCTAATTCGCTGAAACGCTTCTTCCGCTTGTTCCGTTATATGAACGGCCATCGTTGGAAATTCGCGTTGGCTTTGTTGTTTCTCGGATTAACCAGCGCAGTTGCTTTAATTTTCCCCAGCTTAACCGGCGATTTAATTCAGGCCAGCGATGAATCGATGGAATCCATCAATCGTAACGGTTTGTATTTATTGATTCTGTTTGCCGCACAAGCCTTCTTCTCGTTCATGCGCGTGATGTTGTTCAGCAACGTCACTGAGAATACATTATTCAACTTGCGGACATCGGTTTACAATCATCTCATTCGTATGCCCATGTCGTATTTTTCTCAGAAGCGTGTAGGTGAATTGGTGAGTCGTATTACAGCCGACGTTGCACAAATCGGAGATACGTTTACCACAACATTAGCAGAATTTTTACGACAACTGGTGATCATCATTGGTGGTACGGTTGCGTTGTTTCTTATTTCACCCAAACTTGCCTTGTACATGCTGGCAACTTTGCCGGTAATCGCTATTATCGCTGTGGTGTTTGGTCGTGCCGTTCGGAAATATTCGCGTAAGTCTCAAGATTTGGTGGCAGAATCCACCACCGTATTGGATGAATCGTTGCAGGCTATTGCCAGTGTAAAATCCTACGTAAATGAGTTTTTTGAGATGAAGCGTTATCGCAAAACGACGCACGAAATCTTATCACTCAACATCAAACTGGGAATTCTTCGTGCAGCATTTGTATCGTTTATCATCTTCTGCATGTTCGGAGCGATCATCTTTCTTATCTGGAAAGCATTACAGTTCCAATACACCGGAGAAATTACCACGGGTCAATTAACCTCGTTCCTGTTGTATTCTGTGTTTATTGGCGCTTCCATAGGTGGAATTGCGGAACAATATGCACAAGTCCAAAAAGCTGTAGGAGCAACAGAACGCATGCTCGATATTCTGGAAGAAGAGAACGAAGACATTCATGCACGAACACACACATACAAAAAACTCAAAGGTTCGGTTGACTTTGTGAATGTACGATTTAACTATCCATCCCGTGCGGATGTAGAAGTACTTCAGGGAATTTCATTCAACGTGCAGCCGGGGCAAACCGTGGCAATTGTAGGACCTAGTGGAAGTGGCAAATCGACAATTACACAACTTTTGCTGCGATTTTACGATCCTGCCTCCGGAACAATATTGTACGATGGTAAAGACGCACGTGAATATTCATTGACAGAACTTCGTGAAAACATGGCCATCGTTCCGCAAGATGTGTTGCTGTTTGGCGGTAGTATTCGTGAAAATATTGCTTACGGAAAACCGGATGCAACGATGGATGAAATTGTCGAAGCTGCGCGTAAGGCAAACGCATTGAGTTTTATCGAATCGTTTCCGGATCAATTCAACACTGTCGTTGGTGATCGTGGCATTCAATTGTCGGGCGGACAGCGTCAACGTATTGCCATTGCGCGTGCCGTATTGAAAAATCCGTCCATATTAATTTTAGATGAAGCTACTTCATCACTGGATTCGGAAAGCGAACGCGCGGTGCAACAAGCATTGGATCAATTGATGATTGGTCGTACATCATTTGTTATTGCGCACCGTCTTTCAACGATTCGTAACGCAGATAAAATTCTGGTGATTGAAAAAGGACGTGTTGTTGAAGAAGGCACGCACGACGAACTAATGCGTGTAGAGAGCGGTCTATACCGAAGCCTGAGTCGTTTGCAATTCCAGCCCTTGGATTAATTATCCGAACGGAACGTAAATGACTTTTTTCGTTTCAAAAAATTCTTCTTTAAAGAAATCGGATATCGCATATTCGACCATTCGTTTACGCACGCTGTGTAACTCTTCGCGTAAATCTCCGCCTTTCAACAATAACCAACCGTTGGGAATGGCGTTAATTTGTTTTGTCGCGACAAGTCTTGATGACCATCGGTAAATTTCTTCCCAAGGCGCCACCGCTCTGGATATTACAAAATCGTATTTCGTGCGCAGTTCTTCTGCCCTTTTTTGTTCCGCAACAACGTTGGTTAATTGTAACGCTTCCGCTACTTCTTTCACCACTTTAATTTTCTTGCCGATAGAATCGACCAGGTGAAATTTAGTTTCGGGAAACATGATGGCTAGCGGAATTCCGGGAAATCCTCCACCTGTACCGATATCAAGCACTTGCGTACCGGGAACAAATCGCACCACTTTAGCAATAGCCAAACTATGTAATACATGATGCGTATAAAAAGCATCCATGTCTTTTCGGGAAATCACATTGATTTGTGCATTCCACTCCTCGTACAATGCACGCAATGCTTCAAAGCGTTGCTGCTGTTGCGTATCAAGATTCGGAAAATACTTGAGAATTTGTTCTGTACCCGTCATTAGATTTTTCCTTGGGTATTTTTCAGCACGTTGTACAAAAACTCGCGTGCACGAAACAATTGCGCTTTCACCGTGCCCAAAGGCAGATCAAGTTCTGCTGAAATTTCCTCGTACGACATTTCTTTGAAATAACGCATCTCGATTAATGTGCGGTAACGCGGTTTAAGTTTATCTACCAATTCACGCAGCATCATGATCTTTTGTTTCTTCATGATGTGTTCTTCCGGATCCAATCCCTGAGAACGAATATCCATCATCATTTCACCACCTTCTTCATCTTCCAAAGGACGATCGATGGAGAATGTATTTTTTCGTTTACGGCGTATATAATCGATCGCGTTATTGGTTGCAATACGAAACAACCATGTAGAAAATGCAAAGTTGGGCGTGTATTGTGACAAGCGCTTAAAGGCTTTTCCGAATGCTTCAATGGTTAAATCTTCCGCATCATCCTTGTTGTTCACCATTTTGAGCAACATGAAATAAACGGATTCGCGATAACGACCCATCAATTCGGCATACGCCTTCTGATCGCCTTCATCGATAGCCTTACGTACGAGTTTATAATCGTACAAAGCTTTGTCCGAAAGATGTTCGTTTTCTTCTAGTTCCATTTGCGTTTGCGCTGCAATTTACGGGCAATTGTGATTACAGGATAGAATATCATGAAAAACAATTCGAAAAGCGGAATAAACGGAATCAAATCCTTTTCTCCCAACTTTCTCAACCCTATGCTAAAGATAATCATTTGAAGCAGTAGGCGGAAACCAATCACGCCCAGAACGACATACGGCTGAAATTGAACGACCAATAACACCGCTGCAACCGCGAAGAACAACCATTGCTGCAAAACATACCAACCTAACAGGAATTTATGGTATGATTTATAACGATGACCGGTTTGCAGATGACGTTTTTTCTGTCTCCACCAGCCTTTCCATTCAGCTTTTGGCTCTGAAAAAGTAACCGCGCTTATATCCAGTTCTACACTCACATTCGTTGGAGTAGCGGTTTCATTCACAAATAAATCATCATCACCGGATTCGATGTGGTAGTGAGACGCGAAACCTTTGTTTTTGAAAAACAACGACTTGGTGTAAGCTAAATTTCTGCCAACCCCCATATATGTGCGGCCTGCCAATGCAAACCCTAAATATTGCAAAGCTATTACTGCAGCATCAAAACGAATCAGTTTATTCAAAAATCCGGATTTACGGAAAAACGCTCCGTATCCTAAAACAATTTCCTTCCCCGGCTGAAATCCGGCCACCATACGTTTCAACCATTGATCAGAACTTGGTTGACAATCAGCATCTGTAAGAATAATATGTTCGTTTGCAGCTCCTTTAATACCCATCATCACAGCAACCTTCTTTCCGTGCTGATAATATTCATCTTCTTTTATCGTAACCACCTTTAAGAATGGATACTTCGCGGCAAATTCTTTTAGAATATCTGCAGTATTATCCAGCGAACAATCGTTCACCACAACCACCTCGTACTTCGGATAATCTTGTTGCAATACCAAAGGCAAAAACCTTACCAGATTATCATCTTCATTGCGAGCGCAAATCACAACCGAAACTTCAGGTAACTCATCAGGAATTGCAGATGGTTTATGACGAAACACGCGTGTATAAAACCATAACCAATACCAAATCATTACCAGCAAAGCGAACATCATCACCCAAAAAAGGATCATGAATACACCGGGAGTTAAAATATCGTGGAGAATTGCGTCTATCATCGGGCAAACAAAGGTAACCGCAGTAGTAACGGCGCTTGGTGACCATTAGCGCATGATTTGAACAAAGAAATTAACACTCCGGAGTGACTTTTCGGCTTAACTGTGTATATGCCACGAAACTTATCTCACAAATCAATGACATCGGCATGTCAGACAGAATATGTAAATTGGCGAATCAGAATATAATCAACCTTTAAACCACCTTTTATGAAGCGTTTCCTCACCCCAACAATCGCAATCGTATTACTATTTATTGCTACAGCATTTACTGCAGCGGACAGCAAGAATTTAAATTTCACGATCAAAAAAGGAGTGTTCTCCGCTAATGGTAAAAACATTACTCCCAATTGGAAATCTTCCGTTTGTACCGATGTTCTGGGTGAAGATTATCGTGTATTAAACAAATCAAATTACGTAATGACTTATGATGATTTGGGCGTTGTAGTTTTTGAACGTAAATACAATGAAAAGCGAAACGGTGAATTATCCGAAATACAGTTTTATTATCAGGTTGATGAAACCAGTACAGTTGGTGCAACCAGCACTTATAAAGGAGTTTTAAAAATCGACAAACTTGAAGTTCGTCGTGAGTTAAAATCATCCGAAGTATTTAAAAAACTTAAAAAGTGGAAGCGCGAAAAAGCGTTCGGCACTGGGAATTATCGATTGTCGAAAGATAAAATTTACATCTACTTCCAGTTTAACGAAGAGGAAACTAAACTCATGAAAGTTTCTATAGGCGAAGACCGCAGGAAATAGTTGAATTAGGCGTTACCTTTGCGCCACGTGAAATTTCAACTGACACATACCGATTCCCATAGTAAAGCGCGTTGTGGCGTGGTTACTACGGATCACGGCGAAATTCAAACGCCGATATTTATGCCTGTAGGTACTGCGGGCACAGTAAAAGCTGTTCATATACGCGAACTGCAAAACGACATTAATGCCGAAATTATTCTGGGCAATACGTATCACCTGTTTCTACGTCCCGGACTTGAGGTGTTAGAAGCGGCAGGCGGATTGCATGGCTTTAACGGCTGGGATCGACCAATATTGACGGATAGTGGCGGCTATCAGGTATACTCTCTTTCCGACAATAGAAAATTGACTGAGGAAGGCGTTAAGTTCAAATCGCATATTGACGGTTCACTGCATTTGTTTACACCGGAAAATGTGATGGACATTCAGCGTACGATTGGAGCAGATATTATCATGGCATTTGATGAGTGTGCTCCGTATCCATGCGAATACGATTATGCTCGGAAGTCGATGGATATGACTCACCGTTGGTTAAAACGCTGCATCGATCGATTCGATAGTACTCAACCGAAATACGGATACAGTCAAACCTTGTTCCCGATTGTGCAAGGAAGCGTTTATGAAGATTTGCGCAAGCAATCAGCTCAATTTATCAGTGAGCAACAGCGTGAAGGAAATGCAATTGGCGGACTATCAGTTGGAGAGCCTGCAGAACAGATGTACGACTTGACAGATTTGGTTACGGATATTCTACCTGCCGATAAACCTCGTTACCTGATGGGCGTCGGAACACCGGCCAATATTTTGGAAGGAATAGCGCGCGGCGTGGATATGTTCGATTGTGTAATGCCCACTCGTAATGCACGTCACGGTTTGTTGTTTACATGGGATGGAATCATCAACATACGGAATGAGAAATGGAAAAACGATCATTCCGCGTTGGATGAGAAGGGGACAACATGGGTTGATCAGAAATATTCCAAAGCCTATTTGCGTCATCTTATTCATTCGGAAGAAATTTTGGGTGCCATGATTGCATCCGTTCATAATCTTGGATTTTATCTTGATTTGGTAAGAACAGCACGCACTAAAATCAAAGAAGGAACGTTCAATTCCTGGAAGAATTCCATTGTACCGACATTGCAACACAAACTGTGAAAATTCCGGGACTGACCATACTCGATCGTTATATCCTCAGAAAATTTCTGGGCACCTTCGTGTCGTCCATACTCATGATTATAATGATTGTGATTGTGTTTGATATTTCCGAAAAAATTGAAGATTTCATCAATCACGACATTGCCCTTTCCGAAATAATCTTCGACTATTATCTCAATTTTATTCCCTACTTCGCCAATCTATTTTCTCCACTATTCACCTTCATTGCAGTTATATTTTTCACTTCACGACTCTCATCTCGAACAGAAGTAGTGGCCATATTGGCGGCAGGTGTCAGCTTCAGAAGATTCTTACGTCCTTATTTAATTGGAGCAACGTTTATTGCAGTCATGTCGTTACTTCTGAATAATTACCTAATTCCTATTGCCAACAAAACACGACTTTCATTTGAATCTAAGTATGTGGGTATGCGTTTCACATTTATGGATCGTAATGTGCATTTGCAAATTGCACCGGGCTCCTTTGCGTATTTAGAAACCTTCGATAATCATAGTAATATCGGCACCCGATTTACATTGGAGCAAATAGAAAACAGAGAATTGAAATATAAACTAACAGCCCGAGAAATACGTTGGGATAGTACATCCGGAAAATGGAGGATCAACGACTACATTATTCGTAAAATAGATAAGAACGGAGAACAATTATTTAAAGGTCAGAAGCTAGACACCACACTAAATCTATCTCCTACCGATTTCAGTGCTGCACAACGTTTAACAGAGACCATGACTGCAAGCGAATTGAACGTACACATCGAAAATGAGCGATTAAAAGGCACTGACAATCTCAATCTATTTGAGATAGAAAAACACAAACGAATTGCATTCCCATTTGCAACGTTTATTCTGACCGTTATAGGAGTTGCAGTTTCCAGCCGCAAAGAACGTGGAGGTATTGGAAAACATCTTGGAATAGGAATTGGTATCAGTTTTTCGTTCATATTTTTTATGCAATGGTTTACCAGCTATGCCTCAAATGGTGTGATGCCGGCAGCCGTTGCTGTCTGGGTACCTAACATGATATTCACGGTAGTTTGTATTTACCTGTTACGAAGAGCACCGAAATAAGTGTCACATGAAAATTCAAATCTTCCGTCAACTGCTTCTAATTACAATTTGCTGTCTACCATTGATCGCGTCTGACTCCTGCAAAAAAGGCAAAAATGATCCCGACTCGTGTAATGGCAGTTCAACACGTCGAAACGTTAAGATTCTGATTGATGAATTAGCGACAAGTATTGACACTGCCAACGTCATTAACATAAGTGTTGATTCGATTGGAAACCTTGATGTGCCCGAAGTGAATAAAGAAAGTGCGAGACAGGAAGTGGAGAAAAAAGTTTTTCGCATCACTGCTAAAGTGCACAAGATGAGTAAACATCGTGATGGTGATATCAAAATAAAACTTACTAACGGCAATGATTTATACATCAATTGTGAAGCCCCCAATATGGGTTGCACGTTTATACAGAACTCAGCGTTCTTTAGTCGTATGGAACGAGTGCGCAATTGGATTGAGCCGCGTTATGATGAACTCGAAGGCAAAACAGTAACCATAACCGGAGTCGGATTTATTGACATCGATCATCGTTATCCGAGAAATGCGGCGAAAAATGAAATGGAATTGCACCCGATTCTGGATATCTCCTACTAACAATAAATATCCCTTGACACACATTGCAGCTTCGTTTACATTTACCATGAAATAAATTACGCATTACACCGTTGACCTCTAATAACCCCAAAACCACTCTTATGAAAACTGTATTCGCACACATTGCGTTTTTAACCATTGCCATTATCAGCTTCTCCTTTAATAATTCAGAGCCTGATTGCCGTGAAGTATTTGAGGCGGTAAAAGAAAATAATATTGACAAGGTAAAGTCTTTGCTCGCAGCAAATGGAAATTGTGTTAACGCAACCAATTTAGATGGTGAAACACCATTATACATGGCTGTTTCGGAAAATCACACGGAGATGGTTAAAGCGTTATTGAATTTCAAACCATTAACAGAAAAAAGCGAAAATCGCGGACTTACACCATTGCATAAAGCCTGCATAAATGGAAACTACGACATTGCACTTATGCTGATTAACGCCGGTGCCAATGTTAATGCAGAAAGCAGTATTGGATATACTTGCCTGATGTACGCAGCAGATGAGAATTTGAAGTTCGTTTCTTTATTGGTTGATAAAGGTGCCAAACTAAATGCAACGGGCCCCATGGGTGAAACTGCATTGATGGAAGCAGCACGACATGGTAGCTTGGAAAATGTAAAGTACCTCATCAGCAAAGGAGCGGATCACAAACTACAAGACAGCGAGGGCAAAACTGCTGCTGATATTGCAGCGGATAATAATCATCCGGAGATTGCTGAATTTTTGCGTGGTCTGGAATGATTACAGTTTCGCCGTAAATACTGCATAAACTTCCGGCCAAAGATGTTCGCTTGGTTTATTCCTAAATAAACCAAACACTGCAGAGCCGCTGCCACTCATGGACGCATAAGCCGCCCCCATGTTGTACAATTGTGTTTTTATAGAAGCTATTTCCGGGTGGTGTGAGAATAAGCCGTTTTCAAAATCGTTTCCTACACTATCACGCCATTGCTCCGGAGTGGTTGTTGCGAGTTGCTTTGCAAGATCGAACTTCATAGCAGTAGGCTTCACCCAACTATATGCCAATGGAGTGCTGACATGAATTCCGGGATGAACCACAACAATGTTCCACCCACTTAAATCGATACTGATCGGTGACAAGATTTCTCCTTTGCCTGTTGCTAACATCGGTTTATTATGTACAAAAAAAGCGCAATCCGCACCTAATTGAGCAGCCAATTCAGCGACCTGTTCATTGTTCCAATCAGAAGCATATTGACTAACCAAATACTTCAGCACAAATGCGGCATCAGCAGAACCGCCGCCCAAGCCTGCGCCCATGGGAATAATTTTGTGCAAATGAATATGTACCGGAGGTAGTTCAATCTGGTGTGCGAGCAAATGATATGCTTTAACACACAAATTACCGGAACTATCACCGGGAATCGGCAAGCCACTCGATGTAAACTTTAATTCGGTTGCTGATTCATTAATTTCCAAAATATCTTTCCACGGCAACGGATAAAAGACAGATTCGATATTGTGATAACCGTCGCTGCGCTTTTCCGTTACGTACAGGCCAAGATTAATCTTTGCGTTTGGAAATAAAATCATGTGGCGCGAAGATAAAAGACCCACATTGATTTGCAGCGATTTATATAAATTCTATAAGGAAATTCTAAGGATTGAACCCCAATCTAAACAGCTGTTAGTTACAATCATTTTGTAATTTCACCGCCTATTAAAAAACGCTAAACATGAATTATCTGGATTTTGAAAAGCCGATTCAAGAGTTGATCGAGTTGCGCGATAAGATGAAGCAAACGGCTGAAAAGAATGGTGTTGATGTTTCTTCATCGCTGCAGGAAATTGAAGATAAAATCACTTCTAAGCGAATTGAGATTTATTCCAATCTTACTCCATGGCAACGCGTTCAGGTTTCACGTCATCCTGATCGCCCTTACACTTTGGATTATATAAAGGCTATTACCGACAGCGAATTCATTGAGCTGCATGGTGATCGAACCGTAAAAGACGACAAAGCCATGGTGGGCGGTTTCGGCATGTTGAATGGCCGCACAGTTATGTTTGTCGGTCAACAAAAAGGTCGCAATACCAAGTTGCGTCAGTATCACAATTTCGGAATGCCGAATCCTGAAGGATACCGCAAAGCATTGCGTTTAATGAAAATGGCCGAGAAGTTCAATAAACCGATCGTTACATTTATTGATACTCCGGGAGCATTCCCCGGATTGGAAGCCGAAGAACGTGGACAAGGAGAAGCTATTGCACGTAATCTTTTGGAAATGGCTCAACTGAAAGTACCTGTGATTTGTATTATTATCGGTGAAGGTGCTTCAGGAGGTGCATTGGGTATTGGAATCGGCGATCGTGTAATCATGTTGGAAAACACCTGGTACTCGGTAATTTCTCCGGAGTCGTGTTCTTCTATTTTGTGGAGAAGCTGGGATAATAAAGAACGCGCCGCAGAAGCATTGAAGTTAACCGCAGACGATATGATGGGACAAGGATTGGTGGATGGTGTGATTAAAGAACCTATCGGTGGTGCACACACCAATTGGGAAGAGATTTTCGCGACCGTAAAAAATCGAATTGAAGAAGAACTTCAGACATTAGATAAATTATCACCGGAGCAACGTATCGATCAACGCATCGAGAAGTTTTGCAAGATGGGCGTTGTGGTAGAAGGTTAACGATTGTACCACAATTCTAAATCCAACACGGGAGCAGCGTAATTCCACGATTGAATTAAGCTGCTCCCGTTGTAATTTAATACCGACGCTCCGGACGCTACGTAAATACTGTTGCCTATTACATCGTAGCGAATCTGTTGCGCTGTAACACCGGGCAAATGCAGCTGCACTCCCAGAGGATTGTATTCAAATCGATACACGTTACCATCACTATGACCCAGCAACAGCGTGTTGGATGAAATTTGCTCAGCACAATTCACACTACCATTCGCTAATGAAACAGGAGTCCATGTACCATTGCTTATCCGTTCATATATTTTAAGTTCCGCCTGACCCGCTGCATTTCCGACCAAATACACCTCATCATCGTTACGCGGAAACAACTCCGTTACTTCCATATTTAACGGACATTGCGCTACCGTTCCACCGGAAACAGCATATACCACCATCCACGATTGGCCTGTACTGATTTCTTTCTGCACCGTATACACATAACCTGAAGTACGACACATCACTACTCCCCGATGTAAATTCAACATCGGATAAGTCGCTTGTTGCGTTCCCGCATTATCGAATGATCTAAACTGTTCCGGACCATTCCATCCTGTGTATAGTAAGCGATCCTTCACAAACAAGGCACTCCAAAAACTTGAAGTACTTACGGTAGGCGACTTACTCCATTCCGGAGCAGAACCATCAATGGAGAACGCGTTCAATTTTCCGTATACATCACCACATGCATACACCTGCTGCCACCAGGCACTTACAGCCATATCTCCGAAATCGGAATTTTCCGTTTTCCATAGCATTGGCGCAGCTGTGCTGTCCACACGATATATTGTGAGCGTGTTCGCCTGTGGATAATGCGCAGTAAAAAATCCTTTTAGCTGTTTTGGAAACTCTGTCAACTGTACCGAACGATAGCCACGATTTGTATTCCCTGCTTCATCGCGAACTTCTGCCATGAAATAATACAACCCTGAGGTTAAACGTATATCACCAACCACATAATCCATGCGCACCTCATCTTCCACTCCACTGAGTTGCTGCTCCTGCGCAGGAATGGCCGGAATCATGTTTTCATCCAGCAACTGAATCCTACATCGGTTCAATCCCTCATTATCGCGTAATTTGACATGCACTTCAATGGTATCTATTACCGCTAATTGCAGAGAGCCGTTGGGAGCAATCCATTCCAACTCGGGTAGAACGGTATCTTCTTTGCGACAAGAATGCAGCAGCACAACAAATATCAACCACAAAACAACAGGTAAACGCATAGCCTGAAATTACAAAAATTGCATCATGATCGTTGTGATTTGGTTACATTTGAATATGTACGTGCCACCCCAGTTCAAGAACACGAATCATGATGAAATACTTGCGTTCATTCGTGAGCATTCCTTCGGTTTGTTATTGAGCAATGGGAATACTTTGCCTTTCGCAACTCACTTGCCCTTTATAATTGAGGAACAAGACGAACAAATTGTCCTTATCACACATTTGGCTAAAGCGAATGAACAATGTGCTGCTCTGGAAGAAGGACAATTGGTGAAGATCATTTTTAGTGGACCACATGCATTCATCAGTCCAAGTTTGTACACCGGAAATGATCATGTTCCCACCTGGAATTATATTGCTGTTCACGCGTCCGGAAGCGTTCAGATTTTGAATGATGAAATCGCTGATCAAGCCATGAAAACTATTTCAGCACACTATGATCCTGATTGGGCTTCACGTATGCATACAGTTTCTGAGCATTACATGAGCGCTTTGAAGAAAGAAATTGTTGTTGTGAAAATTATAGTGAATAAATTGGAAGCGCAATTCAAATTAAGTCAAAATCGAATTGGCCAAGATCGACAACGCATTAAAAAATATTTACTGGAACATCAGGATGCTGCAGCTCGTGAAGCCGGATCTTATATGAAAGATGAATTATGAAAAAGTACGCTCTAGTTGTTTTTATCGCACTTCAAGGCATTATTGTATTAGGGCAACTTCCCAACACGGAAGTGTGGCTGATGGAATATAGTTTCAACAAAACAACACCCATGTTTTTCGCAGCACAAAATGTGAGCAACAACCCGGGATATGATAACCAACCTGCCTTTTCTGAAAACGGTTCGTATTTGCTTTGGACGTCGAGCAGAGATAGCGGACAAACCGATTTGTACCGTTATGAAATCGGAATTCGCAATGTAGTGCGCATTACTAACACTGCGGTTAGTGAATATTCCCCACAATTTATGCCCGGGAACAAATTCATTTCTGCGGTAGTTGTAGAAAAAGACAGCACACAGCGCCTCTGGAAATACAATCGTTACAACGGGTCATCAAAATTACTTATCCCGAAGCTATATGCAGTAGGATATTACTGCTGGTACGATGCGAATACATTATTTGCATTTCAGTTGAGTAGTCCGACGTTGCTTGTCGCAGTGAATGTAAACAACGGAATGAAACGCAATGTGGCAACGAATGTTGGACGTTGCTTACAGATCTATCGCTCAGCCAAGAAAAAGGTGTTGTTGTACACGGAGAAGAACGACAAAGTGTGGACGATAAAAGCCCTTGACAAAAACGGCAATAAAGATGCTTCCTGGAAGAATATTGATTTACCGGAAGGTGTGGAAGATTTTGCGATTGACAAACGAGGTAATATGTATTGCGCAAAAACATCCGTATTGTACTACCGAAATATTGAAAATGGAATAGAATGGACCACTGTGCAGGACCTTGCCGGATTTGGTTTTAAGAACATCACACGATTGGCATTCAGTCCTGATGGAAAAACGATGGCATTAGTCACGGAATAATTATGAGTGCATTGCATTTTTCAACTGATATCCGGGAAATGGATGTGATACGCATTCATGAGTGGCTCAGTAATTCGTATTGGGCAAAAGGTATTCCACTCCAAACAGTGAAACGCGCAAT
This sequence comes from uncultured Flavobacteriales bacterium, assembly GCA_937974275.1. Classification (GTDB taxonomy): domain Bacteria; phylum Bacteroidota; class Bacteroidia; order Palsa-965; family Palsa-965. The sequence continues at coordinate 31,083 of CALJIF010000142.1, forward strand.
GCAGCATTCTCTTTGTTTTGGTGTTTTTCAGGAAAGCAGGCAGATAGCGTTCGCGCGTGTTATCAGTGATTACACCACGTATGCGTACCTGTGTGACGTGATTGTAGACGAAAATGAACGTGGCGCGGGAGTCGGTAAACAATTGATGACTTTTATTCTACAGCATCCCCAACTGCAAGGGTTACGTAAATTTTCGTTAGCCACGTTGGATGCACATGGATTGTACGCTCAATTCGGATTTACGCCACTCGCAGAGCCTCAGCGAATGATGGAAATCAGCAAGAAGGACATTTATAACACAACCGCTGACTGAATAACTGCTAACTTTGTCTATGCTGCGTTTACTGCTGTCGGTTGTTCTATGTGCTTTTGCCTTATCAGGCTATTCCCAACAAGTATTGGATTCATTAGGAATTTCCGGAATTCGTTTTGGAATGTCGGAACAGGAGTTGAAGAATGCAGTCATTATACTGGACACTTCATCCGCTTATAAGGATACGTCCGTATACATCCGTAATACAACGTGTCATAATTATTTCCGCACAAATGAAACCTTGCAGCTCAAAGGATTCCGGGCCACACACATTGAATACCGATTTTGTGACGGTAACCTTGCATTTATTTTCATTGATGTGAAAGGCACACAGCATGTAAGCGACGCCTTAATTCGATTAGGTAAATTGTATCCGAAATTACAGCAACAACTTTCTAAAAATCCGTCACTTTCCTCTTTCGATGTTACTCGTGCAAACGTTCGTTTGATCGGCACTGTAAATGCATCGCGCGATCAACTGAGTTTCGTTCTTATTTCTAAACGAACTGCGAATAAATAACACCACGCTTCTTAACAAGAATCATATCGGACTATTCGGATAGCTGCATCCAAATAAAAACGTCCGACGATTTAAATTCCGCCGGACGTTTCTAAGTCATTATCATCAAACTCTATTGAATTGACTTTCCATAGAAATTGGCGTCAATCAGCTCTTCCAGTGTTTTGCGTTCGCCTTTGTATTCACCCGTAATCCAGGCGTCCGTAATTCCACGCTGTATACAAGTCTGACGGAATTTTTCAGCATCAGCTATCGTTGTGAACGACTTCATCGTGAAGCGCGTTATACCATCCGGATAAGCTTTGATTTTAGCAGGTCCGAATTCCTTCAACTGCGGATACTTAAAGTTTTCAGGATGGCGGTATGCGCCAATTTGCACGGTATAAGTCAAACCTTCACTACACGTTTTACCTGCAACAGTTAAGAATTTGCTGTACACTACAGGATCGTTGAGTGATTTCCCCTTAAACCATGCAAGATCCAGAGGCTGACTTACACATGGTTGATCTGCGAAGAATTCAGGTACAGTTTTGCGTTGACCAAAATAGAACACCATCACGATAGACTGTGCAGCAGCAGGATCTTTTTCCATCAACATCTTTTTGAAATCTTCTGCTTCTTTTAAGGTGTTCCAAGGACCCATCGAATAACGAATTGTTCCATCCGGATATACGCGTTTTTCGATTTTACCGTACTGAGCCAAATGCCCTAACTTGAAATCATTGGTATCAGTTACGGATGCTAACTCCAACTTGTATTGAAGACCATCAGCCTGGAACGTTCCTTTATCTTCTACTAACTTATTGTATTCGAATGTCTGCCCTACAGCGGTTGTAATACCCTGCGAGGATGCTGTCTTAGGGACAACGCGAGTATCCGTACGTGGAACATAATCTTTACGCTTATATTCTTTACGATACATCATCGGTACTGTTTTGCGTTCTCCGTTATCGATTACGGTAACTTCAGAATTTTTCGCTACCAATGTATCACGCTCCGCTAATCGTGTGCGATATAATTCAGCATCAAGCATCGTTTTAAACGGGCCAACGCTGTATCTGGTATAACCTGCAGGAGTAATTTCTTTCCTGATCGGCCCCATGTCTTTAAACTTGGTTGAATCAAAATCGGCAGGATTTTCATAAGTACCAAGTTCCACCTGATATTGGACAGTTGGCGTATATTCCGAACCATGATTCTTCAATACCTGCTTGTACATGCGCGCTTCGTACACTTCATCGTTACGTTCTTCTTTAATTCGAGTTACTTGTTCATCCAGTTTTTTCTGAAGTACATCGTTAGAATCAGCAACTATTGGTGTAACTCGTGGTCCGGGTGCCGTTGAATCTTGTTTGGACTGAAAATTAAAATCCTTGTTTACCGCAACGTAAGTATCTAAGCCTTTCACATTGACATACTCGTAGTACGTGTCAGCGCCTTCAACTTCTATCGCTACCTTATACGTGTTACCCGGTTTCAAAGCAATCAGATATTTACCTGTAGCAGCGTTGGAATTATAGTTACCGTAAGTAGTTCCTGTAGTAGAGTCAGAAACAGCAATGTTGGCATCAACAGGTGCACCGTCTAAGGTTACAAAACCTACAACAAGTGCCAGAATAGGCTGATCACCACTAAATCCGGGCGATACCGAATAAATATCCAATTGTCCCGAACCTCCGCGACGATCGGAACTGTAATAACCTGTTGCACCATCAGCACTCAATACGTAGTAACGTTCGTTATTCGGTGTATTGATCGGGAAACCCATATTTTTCGGAGTTCCCCATTTGCCGTCAACTTGTTTGCTATAGAACAAATCATATCCTCCATAACTATTGTGACCTTCAGAACTGAAGAACAAATGCAAACCATCAGGATGAATGTACGGCGCATCATCATTGGCAGGAGTATTTACCATTGGCCCCAAATTCTCTGCCGGTCCCCACGAGCCGTCGCTTTGCTTTTTAGAAACGTAAATGTCACGTCCACCTATTCCACCCGGACGATCACTGGCGAAATACAACAATTGTCCATCGCCTGACAACGAACAACTTCCCTCCCAGTATTTCGTATTGATATTCGGACCCAAACGTTCAGGAGCACTCCAAACCGTACCATTCAAACGACTCATGTAAATATCGCCACCATCCTTAGTAGAACTCTTAAACACGAACAACAACTGACCGTCATTCGAAAGTGCAATACTTGCATCGTGTCCAACAGTATTGATTGGTGGACCAATAGGTTCCGGACTTAACCACCGCTCCCCAACACGCTGCGAAAACATAATGTCTTCATAAAAATCACCGGTGGTATCAGGGCGAAATTTCGGATCCATCAAACCTCCGGTACTGCGCTCACCGCGGTACGTAAAAATCAGTGTACTCTCATCAATCGTGATCACCGGAACATACTCTGAAGCTTTTGAATTAATAGGATCTCCAAGGTTGTCGATCTGCACTTCCATAGAATCTTTCACCCCCTTTTTCGCATTCTCACAATAAAGAACGTAACGATTAACTTCTTGCGCGTCTTTGGGTTTGAGATCAGGATCGGACAAATCATTCTGAAACATGCGAATTGCATCATCAAAACGATAATTCAGGTGATAAGCGCGTCCTAAGTAAAAATCGATTCGGGGCAATTGAGCATCTTGTGTTTTCGCCTTCTCCAAATACAGAATGGACAACTCTTTTTCATCATTCTTGTATAAATAACAAATACCGGTCTGATAGTTATAATACGGATTGGCAGGATCCAATACCGTCAATTGCTTGTAATACGGAAGTGCTCGCAGGTAATTTTTCTCGCCGAAATAATACTCGGCACTTTCCAGCAAAGCCTCTTCCTGCTTCTGTTTGGGCTTGTTTTTTTTCTGAGCCTGTATCGCCGCGAGGGGAAGGACAATACATAACAGTATCAATACTATTTTACGCACCATATAGCTAAAATCCACAAATTGGAAGTGCGTTTTTTCTGAGCCCATGCACAGTTTTGCACACACAAAAGTTAAAAACAGCTACAAAGTAGTCTGCACAGGGATTTCAGCCTATAGTCCGATCCTTTGTAAAATGTACCTTTGTCCGACATGAAAAACAAATTTTGGAATTCGCAGCTGGAAAATGGGTTAGAAATTATTGGGCAACCATTCGAGCACGAGATCTGTCATATCGCATTGCTGATTAACGCGGGTACACGTGATGAAGGTGAACTGCCTGAAGGAACAGCTCACTTTTTGGAACATTGTTTGTTTAAAGGCACCAAGAAGCGAAATTACATTCACATACTTAGCGAACTGGACAGTGTTGGCGGTGAGTTAAACGCCTATACTACAAAAGAAGAAGTATGTATTCATGCAACTTGTCATCGTGATTATTTGAAAAAAGCTTTCGACCTAATCGGTGATATTATATTAAACTCTACATTTCCTACTAAGGAAATCAACAAGGAGAAAGAAATCATCAAAGAAGAAATCAGAAGTTGTAAAGACAATCCTGCTGAGCAGATTTACGATGATTTTGAAAGTTTATTATTCCGTGGAAACACATTACAACGTCGCATTTTAGGGCAAGTAAAAAGTGTTTCGACGATTCAGCGTGCCGATTTAAAAGCTTTCATTCACAAGTATTTTGTGGCGCACAATATGGTTTTGGCAATATCGGGAGGTCCATCAAAAAAGAAAATATTTAGTGCGGCTCAAGAAGCATTTAACAAGATTCCGTCCGGTGTTCGTTACCGTAGAAAAGATCAATTAGCGATACGTCGCTCAGCAGGTTATTCCAAACGTAAAGCAGCAACTGCGCAAGCGCATACCATTATGGGTGCTGAAGCATTCGCATACGCTGATCCGTTAAGAATGCCGCTGATATTATTGAACAACATACTTGGCGGCCCGGCAATGAATACGCGATTGAACTTATTGATCCGTGAAAAATTAGGTTATGCATACACCATTGAATCCGGATTTCATTCTTACGATGACACCGGTATATTTCACATATACTATGGCACTGAGAGTAAGAACAACGAAAAATGTCTCGATGCGATACGGAAAGAGTTAACACGATTCGCACAGCATGGCATTAGCAAAGAGCACTTAGAAGCCGGTAAAATTCAATTATTGGGACAACAAGCGGTTGCTTCTGAAAACAGACTTAACGTAATTCTAAGTACTGCTCGGCATTTATTGAAAACGGGAAAACTTACGGATCATAGTGACACACAAAAAGTAATTCGGAAAATAACGCGCAAAGAAGTGCAGGAATGTGCGAGCATTGTTTTCCAAGAAGGGAATTTATTTACGTTAACTTATAGTTCATGATCATTACTTCACCCGAAATAGATAATTATTGCGAGCAGCATACCGGTGCTGTACCGGAATATTTGGAGCGTATTTCACGGTCGACGCACTTAAAAACCTATATGCCCCGCATGTTATCAGGTCATATACAGGGTCGATTGTTGTCGATGTTATCTAAAATGACACAACCTCAACGTATTTTAGAGATTGGAACATTTACGGGATATTCGGCCTTGTGTTTAGCAGAAGGTTTACAAGAAACCGGAGAGTTGATTACACTGGAGAAGAATGACGAACTGCTTCCTTTAATTCGTGAACACTTCTCGCTGACACCGCTAGGAAGTAAGATTATATTAATGCACGGAGATGCCACTTCGATCATACCTACGTTGAGTGGACATTTTGATTTGGTGTTTATTGATGCCGACAAAGAAAACTACGCACGTTATTTTAATTTGATCCAACCGTTATTGAAATCGGGATCTGTAGTAATTGCAGATAATGTATTGTGGAGCGGTAAAATTATTGACCCTAAAGCCAAAGATGATGATACTGTTGCACTGCGCGAATTTAATGCGCTTACCCTGCAAACTGAAGGATTTGAACAAGTGATGTTGCCGGTTCGAGATGGATTGACTTTAATTCGAAAAAAATGAATTTAACTCCGGAAAAACTATTATTTCGTTTAGGATTAAAAAAAATATTACCGGCGTCATGGACAGGGCGATCGGGCGCAACTACTCTATTCGACAAAGAGCAGACCGTACGTGCATTGAAAGAGGAATTCGGAATGTGGTTGAATAAGCATCCCTTTCATGTGGGATGGGTTTTGGATGAACATGATTTGCCATTGGTACCCAATGTGCGCACCGTGTATTGGTTTCATAATCCCGGAGATAGCACCAGTTTGATGAATTCAAGAAGTTTGTTGAATAGAATCAGTAGAATGAAAAGTAAACATCCCGATTTTTACATTATTCCTATTCACATTGCGCCTGCAGCACTTCAAACTATTTTAACCGACAGAGAAAACCCCGGGCCCGGAACTGCAGTATTGATTGAAAACGGACATGTAATAGCGCAACTAAACGATCGTAAAGAATTCGAGCAATTTCGACAGCTGGTGCAAAACGAAAATTAGGTTTTCGATTTCTTCCGTGTAGATTTCTTCGGCTCTTTAATCTCGGGGTGATAATTTAAAACACCACCAAAATTTCGCATTTGTCCCAGAGCATATGCCTGCCTGCGAACAACATACCCACTTGTAGCATTCGCCTTGTATTTTATAGGATTAGGCAACACAACAGCAAGTCGAGCCGCTTCAGTTGTAGAGATTCGAGCTGCGCTCTTTTTAAAAAAATGATTGGAAGCCGCCTCAACACCATAAACACCTTTCCCAAATTCAATGGTATTCAAATACACTTCCATGATACGTTCTTTGCTCCAGAACGTCTCGATAAGTACCGTATAGCCCGCTTCAAATCCTTTGCGCACCCAGGTACTTGAAGGCCATAAAAACACATTTTTTGCAGTTTGCTGGCTTATAGTACTACCGCCGCGTACACGCTTTCCTTCTTCCGCATCTTCAAAAGCGTCCTTAATGGCTTCAAAATCAAATCCGTGGTGAGTAACGAAACGCTGATCTTCTGTACAAACCACTGCTAACTGCATATGGTTCGGAATTTCCTCCATACTTACCCATTGGTGTTGAACGCCTTTATAATCTTCATCTCCGGCAAATTGCACTGCCCGAATGAGCATCAATGGAGAATACGAAACAGGGACAAATCGCAAAAAGATGACCTGCAACAAAGCAAGGCTTATGCAGAATAAAAAAAACTTTCCTAATGTGCTAAGCGCGGTTACGATCTTTTTTTTCATTGCGGCACCGAAGTTATGAAATCCTCATCATTGGATATTAAATTGATATTGCGTACCATAAAATTGCGCAAATTCGCATACTGTGATGCAATGGATAAAAAAACTGACGCATTTTGGCGTTTCAGATTTAACGGACGAGATTGACAGACGTCGACTGGTGCTGTTAAACACGTTTTATCTGATCAGTTCGATCACCTTTGTTGCAGCAACCGTACAATCGTATTTATGCGATGAAGCCCGCGTATTCACAGCTATATTTATTTTGTGTGCACTCTTTCAGGTCGGCCTTATTTTTATTCTGAAAGGCTTCAGCGGATTGGCAGAGATATGGTTAATGCTGATTGTGAATATCAATCTGTTTTTCTTCAACAATGTTCAAGGACTGGAAGCCGGCGTTTACCTCTATTTCTTTCCGGTGCTTTTGGCGAATGCATACATCGCCGATTTCAGAAAACCACTTGCTTCTATTATCAGTATTGGTATTTCATTTACAA
>CALJIF010000143.1 GCA_937974275.1 uncultured Flavobacteriales bacterium
ATTTCGAAGGGAACAAGTTGGAGTCAAAACGCGCGTAGGTACTACGTACGGCAAATTCCGTGTTTTAATTGATTTCCCCGAACTGTTAAGCCAAGATCATGTATGGAATGGTCTTACCAATGTTGTTCGGTTGTTGTATCAGGATGATGATCCGTGGAACGTGCGTGGAGGATGCGTGGGAGGTTACATTCCAAAAGGCACAAGTGGTCCGGGTGCCGGACGTGCATTGTTACAAAATCATACAGAAATCGGCATGGAAATGTCGAAAGCTTCTATTCATTGGCCTTCGACTTCTTATCCGAAAAACGAAGTTCCTGCAGATGATCGCAATGCATTGAACAATCAGATCCTAATCGGATGTACTAATTGGGATCTTGCATGCGCTGCACCGAAAAACTATGTTACAGGAATTAAAACCATTGCTTTTGATAAGTACAAATTTCAACTGCACCGATGGGATTCGTGGCATCCTGCGCTCAGTATTCGTAATCAGGAAAGTGATGAAAAACTGTTCAGTCAGCCGTGTTGGTTCGAAATAGAATGGACACCGCAACACATCATCTGGAAAATCGGTCGTGATAAAAACAACATGCGTGTAGTAGGTTACATGAATTCCGATGTGACCACCATTCCGGATAATCAAATGATTCTCATTATCGCTCAGGAATTCCGGATGCCCGGAGCATGGCAACCTGCGCCGTATGACATTCGTTATCTTCCTTATCCGAAATCACCACTGACCGGAAAAATTCTGGCATTGGAAGTTGAATAAGCATGAGCCATTTATACCTGCACATTCCTTTTTGCAAACAGGCTTGTCACTATTGTGATTTTCATTTTTCAACTACCGGAACCTACCGCAGCGAATTAATTGAAGCTATGCTGGATGAAATGGCATTGCATCGTAACTTGATTCAAGGTCCGTTAAAAACCATCTATTTCGGAGGTGGAACACCTTCACTCCTCACCGACCGCGAACTGCAATCGATTTTTGTTCAGATCGAAAAACTTTTCGGATGGAACGATAACGCAGAAGTCACACTGGAAGCCAATCCGGACGACCTCAACGAAGCGTATTTAAAAATGCTGCGTCATTATCCCGTGAACCGGTTAAGCATCGGCGTTCAAAGTTTTCGGGATGAAGATCTGCGTTTCATGAATCGGGCACATGTTGCCGATCAGAGCGAAAGTGCTATTAAACGTGCGCAGGATTTGGGATTTGAAAACTTAAGCATCGACTTAATTTATGGCACGCCCGGGTTAAACGATGAACAGTGGAAACTACAAGCACAACGCGCCATAGCGTTTGATGTGCCGCACATTTCGTCCTATTGCCTCACCGTTGAACCCAAAACCCCGCTCGATGCGTTTGTAAAAAAAGGTAAAGTGCCTCCGGTTGATGAGCAACGTGCAGAAGCTCAATTTCAAATACTCTCAGGTACGTTAACCGATGCAGGATATGAACACTACGAAATTTCCAACCTCGCGTTGCCCGGATACAGAGCTGTACACAACAGTGCGTATTGGGCAGGTGTTCCTTACCTGGGAATTGGTCCTTCGGCGCATAGTTTTACAGGTACTGCACGACGCTGGAATGTGGCGAATAATGTGCGTTACTTGCAAGCCATAACAAATAATAACCGCGCTTACGAAGAAGAAATCCTGACGCCCGAAAACATCATCAACGAATACATCATGACGTCGCTACGACTGATTGACGGCCTGCACTTGCCCTCATTTGAAACACGATTTGGAAGTGACGCCCGGGTACAACTTCTTAATGAAGCAGCAGAACTGATGCATCGTGGTCAACTTATTGTGAACGGAGAATATCTTCGAATTGCAGGCGAGTCGCGCTTTTTGGCCGACGGCATCGCGGCTGCGTTATTCCGTTAATGTCACGGAACAAATTTCCATTCTACGTCTAAATCCCAACCGGCTTTGATGCGCAACACGGTAGGATAAATGTAAACGCGCTCCGGCTGCTTCCCGATCCAATAAATACCACTGTCCCATTTGCCGTTGTTGTTCTCATCTGCTACAAAACGCAATCGCACACCACCCGTAGTTAAACGATTGAACGTAATACTACTTTGTCCCACGTACTTCACCGACTCGATAACCGCATCGCGCTCGTCAATAACCTGAATAAAACCGTTACTCGCAGGAGCGTTTTGTATTTTCACATTCATTGTTCCGAAGGTGGAATTTCTCGCCACTTTGAAACGAACAATCATCGTATCATTCTTCTGTCCGAAACAATCCGTGAACGCCCCGGGAAATAGCGTAATGCGATAAGTGGAATCTTCCAACATCGGCGTAGCGAAGGTAATGTAGCGTTTCGTGGAGTCAGGCGTTTGTTGCACGGTTAACGTGTCCTTCCCGCGCGAGACAACAATCTTTTCAGCATTGATACTCACAATCGGATTGTTCGAACCAACAACAAATTGACGATCTGTTGTCATCATGCCGCTTTTCAACGTGGGTGTATTTAATTCCAACTTGCGTAAATCGGCTTCTCCTTGACGAATGCTTCTCTTTTTTTCTTCCGGCTTACGCAATGGCAATCGTAGCGAATCCACTAAAACATTACCGCTATATATCATGAAAGTCGCCGTATCGGTATGCACTTTGGGCAACCACAACTGTAAGGAATCGTTGAAGCGCGAATACTCCGTATAAATTTGTTGTTGCGGATCAGGTAAAATCACCAACCGCGGATTTGTAATCGGCAATGCGTATTGAAATGAAAAACGTCCCGGTGCCAACTGACTTACTTTAATTCGTGCTTGCTCTTGCGGAGCGCTTTTAAACATCCGAAATCGCAGTGAATCAACATTGCCTTGAACATCCAGCGCTTCTTCACGAAAAGCAATCTTCTCTTCCGATTTATCGTACAAGTAATTCTGATTCAAATCTTCGAGGACAAATATTTTGTACTTGCCCGCGCGAACGTTGGTGATGAGGAAGTTTCCTGCTTCATCCGTTTTCGCGAAGTAAAACGGTTTCTCTTTGGCAGGAACAGAATCACCGGTATTGGTGTACATCAACACCAGCACGCTTTTCACCGGCGCAACAGTAAAAGCATTGACAACACTTCCACGAACGGAAAGCGAGTCGATAGTAGCTCCTGTAGAAAACACGTACCGGAAATTGCTCATCGTATTCCCTTCAGTAATATCACGCACTGCAGAGCCAAAGGAAATATTGTACGTCGTATTCGGTTTCAACGTGTCTTTGAGAACAATTACCAACTCCTTCTTTCGAATACTTACTTCGGGAGGTGTGTTCATCGTTGGCGACACCACAAGTTGTGAATTGAGATCGTTCAACTGAACATACTCGTTGAATCGAATCACAATCTTTTTGCCGTTGAAATTCGTAGCAGCACTGTCCGGGAAATAAGCGACAGGAACAGGAGCGGCAACATCTTTCGGTCCACCGCTTGGTGTCACCACTTGCGCGCATCCTGCAATGATCAGGCACAACAACAGCAACCCGTAATTACGCATGATAGAAATTGCTGATTAACTGTGCCACCTGTTCTAAATACTGTTGGTCGGTTGTATCAAAATCATTCAAGCGGTCACTATCCACATCAATCACCATGATTACTTCACCTGATGGATTTATAACCGGCACAACAATTTCTGAACGAGAAGCAGAACTGCATGCAATATGCCCGGGAAACTGTTCCACATCCGGAACCAGAATCGTCGCTTTGCGTTCCCAAGAAGTTCCGCAAACGCCTTTGCCCATACGAATTCGGGTGCAAGCAATAGGTCCTTGAAAAGGTCCGAGAACCAATTCGTTTTCTTTTACAATGTAAACGCCAACCCAGAAAAATCCGAACGTTTGTTTTAATGCTGCAACCACATTACTCAGGTTGGCGATAGCATCCGATTCTCCGCTCACCAATGCTTCAAGCTGCGGAATCAACTCCCGATACTTGCCGGCTTTATCCGTTGCTTCCAGATGTAAGGTCTCCGCCATAGGGTGCAAAGATCGTGTAAAATCTTATTGATGCGCTGCCGCAAGTGCCGCAATGGAAACTGTAATTCCGGGAACTGCCAGCAAAGGTTGAATGCAGGACTCAATGGTAGCGCCGGTTGTAATGACGTCATCTACAATCAGCACATGCTTATTTTTCAACTGCTCCGCCAAACGCACGCGGAATAAGCCTTCTACACTTTCCATACGGCTCATTCTTCCTTTCGTGGTCTGAGAATCGTTATAGTGAACGCGTTCCAATGCTTTTGGCAACATCGGTTTGTTCAATTGTTCGCCTACGCCACGCGCCACCACCTCCGCCTGATTGTAGCCGCGTTTTGCCAATTTTTTCGGATGCAAAGGCACCGGTATCACCAGGTCAATCTCGTTGAAGCAACTATTTACATTGAATGTTTCGGCCATTAATGCACCGCAGGTTTCTCCGGCTTCCCGACGCGACTCGTACTTAATGCGATGCAATAACTCCTGCACTTTCGATTGCTTCTGAAACGCGAATAAGGCACAAGCATATTTCACCGGAATTCGTCCTGCAAAAATTTTCGCAGTTCTGCTGTCTGCCGGGTTGGTTTCATCAAATGTGCGCGGCAGCTCCAATACACAAGCCGCACAAATGCCCGTTTCACCACGAACAAGAATCGCATCGCAGGCTGCACACAAATCGGGATAGAATAAATTTATTGTATCCTTCAAGCTATTGCTGATGTTTTCGAAGCGCATAGGACAAATTTCAGGAATTGTCGCATAGGTTTTACACGTACGATTGTGAATAGTCTGTTCCCTTCCGATAGCGTCAGAATGGTGCATTCCTGCGTAAATTTGGATCAAAGTTTGCACTACGGTAATCAGCAACTATGACAACAGCAACTCAACAACCCGAACAGGAAAAGCGTAACAACAACAAGTTACACGCTTTGTACTTAACCATTATTGTGCTGCTCGCGGGCGGATGCGTGTATTTGTCACTTCAGCTACAAAGCTTGAAAACACTGGTTTCTACGCGTGAAGTAACCATCAATCAGGTAGTGGCGCAGAATGATGATATTCAAGCGGAACTGGCCGATCTGAAAGAAGATTTCGATAACCTGCAAACCAATGATGAGCGCCTGAACAAGGAACTGGAACAGAAACGAAAAATGATCGATTCGTTGATGGATCAGGCGGAGAAGCATAAAAACGATGCATTTATCATTTCGAAGTTGCGTAAGGAAACAAAAACACTGCGCACCATTATGCAAGGGTATGTACGCACCATCGAT
>CALJIF010000144.1 GCA_937974275.1 uncultured Flavobacteriales bacterium
AAAAAGGATTTAAGTACAAATTCTTGAAAGAAGAGGTTCAAGGCGGTAAAACGGTTCAACTCATCGACTTATTCCCCGAGCAAGCCGACAAGAAAAATTACCACACCGTTAAAGTGGTGATTGACAAGGCGAAGAAGCAAATCATTAGTGCTACGTTTTTGAATAAAGACGGATCCAAAACGATTTATGCCGTAAAAACATTCACCGCCAATTTGGAAGTTGCAGATGCGACCTTCAATATGGAACCTGCTAAACAGTTTCCAAAATGTGAGGTGGTAGATTTGAGAGAGTAAAGTTTTGATTGAATGAGATTTGGAAAAGAGGTGCTTCGGCACCTCTTTTTATTCGTATCGACGAACACCAATTTAACATCGACAAAAAAGCCTAATGAACCACTAAGTACTAAATGGTGATAGTGAACTGTTTTTAAATTAAGTACGCGTAAATAAATTGTTAAAGAAAGATTTGTTAAGCGACAAATTTTGTTTCATATTTATCGTGCAAACAATATTAAACATGAAACAAAATTACCTCAACATTAGGTTTTGGAGTGTTTTGATGATACTATCAATGGCGATACTATCGCTATCATTCACAACATCTGCAAATAATCCCTGGGAAGAAATAATTATTCAAGTACCCAAATTAACCGCCAAAAATGAGGCTCAGATTAGGACTGAATTAACGACGAACAAAGGCGTTCAGTACGTAAGCACTTGCATGAAGTTGAAGGTTATTAGTATTCGGGTAAACCGCAATGTTCAAGAGAATAATCTTTTTATACTCAATGCATTCAAAACCTTGCAATTAGAATACTTTCTGAAAGAGGGCACCATTGCTCAAATTCACCAGGCTTGTGGCATTTCAACCAACGACAATAATCAGAACTAAACAGCCCTAAACCTTGTTATGAAACAATTATTAACTGCACTGATTTTAGTTGCCGGTTCTGCATTGGTTGGACAAACTACATTAATCAATCCTGCTGGTGATGGTGGGTTTGAATCAGGAACAACTTTCGCTGCAAACAATTGGCAGGAAGCCCAAAATGGTAACGCAAGTGCAAGCAGATGGTATGTGGGTACTGCCGCAGTTAATGCCGGTAGTCGGGCTGCTTATATTTCTAACGATGGCGGTGTTACAAATGCATATGGTACAGGAACAGCTCGCGTTCAGCACTTTTATAGAGATATTACTTTTCCGGCTGGTGAGCCGAATGTAACCTTAACATTTAATTGGAGAGGTGTTATGGAGTCTTGCTGCGACCACTTAAGAGTTTTCCTGGTGCCAACAACGACAACCCCTGTGGCTGGTACACAACTTGCATCAGGTCAAATTGGTGTGAATTTAAACGGCCAATCTTCTTGGCAAACGGCATCGTTTACTTTACCCTGTTCTGTTGCAGGTACAACACAAAGGTTAGTGTTCAGTTTTAGATGCGACGGAAGTTTAGGAACACAACCTCCTGCCGCAGTTGATAACATTTCATTGGTTTCCTCGGCAACCGGACCTTCATGTGCTTCACTATTGGGCACAGGTGTTACAAATATACCATCATTGCCTTACGCTTCGGGAGCAGGCACAACTTGTGGAGCAGTTGATGACTTAACATCATCTAATACAGTAACCTGTGGCAGTTCGTTATACTTTGGAGGTGAGGATAGAGTTTGGGTATTCACCCCTGCTTCATCGGGAGTTGTTAATATTAATCTTACTTCAGGAGGCTCCTGGAATGGTCTTGCTTTGTATCAAGGTTGTCCATTAAGTAGCGTATGTAGCGGTGCAGGGACGTGCGTTGCAACTTCACAAAGTTCTGCAGGTAACCAAAGTATGTGCGTAAATGTTACAGCAGGATTGACTTACTATTTAGTTTTAGATGTTTTTCCAAGTCCATCGTGCAACCCATATACAAATTTAACCATATCAGCTCCTACCGGAATTCCCGCCGGAACGATTTGTTCGAATGCTCCGGTTATATCATTGCCATTTAGTGCAACAGGACATACAACTGCGTGTTATGGAAATGACTACACCAATGCGAGCTCCGGAAGTTGCGGTACGTTATACGAATCAGGTGAGGACCGTGTTTATGCACTTACAGTTGGTTCTGCTCAATGCATTAACATTTCACTTACCAATGCTTCTTCTACCAGCATTGGATATCAAGTGTATAGCGGATGTCCGGGTAGCGTCGGAACAACGTGTATTGCTAGTAATGGCGGATCTAATCCGCTTGCAGGTTCAGTGGTTTTACCCGCAGCCGGCACATATTACATTATCGTTGATTCATGGTCGTCTCCGTTCAACGTCAATTATGATATTGCTATTACTTCCTTAGGATCAGGTCCCGCGAATGATCTTCCATGTAACGGATCGGCGCTTGCATTAAATACTAATTTATCCGGGGATAATTCATGTTCGGGATCAGCAAGTGAACCGGGTGTTCCGGCATGTTGGACTTCAGGTGCTGTGAATACGGTGTGGTATTCTGTTGTTGCTCCGGCTTCCGGTCAATTGCTTATCCGTACAACTTTAGGAACGCTTACTAACACACAAATTGCATTATATAGTGGAACTTGTGGAAGTTTAACCCTTGTATCGTGCAATGATGATGCTCCTGCGTGCGGTTCATCTTCTTACAATAATTCAGAAATTACTGCTACCGGGCTAACCGCCGGTACAACATATTTCATTCGAGTTGATGGAGCTAATTCGGCAACAGGCACATTTGATATAATGGCCGTGGATGGTGCTGTTGGTTTTCCTCCGGCAGCAGGTCAAGATTGTACATTCCCAAATCCGGTTTGTGCTGCAAGCATTACTGTTGGTAATCCCGGGTATCAAGCATATGGAAATATTTGCGATTTCACCGGAGCCTCAATTTGCCTTGCATCGGGGGAAAGAGGAATTGCGTGGTATACAATACCAATTAATGCAGCCGGAAACTTAGAATTTGATATTGTTCCTAATGATTACGGTAATCCAAATCCTATAACCGGACAAGTCAATCCATGGGTATCTGCGTATGACGAAACAGATTATGATTTCGCATTATGGAAAATATCAGGTTCAGGTTCTACTAACTGTGCAGGTATTGCTGCCGGTGCTGTTCCTATTCGATGCAACTACAGTGGTTTAGGTGTTACAGGATGCAACGGTGCAGCCGGTAATGCGCCCGCACCTTATGGTGCTGCATTCGACTTGGCCTATGAAACTCAGGTGCCGGTTGTGGCCGGCGAAGTGTATGTGTTGGCTGTAAGTAATTTCTCCAATTCTACATCCGGTTTCTCTCTGGTATTTAGTGGTACTTCGCCTATCAACTATTCCGGCAGCGGTTCATCTGTAACATGGACAGGAGGAAACAATACCAACTGGACATTATCGGCGAACTGGGGCGGTTGTGCGGCACCCGTTTGCGGTATTGATGCAGTTATAGTGCCGGCTGCATTTAATCAACCTGTGCTTCCAGCTGGAAACTATTTTGTCCGCGATTTGACGATCAATGCCGGCGCATCTTTGACACTGCAAGCAGGTGCTGTATTAAATGTGTGCGGAAACTTTGTAAATAACGGATCATTAATTGCAGCACCGACATCAACTATCGTCTTCAATAACGGCAGCGTTAATCAATCCATTTCCGGAGCATTAGTAGGTGCAGACCGCGTTGGTAATCTAACCATCACAAAGACAGGTGGTACTGTAACACTGAATAGTAACATTGATATCGGTGGAAACTTTACCACTACCAATGGCACAAGTGTATTTAACTTGAATGGACGATACATGCGTGTTGCGGGCAATTTCGCCAATAACAACGGTAATACGACTGTTACAAATACTGCTGCAAGTACCGTAGAATTTAATGGTACTGCCGTTCAAAGCTACAATCAAGGAGCATCTGTACTTACGCTGAATAACGTACTTATGAATCATACCGGTCCCGGTGTGACATGTGCTACAAACATGGTTTTAGGAACCGCGGGGGTACTAACGTTAACATCAGGAAGATTAATTACCAACGCCAACGAAGTGCAAATCACCAACACTGCTGCTGCTGCGTGTAGTAATGGTAGCGTAAACAGCTTCGTTCAGGGTAACTTACGTCGCTTCACTAATGGTGCAGCTACTACCTATGAATTCCCTGTTGGTCATGCCACTCCGGGTTATCAGCGTGCAACTGTTGCATACACTGCTGCAAATGCTAACACCAGCCTTCTTGCTCGTTTTGATACCTGGGCAACAGTACCTAACGGTTGCGTTTCTAATGAATGTCCTGCTAACAACTACAACTTGTTGCAGGCATACAACAATGGTTACTGGACAGTTACTGCACAAAACAATCCAACTACCGGAATCTACAACATGACCTTGTGGCCAACCGGTTATACGAACAATGTTGGCGCCGGATGGTCCATCATGAAAGCTCCGACTATTGCCGGAACTTGGGCACTGGATGGTGTATGTGCAGCAAGTACTGCTACTCAAGTAAACCGTACAGGATTAACCGGATTTTCCGTATTCGCAGTTGTGCAAAGTGCAACACCATTGCCTGTTGAGTTCTTGTTCTTTAACGGTGAATCAACGCCTGATCGTAACAAATTATTCTGGGCAACAGCCTCGGAAACCAACAATGACTACTTCGTAGTAGAACGTTCTGCAGATGGTGTTAACTTCTACGAAATCGGACGTGTAGATGGTGCCGGGTATTCAACACAACGTCACGATTACGCATTCGACGATTTAAACCCTATTTCAGGAATTGGTTACTATCGTATCAAACAGGTTGATTTCAATGGCTTGTCATCGTATTCCGATATGATTACACTTACATTCCAACGTGGAAACATGAGTGTTCAGGCAATTCGTCCTAACCCAACTGCCGGTGATGTTTCGATCGATTTCGCTGCAACCAAAGACACCGAAATTCATATTGTAATTATGGATGTTACAGGTCGTATAGTTGTTGACGAAATGCGCAAAGTACAGGAAGGTGTTAATGTCATTACAATGGGCATTACTGAAGGAGCCGGCGTTTACACCATTAAAATAACCGATAACGTGTACGGGTTCCAGCATATCGAACGCATCGTGAAATACTAAATAAATAACGATTGAACAGAAAGCCGCGGTAACTTTATCGCGGCTTTTTTGTTGTAACGATTATGCTGAAAATAGCGTGGGCTCCCGAATTCGTATTACCTCTTCCCGAAGGTCATCGATTTCCTATGTTGAAATACGAGTTGCTCCCTCAACAATTAATCCATGAGGGAACTATCAGCGAGCATCAACTTTTTACACCGGATCGTAAATTTGACCAGGAGATTTCTTTCACACACGCCCAACACTATTTAATGCGATTACAACAACTTCAGCTTACACCATCGGAAATCAGAAAAAGCGGGTTCCCATTAACACCGGAACTGATAGAACGTGAATGGTTATTGGCTAATGGCACTATCGAAGCAGCGTTATTTGCACTTCATTTTGGCGCAGCCGGAACTACTGCCGGAGGAACTCATCATGCTTTTGCCGACCGTGCAGAAGGATTTTGTCTCCTGAATGATATCGCGATCGCTGCCAATCACCTCCTATTCCATCAGTTAGCGCAGCGAATTCTGATAGTTGATCTTGATGTTCATCAAGGCAATGGCACCGCCGCGCTATTTGCAAATGATGATCGTGTTTTTACATTCAGTATGCACGGTGAAAAAAATTATCCGTTGCATAAAGAATCGTCCGACTTGGATGTCGGTTTGCCCGACGGAACTGACGATCGTTTGTACCTCTATCATTTGAAACATCAATTACCCCAAGTAATGGATGCTTTTATGCCGGATTTCGTTTTTTATCAGGCAGGCGTGGATATTTTACAAACAGATCTGCTTGGACGCCTAAAAATAAGTCGGGAAGGTTGTACGGAACGTGATCGATTTGTGCTGCAACTGTGTAAGAACCACGGTATTCCTGTCGTTATTACAATGGGAGGCGGTTACTCCAAAAATATCCGTGATATCGTAGAAAGTCACGCCAATACTTACCGTGTTTGTCAACAAATTTTTTTCTGAGCATGGTTTTTGCGAAATTAGAAGCAGTATTTTCGTTGACCTTCTGAAAAAGTGATGTTTGTGACTCGAATCGCGCTTAGCATTTTGTTAGTTTTTGTAATCGGATCTGCTTCTGCCCAAGCGTTAGTTGCTGATGCCGGTGTAAGAGATACCATTTGTCCCGGAACTTCGTTGACACTGGGTGGGAATCCTACAGCTACAGGAGGAACCGGGCCGTACACTTTTCAATGGACACCAACAACAAACCTGAGTAGCTCAACTGTTGCAAACCCACTGGCGAGTCCTGCTGTACCGACCATGTATTATGTTCAGGTTATTGATGCCGTTGGCGACACAGTAATTGATTCTGTTTTTGTTGATCTCTATTCAATTTGGGCATTTAACGCAGGACCGGATACGTCTATGTGTATTAATGAAAGTGTTGTAATTGGAGGTCCGAATAACTCATTAGCCGGTGGCGTAACCTATTCATGGACTCCTGCTACAGGACTGAGTAGCACGACCGCTCCTCGCCCAACTTGTTCAGTAACGGTTACGACAACTTACTCACTAACTATTACCAGCCCGAACTGCCCAAGTAAAGATTTTGAAATTACTGTTACCGTTCATCCATTGCCGAACATCGTTGCAACACCTAATGCTGTTACTATTGATGAAGGCCAATCAATTGCCATTACAGCAAGTGGTGGCGTAAACTATGCATGGACTCCTCCCGGTGGATTATCGAACACCCTAGGTCCACTTACGAATGCAGAACCAACATCAACAACAACCTATACCGTAATAGGAATTGATCAGAACGGCTGTGTTAATGTTGATACCATAACTATTACTGTGAACCCGTTTGATGAAGTTGTGATTTACAATTCGTTCTCTCCAAATAATGACGGCATCAATGATTTTTGGTACATCGGAAATATTCAGAAATATCCTGATAATCGATTAGAGGTATATACTCGGACAGGGCAGCAAGTGTACGCTAAATCGGGCTATGATAACTCATGGGATGGCACCAATTATGGCGATAAACTTCCGGAAGCTACTTACTATTTTACACTTAATTTGGGTAACGGATCTCCACCAATAATGGGAAGTGTCACAATATTGCGATAAGTCATGAAGAGAATTCTGATCCTTACATTATTCGTTTCGTGTTCCTGTTTCCTAAAAGCGCAACAGTTACCCGACTATACGCAATATCCTTCTCAACTATTTGCTTTAAATCCCGCATACACCGGTACAAAAGGAACTTTAGATCTTCGTGCCAGTTACAGACGACAGTGGATGGGTTATGAAGGTGCTCCGGAAACACGTTTTGTTGGAGCGCACTCCAGACTTTTTAAAGGAAAATTAGGATTGGGCGGAACATTGTATCAAGATTTTACGGGACCTTCCCGTCGTTTTAATTATGCCTTCAGTGCTGCATACCACTTGCGTTTTCCGGATGTGGAATTTTGTGTGGGAATAGGTATGAACTTCGATAAATATTTTCTGGATAGCGGCGTGCTCAACACACATTGGGAAGGGGATCCTGCAATTAACATCGGTGTAGTAGAATTTCAGAAGAAGAAAAATGCTATGGCCGGTTTACTGTTGTACAATGACCGCTTCCATTTTGGTTTAGGAGTTTACAATGTATTGTCTTCGAAAATTACATTTGGAGGAATTGGTGCAACTGTTGGCTATAAGCAGCACTATTACTTTACGACAGGTTACAATTTCCATGGTCATCCTGACTTCGTTTGGGAAAATAATATCATGGCACTTTATGTCGACGGTTTGCCGTTAACGCTTAACTACAATTTGCGAGTTCATTACCGCGAAAAGTTTGTTTTCGGAACGGCTCTGCGTTTGCGTGATGCTGTTGCGCTTCAGGCAGGAATGGTAGTATTGAATCGTTGCCAGATAATCTATTCCTACGACATCGGATACAGTCGCTTGAGAAAAGCACATAACGGTTCACATGAACTTGCTATCGGTTATCGTCTGGATTACGACAAGAAGAAAGGCGGCTACAAAAATTTCGACCAGTTCCAGCGTCAACGTTACAACGTATTCTAAGCTTACGGAATTAGTGGATAAATCTCTTTAGCACGTATTCTGCTGCACGAATTAAAGTGCCACCATTCCGATTCGATTCCCGTAAATCCTGCTGCTAACATTACACTTCTCAGAATTTCACGGTTACTGATATGACGCGGATGTAATTGCCCTGCAGCCAGCATCGCAGCTTCTTTGGAAGGATGCGCTTTGTCGCCGAAATAATCGTACGGTGTTCCCATATCCAATAATATTCCATGCTCATCAATGATTGCTACGTCAACTGCCGCCCCATAATTGTGTAATGATCCCGCTTCCGGATTCGACAAATAACGCGAACGATCGGAAACAGACAAACCTACTGAATCCCACATGTATTGCTGAATATGCTGTGGGCGTGCTCCATCAAAAATGATAATGCTGTAATATGGAAATCGCTTCTTAAGCAATTGTTGTGCATTAGACAACTTCGTGGCAACATCTTTTTGTAAATAACAATTGGTAATACAACCATACACATCCTTGCCTACGAAATTATCGGAAGTGGAATATTTCAACTGCACAACAATCGTCGAATCCACATCATGGATATTCACCAAACCCAAATCCTGCATTACTTGTTCCTGATCGCAAACATCTTTGGGATTCGGCACTGTCACAGGCTTATTCGCTTCAACAGGTGCTTGCTGCAGTGCTTTCGGAGTTTTCTCATGTTGTTCTCCGGAACAAGCACACAACAAACAAATAACGATATTCACCACAATGCGCATGCAACAAAGTTAATTAAGCATAGTCAGGAACCCTATATTTGCCATAATTATGGCACGCGTACAAGGACTGGTAATGATTGAGCCCATCGGGTTTCGATTTAATGCTGAAACTGCGACAACAAACTCTTTTCAACATAAAAACATAACAGACGCGCAAGCTGCTGCATTGCAGGAATGGCTAAATGTTGTTGATGCTTTAAAACAACATCATTTTGAAGTGATCACATACCGTCCTTCGAATGATTCAACACCCGACGCTGTTTTTCCTAACAACTGGTTTTCTACGCATGATTCCGGCAAATTGCTCCTATACCCGATGATGGCGGATAATCGTAGAGCGGAGCGCAATAACGCCATCGTGCAACAACTTCAGGAAAAATATAATTACCACAGTGTAATTAATTTATCCCGATACGAAACGCAACATGCATTCTTAGAAGGAACCGGAAGTATTGTTTTTGATCACGATTATAAACTGGCATATGCAGCCATTTCACCTCGAACACACCTCGATCCATTACTCGAAGTTTGCGAACATTTAGGATGTTTACCGGTTGTATTTGAGACCACATCATCGGACGGAAATCCAATATATCATACTAATGTGGTGATGTCGATTGGACCATCAATAGCAATTGTAGCGGAGGATTGCATCGTGGATGAGCGCAATCAACTTTCTGTGCGCAAATTGTTGCAATTCAGTAACAAAACAATTCTTTCTATTACGAATCAGCAAATGCAATCGTTCTGCGGAAATGTATTGTTCGCAACCAATAGTCTGGATAACGAGTTTGCAATTTTGTCCGATACAGCCTGGAACGCATTTACACGAGAACAGCAAACGATGTTATCAAATCATGCTACACCAATTATTGTCAACATTCCTGTTATCGAACGTGTTGGTGGTGGTGGCGTACGTTGCATGATTGCTGAATTGTTCTAGCGCTGATGTGGTTATATTCCCATTCATCACGACATCGTACCGTTTACAGCATAATTGAGTCGTTGAAGCTCTTTTTTGGTTAATTTAGAACCTGTTTAAAATTATCTCTACATGAACAAGTACACACGTTTTTTGGGTTTAAGCGCTATTGCAGGCGTTTCGTTGGCAATGACACTCGCTCTTATCGAGAAGCCGATTGATAAACTCAATTTTAATGATTCCGTTCGTCCTCAGGATGACTTTTATGAATATGTGAATGGCACATGGTTGAAGAACAACCCAATTCCGGCAACAGAATCCAGCTGGAGTAATTTCAACGCACTGGATGAAAAGAGCCGTAAGGCACAGCGCGAAATATGTGAAAATGCTGCCGCGAACAATACTGCAAAAGAAGGCACCAATGAACAGAAAATTGGAGCATTCTATGCATCCGGAATGGATACAGTTGCCATTGAGGCTGAAAAATTCAATCCGTTAAAAGCGCAATTGGATATGATTGATGGTATCAAGTCCAAAGCAGATTATACTACAACAATCGCACGCTTGCATCAAATTCAGGTTGGTGTTCCATTTGGGGTATACGTGATGGCCGATTTGAAGAACAGCGTCATGAATGCGTTCTATTTGGGTCAGTCGGGAATGGGATTGCCTGAAAAAGATTTTTATCTGGGCGATGCCATGGAATCCTATCGCGCTGCATATCGCGACCATGTTATGCAAATGTTTTTATTGTTGGGCGATAAAAAAGAAGTGGCTGACCAAAACTCCAAATACGTATTGGAGATGGAAACCGAACTGGCAGCAGGTTCAATGTCTGCTGTGGAGCAGCGTGATGCAGAGAAACAATACAATGTTAAAAACTACGATGGTTTAAAGGAGCTGGCACCAAACATGGATTGGCCAACGTACTTTAATTTAATGGGACTTGGACGTGTGGAACAATACATTGTAACACAGCCTGAGTTTATGGTGGCAACGAGCAAAATGATGGACAGCAAGCCGGTTGAAGCTTGGAAAGCTTATTTCCGTTGGCACCTCATTCATTCTTTCGCAGGTTATTTACACAAGCCTGTTGTTGACGAGAACTTCCGCTTCTACGGAACATTTATGTCCGGTGCGAAGAAGCAACAACCACGTTGGAAGCGCGTATTGCGTGCAACAGATGGTGCGTTGGGCGAAGCCATCGGCCAGGAATACGTGAAAAAACATTTCAGCGAAGAATCGAAAAAGCGTGTGAATGAAATGGTGAACAACTTGATTGCTGCGTATGAAGAGCGTATCAATCAATTGCCATGGATGGGTGCAGAAACTAAAAAACCTGCAAAACAAAAACTGGCAATGATTACTCGCAAACTTGGATTCCCCGACAAATGGCGTGATTACTCCGGCTTAAGCGTTAACAGAACTTCATACCTCGGCAATATTTTGGCTTCTAATCGTTTCGACATGGAATACATGTTAGGCAAAGCCAACGAGAAAGTGGACAAGTCGGAATGGGGAATGACGCCTGCTACCGTCAACGCTTATTATAATCCTACCAATAACGAGATCGTTTTCCCTGCAGCAATCATGCAACCTCCATTCTTTAACGCAGATGCAGATGATGCCGTGAATTACGGAGCAATGGGTGCAGTAATCGGGCACGAATTAACACACGGATTTGACGATGAAGGATCGCATTTCGATGGAGAAGGAAATTTAGTGGAATGGTGGCAGGAAACAGACCGTAAGCAGTTTAATGAGCGTACAGCGAAGTTGGTTAATCAGTTCAACAACTTTGTTGCCGTAGATAGTTTGAAATTGACGGTAAACGGTGAACTCACTTTAGGTGAAAACATTGCGGATCTTGGCGGATTAACCATTGCCTATTACGCTTTCAAACGTTCATTGCAGGGTAAAAAGGATGTTAAGAAAATTGATGGATTTACTCCGGAACAGCGTTTCTTTATTTCCTGGGCTCAAGGCTGGAGAAATAATATGCGCACCGGTGCATTAATTAACATGGTGAAGACCAATCCACACGCACCTGCTAAATTCCGTGTAATCGGGCCTTTATCCAATATGAAAGAATTCTATGAAGCATTTGGCGTGAAGGAATCGGACAAAATGTACCGCAAACCGGAAGAACGCGTAGAAATCTGGTAACATAAAATAGAATCATCCCTAAAGCCGACTACTTCTTGTATGTCGGCTTTTTTTATGTTCCAAGGAATACGAAAAATCCGTTCATGACCTGCCAATATGCGTATCTTTGCCGCCGTATTTTAATTTTTATCAATGGATAGACGTTCTCTCGTTGGATTAGCCATCATTGCATTACTGGTTACTTTGTTCATGACTTACAACTCGAAAGTCGGTGATCAGGAACGCCTGGAAAAATTGAAACAAGATTCCATTTTTGCAGCAACTGAAGCTCAAAAAAAACCGGCAGTAACACCTGTTACTCCTGTAAAAGATACGGCAAAGGTTATCGTTCAGTTAGACTCCACGGTAAACTCCGATTCTCTGCAAGAAGTAGCTCGTCGCGCGGCTTACGGGCCATTTTATTACGCAGCTGAAACTGCGAAACAGGAAGTGGTTCTAGAAAATGAACTGATTAAAGTAAAATTGAGTTCTCGCGGAGGAAAGCCGGTTGAAGTTGAACTCAAAAATTTAAAGCGTAGCAATGAGGAGCCATTGGTACTCTTTAACGCGGATTCTGCAATTTTCGGTTTAGAGTTTTTTGACAGCAAACGCATTCGTTTTTCTACTGACACATTAATTTTTGAAACAGTAGGCACATCAGCTGCCGCTAAAGGTTCAGAAAGCAAATCGGTTACGTTCCGTTTGTATGCGAATCAGGAAAAGACCAAGTTCATTGAATACGTGTACACGCTGAAAGGCAATGATTATATGGTGGGTGTAAAAATGAACTTCACCAATATGGAAGGTGTTTTTGCGGCAGATCAGCGACAGTTGGACTTAGTATGGGCGCAGAATATGCCTTCGCAGGAAAAGAGCTTGCAAAACCAACGACAAGTAGCTACCGTATTCTATCGTTTTAATGGTGAAGATGACGTAGAATACCTGAGCGAAACAGAAGATGAGAAGAAAACGTTGCCCGGCGAATTGAAATGGGTTTCTTTTAAGCAACAATACTTCTCTACCGCCCTCATTGCGGATAATAAATTTGGTAATGGGGCTGAATCCGAAATTCGCACTCCGGGAGATTCTTCATTCGTAAAAAAAGCGGGCGCATTGTTGACCATTCCATTGACGCAAAAAAGTAATGAAACTTTTGGAATGAAGTTTTACTTCGGAACCAACAAATACGATCAACTGAAGAGTTACGATTTGCTATTGGAACGTCAATTGAATTTGGGCGGTAGCATGTTAGGATGGTTAAACCGCGCGTTCTTCGTTCCTGTGTTTACCTGGTTAGGCAGTATGTTCAGCAACTATGGAATCATTATTCTGTTGCTTACCATCATCGTAAAATTGTTATTGTTTCCGATCGCGTACAAGTCATTCTTGTCTTCTGCCAAAATGCGTGTATTGAAACCGGACATTGAGATCATCAACGAAAAGCACAAGAATGATGACCCGATGACGAAGCAGCAAGCTACAATGGCACTGTATAAGAAAGCGGGTGTTAATCCAATGGCAGGTTGTATTCCGTTGTTATTACAACTTCCTATTCTTTTTGCATTACTCCGCCTCTTCCCTGCTATGTTCGAATTGCGTCAGGAAGGATTCTGGTGGTGTACGGATTTATCAACTTACGATTCCGTACTCGACTTTGGTTTTAATATTCCATGGTATGGAGACCACATCAGTTTATGGGCTTTGTTAATGACCATCTCAACCTTGATGTACACCTGGATGAACCAGCAAATGATGGACACAGGCACAGCACAGCTTCCGGGCATGAAATGGTTAATGTACCTGATGCCGGTGTTATTCTTAGGATTCCTGAATAACTACTCTGCAGGTTTAAGTTATTACTACTTCTTGTCCAACATCATCACTTTCGGTCAGATGTTCGCAATGCGTCGTTTCGTTGACGAAGGAGCGATCCGTGCAAAAATAGAAGAGCACAAAAAGAAGCCGGTAAAAACATCCGGATTCATGCAACGTCTGGAACAGGCTCAGCGCAAGCGTTTGGAAGATGTGAAGAAACAACAAGGCGGTAAAAAGAAATAAGCCATAGCTTTCAAAATATAAAACCTGTTCACCATTGGCGGACAGGTTTTTTTATGTTGTAAGAAAAGCGTGTTACAAGTACTTCCCGTCTTGCAAATAATTCGTCACATAATCTTCAACACCTTCTTCTAAGGAAGTAAACGGCAATGCATATCCGACATTTCGGAGTTTATTCATGTCAGCCTCAGTGAAATATTGATACTTGTCGCGTATATCTTCAGGTGTATCAATAAATGAAATGTGCTCTTCCTTGCCCATCGCCTTAAAAGTAGCACGAACCAAGTCCAGAAATGTTCTGGCTTTGCCTGTTCCCAGATTGTAGATGCCCGATGTCGGATGTTTTGTGATCAAGAAGAAGATGACGTCCGTTAAATCCTTCACATAGATAAAGTCACGCAATTGTTCTCCATCTTTAAAATCAGGATTATGTGAACGAAACAATTTCATTGCACCGGTAGCAGTAATTTGGCGGTGTGCGTGAAATATTACGGAAGCCATCCGGCCTTTGTGATATTCGTTAGGTCCGTACACATTAAAAAACTTCAACCCGTACCAATGTGGCGGCGTTTGACCTTGCTGCAATGCCCAGATGTCAAATTCATTTTTCGAATCGCCATAAGGATTCAACGGCTTCAGCTCAGGAATAACAGCATGATCATCTGCATATCCTTTTTCTCCCAAACCATAGGTTGCAGCAGACGACGCGTATACCAACGGCACATTATGATTTGAGCAAAAATTCCAAATCATCTTGGAATAACTCACATTCAGTTTTTCAAAAATGCTACGATCAAATTCTGTAGTGTCGGTGCGTGCTCCGATATGAATTACCCAATTCACACTCTTCCCATTTTCTTGTAACCAATTTTCCAGCTCATCACGATGTACACGTTGCTTAATGCGTTTACCTTCTAAATTGGGCAACTTCGCAGGCGTCTCAAATTCATCAACAGCAATGATGTCTTCGATTCCGCTCTCATTCAAGCGAGAGATCATACATGAGCCGATAAATCCGGCAGCTCCGGTTACGATTATCATACGTGAGTTTATTCTGATTTCTTTTTCAATCCGTGAGGAACTCCAAACAAACGAGACGTTACTATTGGGGCCACGAAGACCAACACGGTGGTTAGAGATACATAAAGATCCGCTTCTTCACTATCGAGGAAATGCGTAATGGATGATCCGGGATAAAAATGCGTCCATACGGAAATGCTCAATTTTACTCCAAGAATCAAAATCACCACGAAAGCAGCTGTTTCCAGAAATGGAAATTTTCCCATCAACTTCACAAACGATTGCGCCACAAAACGCATCGCAAGAATACCAATGAATACGCCGGCGCATATCAACCATAAATTATCCGTAAACGCAACGGCAGCAAAAACGTTATCTATGGAAAACGCCAAATCCATAACCTCAACCAATATTACCGTTGACCAGAATTTGCCGAATAAACCCAATGTATTGCGATACAACCACGATTCCTTTTTATTCAGCGTATCGTCCGATTTTTTGGGTGTAGCTTTTGTTCGGAAATAATTCACTCCTAAATACAACAAATAAAATCCACCCAAAGGTTTTAACCACCAAATTGTAGTAAGCCATGCTGCAAGTGCCAGACTAATGCCACGGAAAACATACGCACCAATAATTCCGTATTTCAGTGCCTTCTTGCGCTGCTCTTCCGGAAGATCCATTACCATCGTGGCTAGTACCCCGCCATTATCCCCCGCCAATAACCTCCCGATCAGAACCAGCA
>CALJIF010000145.1 GCA_937974275.1 uncultured Flavobacteriales bacterium
CTGCTAAGGCAATGTCATACGAATCAGCTGCTGAACACATCGCAAACAAAAATCCGCCGCCTACAACATACTCTTTTATTTTTTTTGCAACCGCTAATTTCAGTTGTGAAACTTTCGTGAATCCTAAACGATTTGCGGCAGCTTCATTATTCGCTACTTCTTCGCGATACCAGGGTGCGTTTGCATATTGCGCCCAGAAGCGTCCGTATTGTCCGGTAAAATCTTCGTGATGCAAGTGCAGCCAATCGTACAAAACAAGTTTGTTCGAAATCACTTCATCATCATAAATCTTATCGTATGGAATTTCTGCATACGTCAACACCAGCGTTACCGCATCGTCCCAGGGTTGTTTGCCTTTTGGTGTGTACACTGCAATTTTAGGCGCTTTTTCCAACTTCACCGCTTCCATGTTCACTTCCGGATTTGCAATTTCCGAAAGAATCAGGGTGGCTTGCGCATCGGGAATTACTTCAAATGTTACCCCGCGAAGTTTGCATTCCGTTTCAAACGATTTGTCATAACGAAACATAAAACTACCGTTGCGGTAATTCAGCAACCACTGTACTTCAACGCCTTTTGCAATAACCCAGTAAGCAATGCCGTAAGATTTGAGGTGATCTTTTTGTGTCAGATCCATAGGAATCAACATGGACGCAGCGTGCGCCTGTATCACAAAAAGGAAAGCAAGTAGAGTTATTCCGCACTTTTTCATCATCACTATAAAGTTACAAAAACTGTGCAGAACAGATCGTTAGAACGGATCTTCTTCGATATCGTTGAGCTTAGAGCCGCGAATAATGCTGCCTCCGCCCGGGTTAAAGTCGGTAGAAGGCGTAATTCCCGCAGTCGGATCGTAAGTAACACCACCGGAGAATCCGGAGTTGAAGCCTCCGTCCAAATCCGAGAATTTGGCAAGTTGGTTGATGAAACGCAAATTCACAGAACCTACAGCACCGTTACGGTGTTTTGCAATGATAATTTCTGCAACACCTTGCGTCGAGTTGCCTTCCGCATCTTGCGTAAAACCGTAGTATTCCGGACGGTGAATGAACAATACCATATCCGCATCTTGCTCGATAGCGCCCGATTCACGTAAGTCGGATAATTGCGGACGACGATCACCACCGCGTGTTTCAACCGCACGACTTAACTGCGACAACGCAATGATCGGAACGTTCAATTCTTTAGCGATACTCTTCAATGATCGGGAAATAGTAGAAATTTCCTGTTCGCGGTTTCCGCGGTTATCACCACCTGTAGTCATCAGTTGAAGATAATCGACGATGATCAATTGAATGTCGTGCTGTGCTTTTAATCGACGGCACTTCGCTCGCATTTCAAAAATGGAAAGGGCGGGAGTATCATCAATGAAAATAGGTGCTTCCGAAAGCTTACCAATCTTTACGTGTAGTTGTTGGTATTCGTGATCTTCAAGTTGTCCTTTCTTCAATTTCTCTGCAGAAAGTTCCGATTCACTTGCAATCAAACGTTGCACCAATTGTACGGAGGCCATTTCCAGCGAGAACAACGCAATCGGACGACTGAATTCCACGGCAGCATTACGCGCAAGTGATAACACGAATGCCGTTTTACCCATTGCAGGACGCGCGGCAAGAATTACTAAATCTGAATTTTGCCAACCGGAAGTCATTCGGTCGAGATCCGTAAATCCGCTAGGAACACCCGTTACACCGGTTTTTTGATTTCGTGCAGTTTCAATTTGTTCCATCGCCTGGTTGATCAGAGAACTCATCTTGTCGTAGTTCTTTCTGATGTTACCTTCCACAACGGAGAACAAATTGCGTTCAGCTTTATCCAACAAATCAAATACATCCGCTGTGTCTTCGTATGCTTCACGAATTGTTTCGCTGGAGATTTGAATTAACTCGCGCTGAATGTATTTCTGCGAAATAATTCGGGCATGAAATTCAACGTTAGCAGCAGATGCAACGCGATTGGTAAGTTGCGAAATGTAATATGCACCGCCTACAATTTCCAACTCGCCGGTACGTTTTAATTCCTGCGTTACGGTCAAAATATCAATTGGTTCCGAACGTTGAAATAAGTTTTGAATCGCGTTGAAAATTCTGCCGTGTGCTTCTTTGTAAAAACTTTTGTGCGTGAGAATATCGACAACAGCAGTTAATGCATCTTTTTCGAGCATCAACGCGCCCAACACGGCCTCTTCCAATTCCACGGCCTGAGGCGGCAACTTACCAATTTCGTAAAGTTGCTGACTTACCTGCGCCAATTGGAGCGGTTTGCGGGTTGACGTTCTTTTTTCTTCTGTGCTCATGCCGGTTTTTACAAGGGGATCAAAAGTAGGAAAATATGCGCCCCCGATGCACGAATTAGTTATCCATACTAATTAACGAGCTATTAACAGGAAATGTTAGCTTTTTCCGTTGGAAGTTTTGAACAAAATCCGCATTCTGATGGAAATCAGGTTCCTGCATTCGGTAAGTGGTTTCCGTTATCTTTGTGCCTCTACTATGGAATCGATTCAGTTAGGCGATAAAACCTTCATCCCTTATTTACAGGACGATGTTATACACGAAGCGGTGCAGCGTATTGCGCATCGTATTAACGAAGATTATGCCGGCAAAAAGCCGTTGTTTCTCGTGGTGTTAAACGGCGCATTTTTGTTTGCGGCCGATTTGATGCGGTGCATTAACTGCGATTGTAAAGTGTCGTTTGTGAAGTTGGCGTCGTACGAAGGAACATCCAGCACAGGTCAAATGAAACAATTGATCGGACTGAACGAAGATTTGAAAGGAAGAGATATTATAGTTGTAGAAGATATCGTGGATTCGGGAAATA
This sequence comes from uncultured Flavobacteriales bacterium, assembly GCA_937974275.1. Classification (GTDB taxonomy): domain Bacteria; phylum Bacteroidota; class Bacteroidia; order Palsa-965; family Palsa-965. Next base: position 2,821 of record CALJIF010000145.1, read on the forward strand.
CTATCGTACATCTGGATCGTTTGTTACGCGAAGCGCAAGCAAACAGCGTTGCTTATGCGGCGTTATTGTTCAAACCTAAAGCGTATTCCAAGGATATTCGCATACAATATGTCGGGATGGAAATTCCAAATGATTTTATTGTAGGTTACGGACTTGACTACGATGGGATGGGTCGTAATCTGAAAGATATCTGGGTTATTAAATCATAAAAATTGTACACATGCTCAACATCGTGTTGTTTGGCCCTCCGGGCGCAGGAAAAGGGACACAGTCAGAAAAATTGATCGCTGAATATCATTTGGTGCATTTATCTACCGGTGATATTTTCCGTGCGAATATTAAAGGTGAAACAGAACTTGGCAAACTGGCTAAGAGTTACATGGATAAAGGTGAATTGGTGCCGGATCAGGTAACGATTCAGATGTTGGAATCCGAAGTAGTGAAACACACCGATCCTAAAGGTTTTATTTTCGACGGATTTCCAAGAACCACTGCTCAAGCACAAGCTTTGGATGCGTTTCTGGCAAGTCGAAATACCGGAATTTCCTGCATGTTGGCGTTGGAAGTGGATGAAGAAGAATTGAAGAAACGATTGTTATTGCGTGGTAAAGATTCCGGTCGTGCCGATGACCAGAATCCGGAAATCATTGCAAATCGTATTGCGGTGTATCAGCGCGATACGGCTCCATTGAAATCGTACTACGAGCAACAAGGCAAGTACCGCGGCGTGCAAGGCGTTGGAAGTATCGACGAAATCTTTGCATCGCTCTGCAGTCAGATTAACAGCCTCTAATCAACCCTGTTGATTTTTTATATCGGGCAACCTTCGGGTTGCCTTTTTTTATTTCTGTAATTTGATGTGCCGTAAATAAAATTTAGATAAGCCTAAAAAAGTATTTATATTTGCCAAATGTTTGCGGGCAGATTGATATTGACTTTTTTCCTGTGCGTCTCGTACATCAACGCGTACGCTGCGACGATCTCGGGAATTGTGCAATCGGCAAATGAACCTGTGCCATTCGCTGTAGTTGGTGTTGTTGGGACAAGTGTCGGCACTACAACTGATGCTTCGGGAAAATTTATTTTGCAATTAGCTCCGGGTAAATACGAATTACGTTTTCAATGTGTAGGATATTTAACCTTGCAAAAAGCAATCACGGTTACAGATCAAGATCTGACGTTGCAAATAGTTCTAGAACCCGATGGCAAACAATTGAATGAAGTAGTGGTATCAGGAACGATGAGCGATGTAGAACGTTCTGATTCACCGGTGCTGGTAGATGTGTACAATCCTACATTTTTGAAACGCAATCCGGCCCCGAATCTTTTCGAGTCGGTGGCAATGATTAACGGTGTGCGTCCTCAAATGAATTGCAACGTATGCAATACGGGCGATATTCATATTAACGGTATGGAAGGTCCGTACACGATGATTCTGATTGATGGAATGCCGATCGTCAGCAGTTTATCCACGGTATATGGATTGATGGGAATTCCAACTTCTCTCATTGAACGAGTGGAAGTCATGAAAGGCCCTGCATCTTCATTGTATGGCTCGGAAGCGATGGGCGGCATTATTAATGTTATTACCCGAAATCCGATGAACGCGCCTAAGTTTGGTGCGGATATCAGTTCAACATCATGGGGAGAAGTAAATGCAGATTTCGCAGGAAGTTATCGCCTGGGAAAACGAACGCATGGATTGACAGGTGTCAATTACTTCAACTACTCGTTACCCGTTGATGCGAATGACGATGGTTTTACGGACATGACGTTACAAAACAGATTGTCTGCGTTTTCGCGAGTCATGTTTATGGATACGCTGAATCGTCCGTCTTCATTGGGTGTGCGTTACGTCTATGAAGATCGTTGGGGCGGTGAAATGAACTGGAATAATTCTTTTCGTGGTGGTGACAGTATTTACGGTGAAAGTATTTATACCAATCGTGTTGAAGTAATCGGTTCGTGGCAAATACCGGTAAAAAAAGACATAACACTTCAAACTTCCTACACGTTGCACGATCAAAATTCTGTGTACGGAACTACAGCGTACATTGCTGCACAACATATCGGATTCGCGCAATTGTTCCATCGTTTTTCAAAAGGGCGCAGCAATTGGTTAGCAGGAACTGCCTGGCGCTTCAATCATTACGATGACAATACACCGGCGACGGAATTCATCAATAACAATATTGTCTTGACGCGCCCTGCAATTACTTCTTTGCCGGGTGTGTTTTTACAAAACGATTGGATGCTCAACGAACGTCATCGATTGTTATTGGGTTACCGAATGGATTATCATCCCATACACGGGTTCATTCATTCGCCACGGATTGCATGGAAATATGCACCGCACGAACGATTGATTATGCGATGGAGCAGTGGCACAGGATTTCGCGTAGTGAATTTGTTTACTGAAGATCATGCAGCCTTAACCGGTTCACGTGAAGTGATAATTCGTAATGCGCTGAATCCAGAGCGATCGATTAATCTCACCGGAAATTTAACCTGGCGCACTTATCACTCGTCGTGGTTCGGAGGTGTTGAAATCACTGCATTCTACACGTATTTCTCGAACAAGATTGTTGCAGATTATGATAGCGATCCAGACGCGATTATTTATGATAATCTTCAAGGATATGCAGTGTCTTCAGGCGTTAGCTTGAATGCGGATATCACGTTTACCACAGGAACAAAATTCACTTTTGGCACTTCGTATATGGATGTGTATCGTATGGACCGTGATTCCATGAATCGTTATGAAAAAAATGTTCAGGTATTCGCGCCGCGCTGGTCTGCAACAGGAACATTGTCACATACCTTTAAAAAACGCACTCAAATAGATTTGACATTTAACACCTACGGCCCGATGCGTTTGCCGGTTGTGCCGAATGATTTTCGTCCGGAATATTCACCGTGGTACACTTTGCTGAATGTACAGGTAAGACAGCCAGTGAAAGAACAATGGGAATTGTATACCGGTATTAAGAACTTGTTGAATTTTGTTCCGCAACATCCCATTTTACGTCCGCAGGATCCGTTTGATCAACAAGTGAATGATCCCGTAAATAATCCGAACGGTTATACGTTTGATGCGTCATACAACTATGCACCATTGCAAGGAATTCGCGTCTTTGCAGGAGTACGCTATCAGATCGGTCGCAACAAGTAGCCTACAATTGACTACTTTTGCAGCCTCATGGATTCCAATTTTGTTGACTACGTAAAGATCTGTTGTCGTTCCGGTAAGGGCGGAGGCGGTTCTACTCACTTTTTACGCACTGCACAAACAGCTAAAGGCGGTCCCGATGGCGGTGATGGCGGACGCGGCGGACATATTGTGTTGCGTGGAAACAAGCAACACTGGACGTTATTGCATTTGAAATATCGTAAGCATGTCATTGCACAAGATGGCGAGTCGGGTGGAAGACAAAACATGACCGGCGCTGATGGTCGTGATGAAGTGCTGGATGTTCCGTTGGGTACGGTAGCACGAAATCCTGAAACAGGAGAAATTATATTTGAAATTACCGAAGACGGAGAGGAACGCATTTTAGTTCCCGGTGGAAGAGGAGGAAAGGGGAATAGTTTTTTCAAGACTTCGACACGACAAGCACCACGTTTTGCTCAACCCGGTGAACCCGGACTCGAAGAGTGGATTGTTTTGGAGTTGAAACTACTTGCTGACGTGGGATTAGTTGGATTTCCTAACGCAGGAAAATCAACTTTGTTGTCGGTGATATCCGCCGCTAAACCTGAAATTGCGGATTATCCTTTCACGACGTTGGTTCCGAACTTGGGTGTTGTAGCGTATCGTGATCATCGTTCATTTGTAATGGCCGACATCCCCGGAATTATTGAAGGAGCGCATGAAGGAAAGGGTTTGGGAATTCGTTTTTTGCGACACATTGAGCGTAACGCCTGTTTGTTGTTTTTAGTTCCTGCCGATAGTAACGATATTATCGAAGACTACAAGATTTTATTAAACGAATTGAAGTTGTACAATCCGGAATTGCTGGATAAAAAACGCATGTTGGGTGTTTCCAAAGCAGACATGTTGGATGATGAATTGTACGACGCCTTGAAAAGCGATTTGGATAAACGTTTCGCGAAGAAGTTCAAATTGCCTTATGTTATTTTCTCTTCCCATTCACAAAAAAACATTCTTCAACTGAAAGACGAGTTGTGGAAGTTGATGAATTGATTTGTTCCGGTGTTGAATTCCTTATTTATTTCCGTTTTAATGCTTTGCTTCTGATGTAAGCGCGTAGAAAAGGTGTAAATTACCGCTGCAAATAACCATTTCCCTAATTCTATGAAAACAACTTACCTTAAGAAGATGTTCGTCATGTTTGCCATGATATTCATCTCAGTGCATATTAATGCTCAAACAAACGTTCTAATCTGCGGTGCACCAAGCACTGCAAGTTGGAATACCGATGTACAAACGAAATTGCAGGCAACCGGCTTTTTTAGTTCGGTTCAGGTATTTAACACCGGCACAGGAACGCCGAGTTTAGCCACTTTACAAGGGTATCAGGCGGTATTGGTGTTTACCGACATGGGTGCACAAGACCCTACAACACTCGGTAATAACCTGGCAGCTTACATCAATGGTGGTGGTGGTGTTGTTAACTGTGTGTTCGCTAATGCCAGCGTTCCACTCGGTGGTAATTTTAACACGTCAACGTATCAAGTTATTGTGCCTGCAGGACAAACTCAAAATACACCATTGACTTTGGGTACTATTTTGGATCCATGTCACCCGATTATTCAAGGTGTAACCAACCTGAGCGGTGGTTCGAGCAGCTACATTTCCACGTCTACAACACTTGCTCCCGGAGCACAAACAATTGCTAACTGGAGCAACGGATCATGGCTGGCTGCATACAAACTTAATGTTGGTCCTGCTAACGCACGTCGAGCTGACCTTAATATGTATCCGCCGTCCAGTGATGCACGTAGCGACTTCTGGACTTCTTCTACGCAAGGTGCATTGTTGATGGGCAATGCGTTATTGTATGTTGCGGGTGTGACAAATCCGGTTGGTCTTCCTGCACAGCCTGCAGCAGTGAGCGGAGCAGCAAGCATCTGCGAAGGTGCAACAGGAACGTATAGCATCCCAACTGTAGTGGGAGCAACATCTTATACGTGGAGTGTTCCGGGCGGAACGGTTATCAATTCAGGACAAGGAACCACTTCTATTAACATTACCGCAGGTACAACATCCGGTACCATTTCAGTTACTGCGAACAATGCTTGCGGCAGCAGTACGCCACGTACATTTACATTAACTATTAATCCATTGCCGGTTGTTACTATTACGGGAAATTCAACTATTTGTGATGGAGGTACTACGACACTTACTGCAACAGGAGGTGGAACTTATGCTTGGAATACCGGAGCAACAAGTGCATCAATTTCTCCTACATTAAATTTTAGTTCCCTGTTTAGTTGCACGGTTACTTCTGTTGCAGGATGTTCTGCTTCATCTAATATAACAGTGAATGTTAATGCGCTGCCAAACGTAACAGCAAACGCTACTTCGTCTTCAGTTTGTGATGGCATTGCAGATACGTTAATGGCAGCAGGAGCAAATACTTATATGTGGAGTTCCGGCGGTACAACGGATACTGAAATTGTAGCTCCTAACACAACAACTACATACACAGTTACAGGAACTGATGTGAATGGTTGTGTGAATACTGCAACAGTAACCGTTAACGTTAACGCGTTGCCAACCGTAACCGCTTCTGCAACGCTTTCCACGATATGTGACGGAAGTTCAGATACGTTAATTGCTGCCGGTGCCGTTTCTTACGCCTGGAATTCGGGAGGTACTGCAGCTGTCGAAATCGTTACGCCTAACATCACCACAACTTACGCTGTTGTTGGTACAGATGCGAATGGTTGCGTGAATTCTGCAACAGTTACGGTTGTTGTAAACCCGGTGCCATCGGTAACCCTAGGCGCTGACATTACTCAGTGTGGTGGTTCAGTTACATTGGATGCGCAGAATGCAGGTTCTTCTTATGTGTGGAGTGATAACTCTACTAACCAGACATTGGTGGTTGCTACATCAGGAACATACTACGTTACAGTTATTGATGCTAACGGCTGTCAGAGTTCTGATACTGTGAACGTGCTGATCAATAGCAACCCGACTGTCGATTTAGGCGGCGATACAGCTACATGTTCAGGTTCAATTACCCTTGACGCACAGAATGCAGGCGCTGCGTATGTTTGGAGTGATAACTCCACCAACCAGACGCTAGTTGTTTCTGCTTCGGGAACATACTTCGTAGATGTTACAGATATAAACGGATGCGAAGGATCTGATACAGTTAACGTTGTTATCAACACTCCTCCAACTGTAACCGGTACTGCTTCTCCATCAACAGTTTGTTTGGATGATGCCAATGTTACTTTAACAGGAGCACCTGCAGGTGGAACTTGGTCAGGGCCGGGTGTTACAGGAAACAGCTTCGATCCATCTGTTGGAATCGGAACACAAACATTGACGTACAGCTATACTGATGCAAATGGTTGTTTGGGTTCTGCCGACGTTACCGTTTCTGTGAATGCTTGTGTAGGTGTTGCTGAAAACACTTTGGCTTCCGGAGTTAACATATTTCCAAATCCGAACAATGGCGTATTCACTTTGGCCATCAATGCTAACGTTGGTGACGTAGTGATCGAAATTGTGGACATGCAAGGCCGCGTAGTGTATGCTGCTAACGAAAACAACGTTCAGGCAGGATTCATTAAGCAAATCTCTTTGGAGACTCAGGCTTCCGGCTTGTACATGATTCGTTTAACAAGCGCAACTGAACAACACACGTTGCGTGTGAACGTACAGAAGTAAACTCTGTTACAGTTACCAAAGTTTAGAACTTTGGTAACTGTAACATCCAAACGGGAAGTTCAGTATAGAACTTCCCGTTTTTTTGTGGAGTAACGCTCATGCAAAAACTCGTTGTGTGCTTGGAAGAACGGAGTGAAATGAAATATCTTGCAGTAAATACCGACCCATGAAAATGAATTACTCCTTCCTCTTGCTCATATTTGCTTCGATTCTTTTTTCGTGCTCAGAACCGCACGTTGCCGACTTGATGCTGGAAAACTTACCCGGAGAAGCCTACACGATAACTTATAACCGCGATTATGGTTTGTTCGTCGTGAACCGAACCGAGAAAAAAGACACGCTTTCGTTGTGGGATAACTGGCATTACGCGCTGTATCGGTATCGGCAGCAGGAAAAGAATATTCCTATGACGATGAGTTATGATGGATTTAAAAAAACAAACTTCAATTGTTTGCCCGGTTCGGAAGCACAATACGAATTGTTGCAACGCGATCCGGCTGCAGCGTTTAATTCGCCCGATGGTCCCGGAATGTGCGATTGTTTGGATGAACGCAAAGAATACAACCAGGGTAGTGCGCCGTGTGAAGAAAAATTTCAAGTGTTCCGTACTGCATACGACGATTCGCTGCAGTGGTATTATAATTACTATTTGGAATTATGCCGTGGTTATATTGCCGCCAATACTACCTTCGATAAGTATGTTAATTCAGTGAAAAGTGAACATCATCGTTTGGATTCGTTGTATCGTGAACGTGTTCGACGAGAAGATTCAATTGATGCACAACGACCTTATGTAACGTGTTCCGGAAGTGATTTTGTGCCCGCTTATAAAAGAGTTAGTTCGATGAGGATTTACGAACCGTGTAGAGAAAAAACCCGGCGTCCAAGTGGCAGGTGCAGAAGACACGGTGGGTAGCAGCTGCGCTTAGATTTTCCAAAGTTCTGCATTTTGGAAAATCTAAGCGCTTACCACAATCGCGTGAGGGATAGCAACGGAAAGCCTCCCCATTTTCGGGGAGCTTGCAGTGAATAGCCCGACCCGAGTTTTTCGCGAGGGGCACGCCCAAATTTCTGATAATTATTTCGCCAATAAATTGACTGCTTCTTCTTCCAACAATTCGCGATCGATAGGCACAACACCTACATCTTCGCACACGAGTCCGCCGGCGATGTTACTTAACTCGGCAATCATCTCAGGTTTCAATCCTGCAGCTAAACATAATGCAGCAACGCTTACCACTGTATCGCCCGCGCCGGAAACGTCGGAGATGTTGCGGTAGTGCGCAGGAATACGCTTCTTCACTTTGCGTCCGTGCACATAGATGCCATGTTCGGAAAGCGTTATTAAAGCCAAATCGATTTTTAATTTGGTCTTTAACATTTCTACCGCTTTCGATAATTCTTTTTCACTCTTGTGATCAAACTCAATTTTTAAACCTTCTTTGAGTTCTTTCAAATTCGGTTTGAATAATGTTGCGCCCTGATAATTCATGAAATGCTTCTTCTTCGGATCCACCACCACAGGCACTTTCAGAGCACGCGCCATTTTCACGACTTCGCGAATAAGCGGAACAGTAATCAATCCTTTATCGTAATCTTCGAAAATGATCACGTCTACTTTTTGTGTATCGAGCCAATAAGAAATTCGTTCAAGGAAAAGTTCCGTTTCATGTTCTGTAATGTCGTGTTCAATTTCTTCGTCAACACGTAACAGGTGATGCGTGCCTCCAATGATGCGCGTTTTAACCGTGGTAATACGTCCGCGACTTTTTAAAATACCTTTAGGCGCCAGCTTGCGTTTTTGCATCAGCTCCAGCAAAGACTGACCTTCCGAATCGGCACCGATGACCGAACACAAAATGGGTGTTGCCCCTAACGCCTGCACATTAAGCGCTACGTTGGCAGCACCGCCTAAACGATTTTCTTTGCGTGTAACGGATACCACAGGAACCGGTGCTTCCGGCGAAATACGTGATACTTTGCCCCAAATATAATTGTCGATCATCACATCACCGATGATGAGTACACGCAACTTTTCGAAGCGCGTAAAAATGGAGCGAATTTCTTTTTCGGTAGTTTTTCCCACGTGTTAAAAGTATTGAGCGGCAAAAGTAGTGAAATCCTGTTTTTACGACCGTTAAATTTGTGTGACTTACTTCAGCAGCGCCAACGCGGCTTTCATGCGGCGTGCCGCTTCAATTAAACGATCGTCGGAGGTGGCATAAGATAAACGTACATACGTATCTTCTCCGAACGCTGCGCCGGGAACAATAGCTACATGCGCTTTGTCCAACAAGAACATGCTGAGGTCGGTTGCGTTATTGATTGTAACTCCGTCGTGTGATTTACCGAAATACGCCGACACTTCAGGGTACACGTAAAACGCGCCATCAGGAACATTCAGCTTCAGGCCCGGAATTTCTCCGAGATGTTTCAGGATCAAATCGCGACGACGTAAAAATGCATCACGCAAAGGCTCTATTTTTTTCGGATCCATGAGCATAGCAGCGTGCATGGCTTTTTGCGTAATGGAAGAAGTTGCAGAGGTAAATTGTCCTTGCATTTTATCGCAGGCTTTTGCAATCCACAACGGAGCAGCCATAATTCCGCCGCGCCAGCCGGTCATTGCGAATCCTTTAGAAACACCGTTGATGGTGATGACACGATCGTAGATAAAATCGAATTGTGCCATACTCTCATGTCCGCCCACAAAGTTGATGTGCTCGTAAATTTCATCGGAGATGATGTACAATTCGGGATATTTTGCCACCACTTCCGCAATGGCTTTCAGTTCGGCCTTGCTGTACACCGAACCAGTAGGATTACACGGTGTGCTGAAAATAAGCATGCGTGTTTTCGGTGTAATAGCAGCTTCAATTTGTGCCGGCGTTACTTTGAAATTATTTTCAATGCCGGCATCAATCGTAACAGGAACACCTTCCGCCAGTTTGATGATCTCTAAATAACTTACCCAATATGGTGTTGGCACAATTACTTCATCACCAGGATTGATCAAACTCAATACCGCATTGGCAATAGATTGTTTTGCTCCAGTTGAAACTACAATTTGATCGGCAGTATAGGTGATGCCGTTATCACGTTTAAATTTTTCGGCAATAGCCTGACGCAATTCCAGATAACCGGAAACGTGCGTGTAGTAGCTGAAATCTTCGTCAATAGCGCGGTGTGCAGCTTGTTTGATTTCGTCCGGCGTTTTGAAATCCGGCTCGCCTAAACTTAAGCTGATGATGTCCACACCTTGTGCAATCAACTCGCGACTTCTGCGCGCCATGGCAATAGTCTGCGATTCGGACAATTGATTAATGCGATTCGATAAATGTGTCATATGGTTGGAATGAGATAAGTCGGTAGAGAATTAATCCATTACGGGCATGCCGTATTTGCTCCATTCTTGTTTGGCAGGGCCATACGTGCCTTGTACTTCAATGTCCGTTAAACGCATAATAACGGTGAGTTGTCCGCGATGATGAATTTGATGTGAGATGAGCATTTGAAGAATCTCACCTTTCTTTTGTTTGCCACCGTAGATTTCCAATTCTTCCTGCAAGGTAGCATCCTTCCAGTTGTTGCTCAGTTGTTGAATCAAATTGTTACTGTATGATTCATACGCGGTACACAAATCTTCTACGTTCCAGAACACATCACTTTCTTCTTCGTTGTAGTTGTCGATGTGTAATCCGGTTTTGCTCATCATTTCACCGATGGTATCGGTAATGTGCCAAGCAATGCGCGCCGCAGAACGCACGTGCGGATGCGGTTGTACATGAAACGTTTTATTATTCAGACTGCGGAATAAAGTCAACGTCTTCTTCGCTTCTTCCTGCCAATCTTTATTAAATGCTTCCGTCGAGTTGTACATACCTGCTGGTTTTCAACGAAGATAAAAGGTATTTTTCACAGCAACGCGTTATTCTGCATAAGATTGGCACTAGCGACTTCTGTAATCGCTGACCCATTCGCTGTTTTGCATATCTGCCAGAAGGCGGAATGCATTTTCACCGTAAATAATGTCGATGATATTGGTCTGAATGCCGTAAGGCTTGAGAAATTCAACCTGTCCCGGAGACGGATACAATGGTTTTTGCGCCCAGCCCGGGCCGGCAATAGTCGGATCCAGAACGGAAGCATTAGAACCCGTTCCCGGTCCGTAAAACGGATATTCTCCGTAACGCAACCGCCACAATTCGTCCACTGCGGAACACTGAATACCACCTTTGTAAAATCGCCCCTGAATAACGGTGTCCGCGAAATAACCGCATTCGTTTACCCGATATTTTTGGAACAAATTTTCTTTTTTCGGATTTGCCGGACTTTCCATAAAACCCGCTGCAACCCGCTTGAATTCTGCTTTTGAGATGCTGAATGCTGTAATGGGTTTAGCAGGATCCATGAATTTGGTGACCACATGAAAACTCACCGGACTGCTGTTGGCGCCTGCCTGTAAAGAAAAGCCCAGATACGAAACGGAATATTCGGATACACGGCCCCACGATGCTAAAAACAGCAAAGCCGCAATTCCTATCCATGTTATGTAAGTGGTCTTCATGGACTTATGAAATTAACAAAAAAATGGCTTCGCACCAAAGGCACTGTTCACATGCATAAATGCGTATTTTTACCCTTCGTGAAACTATAAACCGAGCAACCGTTATGGATATTGTTTTGAATGCCATCTTAGTGATCGTTCCATGTTTAATTGTATTTGGAACCTGTTACTTTACCGTGAAGAATTTTTTGGATAACGAAACCCGCAAGCGTTTGGCAGAAATTCGTTTGGCCAATCAGAATGTGGTAACACCCATGCGTTTACAGGCATACGAACGCCTGGCGATTTTTCTGGAACGCATCAATCCCAACACGTTAATTACGCGCACACACAAAAGCGGTATGAGTGCACGACTGATGCAAAGCGAATTGACTAAAGTGATTCGTACGGAATTCGAACACAACATGTCCCAGCAAATTTATATGTCCAATCACGCCTGGGAAATGGTGAAAACCGCTAAAGAAGAGGTGACCAAGTTGGTGAATGTGGCAGCGTCTAAATTACCCGATACGGCTACAGGAGTGGAATTGTCGCAAATGATTTTGCAGATTTCACAGCAAATTGAAAAAATGCCTACACAAGTAGCGTTGGAATATTTAAAGAAAGAAGTAGGACAAGTATTTTAATCATTGCGAGTAATTCCATCAAATGAGCACGACGAAAGAGCAAGAACGTCAGGAACAATTTCTGACCGATTCCGGAATTGAAATAAAAGCCACTTATCCTAAACTTGATCGCACCGAAGAACAACCCGGTGAGTATCCGTTTACGCGCGGTGTGCAACCAAACATGTATCGCGGCAAGTTGTGGACTATGCGTCAGTACGCGGGATTTTCTACAGCGGAAGAATCCAACAAACGCTACCATTATCTTCTGAATAATGGAACAACCGGATTGTCGGTAGCATTTGATCTTCCTACTCAAATCGGTTACGATTCCGATCATGCGTTTGCGGAAGGAGAAGTGGGCAAGTCGGGCGTGGCGATTGATACCTTGAAGGACATGGAGATTTTGTTCAACGGCATTGAGTTGGAGAAAGTCACCACATCCATGACGATTAATTCAACGGCATCTACGTTGTTGTGCATGTACATTGCTTTGGCGAAGAAGCAAGGTGCAGATATTAAAAAGATCTCGGGAACCATTCAAAATGATTTGTTAAAAGAATATGCGGCGCGCGGTACGTACATCTATCCGCCGAAGCCGTCTATGCGCATCATTACTGATATTTTCGAATACTGTTCCAATGAAGTTCCGAAGTGGAATACCATTTCCATTTCCGGATATCACATTCGCGAAGCCGGTTCCACAGCTGTTCAGGAGTTGGCATTTACATTGGCCAACGGTAAAGCCTATTTGCAGGCCGCAATCGACAAAGGATTGGACATTGATGTGTTCGCCCGTCGTTTGTCGTTTTTCTTTAACGCACACAATAATTTTTTCGAAGAAATTGCCAAGTTTCGTGCTGCGCGACGCATGTGGGCCAAGATCACGAAAGATCTCGGAGCAAAAGATCCGCGTTCGATGATGTTGCGTTTCCACACACAAACCGGTGGTTCAACGTTAACGGCGCAGCAACCGCATAACAACATTATTCGTGTAACGTTGCAGGCTTTGTCTGCTGTTATGGGCGGAACGCAAAGTCTGCACACCAACGGATTTGACGAAGCACTCGCGTTACCTACAGAAGAAGCAGCACGAATTGCGTTGCGTACGCAACAGATCATTGCTTATGAAAGCGGCTCAGCCGATACTGTTGATCCGTTAGCCGGATCGTACATGGTAGAAGCCTTAACCGATGAAGTAGAAGCGAAGGCCTGGGAATACATTCAGCGCATTGATGCTATGGGCGGAGCAGTAGAAGCAATTGAGCAAGGCTACATGCAGGATGAGATTGCCGGAAGTTCGTATGCTTACCAAACCGCTATTGAGCGCGGTGAAAAGATTATTGTAGGCGTGAACAAATTCACAGTTCAGGAAAAACCAATGGACAATCTATTTACTGTGGACGATTCCATTCGTGTGATGCAAATGGAAAAGTTAAAAGCCGTGAAAGATTCCCGCGATCATGCCGCAGTGCAACAAGCGTTGAGTGCTATTGAGTCGGCCGCGCGCAGCACTGAAAACCTGATGCCCCGCATTTTACATGCCGTAGAACATTACGCGTCGTTAGGCGAAATTGCCGACACGTTGCGCGGTGTGTATGGGGAGTATAAGTAGGTGCGAGGTTTACTTCACATTATTTGAATTATCTGTTTTGAACCATGAACCTGAAAATTATATCTACCGAGTTATTAGAGGCTTATTTAGAGCAGGTAGATCAAAATTTACAGGTTAAGTTTGAAGCATTGCAAGACGCGCCGATATCCACGGATACGTTTAGTTTTTACACTTCTGTCGCATCGGTATTCTCAAGTAAAATTGAAGGCGAAGAGATTGATCTGGACAGTTACGTCAAGCATAAGAAGTTCGGCGTATCATTTTCACCCGATTACACACGTAAGATTGATGATTTGTATGATGCGTATCGTTATGCGCAAACGCATGCATTAAATCGGGATCATATTTCAGAAGCCCATCGTTTATTAAGTCGGCATTTGTTAGCACCGCACCATCAAGGGAAATTGCGCACACAAAATATGTATGTGAGTACTTCGGATGGAAAAATTGAATACGTGGCAGTTTCTCCTTTCGATTTACTGCAGGAAATGGAGAAGTTTTATCACGATCTGGAGGTGTTGATTGGTGCAGAAATGTCTTTACCGGAAGTGTTCTATTTCGCAGCACAACTACACTTGGTTTTCGTCAAAATTCATCCTTGGACCGACGGTAACGGTCGCGCAGCCCGCCTCATCGAAAAGTGGTTTTTATCGCAAAAGTTAGGACCTCAAGCATGGTATGTGCAAAGCGAAAAACACTATTACCGAAACCACATGGGTTACTACAACGCCATTCGGGCATTAGGATTGGAGTACGAGCAACTCGATTACGGCAACGCCTTGCCATTTTTGAGGATGTTGATGGAGGCTGTGGGGGAAGGGTAGTTTTAATTTGTGATTTCATAATTCGAACAGCTAACTGTATTTCAATAAGATTTCACATTAACACCTTCATGGATTTATTAGAATTCTCAATTATTTCATAAATTGAAGAATGATAGATATATCCGTAGAAATATCGATAGCGACAATAGTTGCTGCGCTCAGCGCTATAGCTGCAATTTTTGCGGCATTGTATGCGAGGAGACAGTTTATGTTACAAAGAACAGTAAGTTCTGAAGATGCTGTCTTGCAGGAAAAACTGAAAATGTATAATGATTTGTCAAGGGCACTTGGAGAGTATATGGATGCGGCGAACAATGTTGTGGTTCTGCTGAAATATGCAAAGGACAGTGGTAGAGTAGATTTAGTGTTGGAAATTCAAGGTGCGAACCAAGCCTACTATAAAGCGCATGATGAACTAGGTATCGTATTCACGTCGTATTACTTTCTAATTCCTGAAGAAATTGGAGAGGCAGTACTTGCCTTTTTTGAAATTTCAAAATGGCCTGCTGCACCGACAGTTGCGGATATGGATTTTGTAAATGCAGAGTATGATAAGTTGGTTGATTTTATTGAAAAAATGCAAGAAGTATTCCGCGCGGATGTTGGTATAGAGCAACTTTCCAAAAACTTCTTGAAGCGCATAGAAGGTAAGAAACAGCATCTACCGTTACTTCCAATAAATGATAACAAGTAATTTATCTAACATTCTTTAGATATACTTAACTTTAAAAACTTACTAAAGCACTTTATACGACTATATATTAAACTATGTTCGAGCAGACTTTTAAAAATATTGACGATATCCTCCACAAAGACGCGGGTTGCGGAAGCGAATTAGACTATGTGGAGCAAACTTCTTGGGTATTATTTTTGAAGTATTTGGATGATTTAGAAAAAGATCGTGCAACAGCAGCTGAGCTAACCGGAAAGACATACACGCCAATCGTGGATAAGAAATACCAATGGTCAGTTTGGGCAATGCCGAAAAGTAAAGACGGAAAATTGGATCATCACAAAGCACTTACCGGCGATGATCTCACCGACTTTGTAAATAACAAGCTGTTTCCTTATCTGAAGAAGTTCAAGACCAGCGCCGAAAGTGCGGATACCATTGAATATAAAATCGGAGAGATTTTCAGTGAATTAAAAAATCGAATTCAGAGCGGTTATAATTTGCGGGAGGTATTAAACCGTATTGATGAGTTACGTTTCCGTACCCACGCCGAAAAGCACGAAATGAGCCATCTGTATGAAGACAAAATAAAAAATATGGGCAATGCAGGGCGAAACGGTGGAGAATATTACACGCCACGTCCGCTCATTACGACCATCGTAAAAGTAGTTGCCCCGAAAATTGGCGATAAAATTTATGACGGTGCTTGTGGTTCTGCCGGCTTCTTGTGCGAAGCATTCAATTATCTGAAATCTCAGAAATCGCTTTCCACTAAAGAAACAGAGATACTCCAAAAGAAAACGTTTTACGGCAAGGAGAAAAAATCATTGGCGTACATTCTGGGTGTGATGAATATGATTTTGCACGGTGTGGAAGCTCCCAACATTATACACACCAACACGCTTGCCGAAAACCTTGCAGACATACAAGAAAAAGACCGTTATGATGTGGTGTTGGCCAACCCGCCTTTTGGTGGAAAGGAACGAGCCGAAGTGCAACAAAACTTCCCGATTAAAACAGGCGAAACCGCTTCGCTCTTTTTGCAGCACTTCATTAAAATACTGAAAGCAGGTGGCAAGGCTGGTGTGGTTATTAAAAACACTTTTTTGAGCAATACCGACAATGCCACGGTAGCCATACGCAAAACCTTATTGGAAAACTGCAACCTGCATACCGTGTTGGATTTGCCCGGTGGCACCTTTACCGGTGCAGGCGTAAAAACCGTTGTGTTGTTTTTTGAAAAAGGCAAAGCCACCCAAAAAGTTTGGTTTTACTCGCTGAACCTCGACCGCAATTTGGGCAAAACCAACCCACTTAACGAAAACGACTTGGCAGAATTTGTTGAACTGCAAAAAACCTTTGCTGATAGCGAAAACTCTTGGACGGTAAATGTGGCAGCCATTGACCAAAGCACTTTTGATTTAAGCGTAAAGAACCCCAACAAAAAAGAAGAAGTAACACTACGCCAACCTCAAGCCATTTTGGAAGAAATGAAAGCATTGGACGAAGAAAGTGCAGAAATACTTAACTCAATTTTGGAACTGATATGAAGCAAGGTTGGAAAGAGTCAAAATTGAGTTGCTTTGTGAAAGATTTTCTAGTTCCGCAAAGGGATAAACCAAAAATATTTAGTGGTGATATTCCTTGGTGTAGAATTGAAGATTTTAATGGCATTTATCTATCGGATTCCAAGACAAATCAATACGTCAGTCAAAAAACAATTTCTGAAATGGGATTAAAAGTATATCCTGTTAATACAGTAATTGTTTCTTGTAGTGCAGATTTAGGAAAATGTGCAATCATAAAAAGACCACTTGTTACAAATCAAACATTTATCGGACTTGTTCCTTCTGATAATTTAGATTCCAAGTTCCTTTATTACTATATGTCGAGCATTGCAAAGAAACTTAATGAAATGGCTTCGGGTGCTACAATAAAATATCTATCAAAAAAGAAGTTTCAGGATTTAGTAGTTTGTTTTCCCCCTCTCCCCGAACAACAACGCATTGTTTCCATATTAGATGAAGCCTTTGCCGCCATAGCCAAGGCAAAAGCCAATGCTGAACAAAACCTCAAAAACGCGGCAGCACTTTTTGAAAGCTATTTGCAGGGGATGTTTGAGAATAAAGGAGATGGTTGGGAAGAAAAGTCTTTAGAAGAATTGACTGACGAAAAATGCACACTTTCTTACGGAATAGTTCAACCTGGAGAAGAATTTGAAAATGGGTTACCTGTAATTAGACCAACTGACTTAACAAGCAGATATATTAAAGTTGAAGGATTAAAAAGAATTGACCCAAAATTGGCTGATGGTTACAAGAGAACAAAATTAATTGGAGATGAACTGTTGTTATGTGTTCGGGGAACAACTGGTGTTGTTTCGATTGCCACACCTGAACTCAAAGATGCCAATGTAACAAGGGGTATTGTTCCCATTCGTTTCAGTCCAAAAATACTCAATCAGGAATTTGGATATTACTTATTGATTTCAAACTATGTGCAAAAGCAAATTAGAGCGAATACGTATGGTGCGGCATTAATGCAAATCAACATTGGTGATTTACGAAAAATTCAAACTCCTTTTCCTGCTTTAGCAGAACAACAAACCATCGTCCGTCAATTAGATGCCCTGCGAGCCGAAACACAAAAGCTGGAAGTGGTGTATCAAAAGAAAATTGATGATTTGGAAGAACTGAAAAAATCAATCTTGCAAAAGGCATTTGCGGGGGAGTTGCGTGGTGGTGAGCTTGTCGAACCAAAAACTAAAAAAGCGGTCGTTGTATGAAAATAAAACATCACGAAATAGAAATACCTCAAGAAAATCCATTTGCCAATTGTCAATTAGCACGGGAACCTTACGCACGCGTTTTAACCGATATTGTAAATACGTATGCAGATGGTTTTGTTTTAGCCATTAACAATGAATGGGGAACAGGAAAAACAACCTTCGTGAAAATGTGGCAACAGCAACTTAAAAATGAAGGCTTTCAAACTATCTATTTCAATGCTTGGGAAAATGATTTTGATAGTAATCCTTTAGTTGCTCTGATGTCAGAGTTAGAAACCTTAACCAATGCAAAGAATGAAAAGGTTTTTAAATCAGTAGTTGAAAAAGGTGCTGTGTTGGTAAAGAATATCGCTCCGGCACTATTAAAAGCACTAGCTAATAAATACATCGGCTCTGAAGTGCTTGCAGATATAGTAGAGAATACAACAAAGGCATCTACCGAAATATTGGAAGAGGGAATCAAAGAATATAGTGCCAAAAAGATAACCATAAAGGAATTCAGGATCGAGTTGGAGAAGTTTGTTAAACAAGACAACAACTCTAAACCTGTTGTATTTATTGTAGATGAGTTGGATCGCTGCCGTCCAAACTATTCAGTCGAAGTTCTAGAACAGATAAAACACTTTTTCTCTGTTTCGGGAATTGTGTTTGTGCTCTCAATTGATAAGAAACAGTTGGGTGCTGCTGTTGAAGGTTATTATGGCAGTAACAAGATAAATAGTAGTGAATATTTGAGGCGATTTATTGATTTGGAGTATTCTATTCCTGCGCCTGAAAGTAGAAACATAGTGTCGTATTTCTTTAAATATTATGCTTTCGATCAGTTCTTTTATAATTCAGAGCGTGCAAATTATAGGGACTATTCTGAGGATGGTAAACAGTTTCAACTAATTGCATATGAACTTTTTAGTAAGTACCAGCCTACTCTTAGGCAGCAGGAAAAGATTTTTGCACACGCGCGAGTAGTTATTAATTCATTTCACATCAACGAATATGTTTTGCCGAACGTTGTGTATATACTTTGTTTTTTGCGCCAGATGGATCCTGATACTTATGGGAAATTTGAAACCCGTAACTTGTCGATAGCAGAGGTAGTACAGTTAGTTTCTGATATGTTATCTATAAATGATGGAAGGCAATCAAGAATCAACAAGCAGTATGTGCTAGCTCTTATTATTCGTTTCTATTGCAACTTCGATGATAGTTCTACAAGGGTTGATCTGGATGATTTGTCACAATTAGAGGTTCTTCGTGCCCAATTAAGCGAAGCGAATGTTAATGTTGATGTTGGAGTTTTTCAGTATATCGAAGCTATTCGAAGAGAAGTCTATGGTAACTTTAGTTTGGAGTCATTCTTTGGTAGAATAAATTTAACAGCGCGTTTAACCACAGCTTAATTAGGACCTTAGCAGAAACCTGAAGAGATCAGCAATGAATCAACAACAATTGATAGAAATATTAAACGAGCTTGTAAAACAGCCACATGAAAGTGAGTGGGTGGAATTCAAACTCAACTTCCATTCTGTTGAAGAAATTGGTGAACGTATTTCGGCTTTATCCAACGGTGCTTGTATTCACAATCAACCTTTCGGTTACTTAGTCTTCGGTGTTGAAGACAAAACGCAAACTATCAAGGGTACAACTTTTAAAGCTAAAGCTGCCAAAAAAGGAAATGAAGATTTAGAACATTGGCTACTCACTAGGTTAAACCCCAAAATTGATTTTGTTGTTTATGAGTTTGATTATGATGTCTCAAGGCATATTTCTATCTATGTAATTCCTGCTGCTAAAAACCAACCTGTTGAATTTCTGCATCAAGCGTACATCCGTGTAAGCAGTATCACTAAAAAGTTGAATGAGTTTCCACACAAACAAGCTAAAATTTGGAAGAAGGACACCATTCCTTTTGAAAAAGAAATCGCCAAAGACAATCTGAGTGCATCTGATATTACCAAGTATTTAAGCACGGAAACGTATTTCGATTTATTGAAGTTGCCTTATCCATCGAATCAGCAAGGTGTGATAGACAAATTTATAGACGAAGGTTTAGTAGTTAAAAACAATGGTTACGCAATTACCAAATTGGGAGCTTTGCTTTTTGCCAAGCAGTTGAAAGATTTTGAAAGTGTAGAACGTAAATCGGTTAGAGTTATCGTTTATAAAGGCAAAAACAAAGTGGAAACTGAAAGGGAACAAATTGGCGCCAAAGGTTATGCCTTGGGTTTTGAAGGTTTGGTAGATTGGATAAACAGCCAATTACCCGCAAATGAAGAAATAGGAAAGGCATTGAGAAAAGAAACCCGAATGTATCCTGAAATCGCTATCAGAGAATTAGTTGCCAATGCACTTATTCATCAGGATTTAACTGAAAAGGGCTTCCCAATGGTTGAGATTTTCTCCGACAGAATTGAAATATCGAATCCCGGAACACCTTTGGTTACACCCGACCGATTCATTGACGCGTACTTATCACGCAATGAAAAATTGGCAGACTTCATGCGAAGAATGGGTTTTTGTGAAGAAAAAGGCAGTGGATTGGACAAGGTGATTTTTTACAATGAATTGTATCAATTACCCGCTATCAATGTGCTGGTTGCAGAGAATAGAACTCGTGTTACAATGTATTGTTACAAAACTTTGAATGACTTAGATAAGAAAGAAAAAATTAGAGCTTGCTATCAGCACGCTTGTTTGAAATATGTATCAAACGAGAAGATGACAAATCAAACTTTGCGAGAAAGATTCAAAATTGAACATCACAACTATTCAATTGCTTCCCGCATTATCCGAGATGCTATTGATGAAAAAGTAATTAAAGAAGATGACCCTGACAGTAAATCAAGAAAATATGCCAGTTACATACCGTTTTGGGCTTAAATTCTTATGTGATGGTTATGTGATAGATGGCGCCAGCTATCGATCCAAATCATTGATAATCAATGCTTTTTTATGTGATGGTTATGTGATTAGCAGCCCGATTTATATTTAACTAGCATTTGATAATAGAGAAACAATGAACGAAGCAGAAACAAGAGCAGAACTCATAGACCCAAAGCTAAAGGCTTGTGGTTGGGGCGTTGTGGAAGGCTCTAAAGTCCTTCGTGAATACAACATAACGGCAGGTAAAATTCAAACAGGTGGTGGCAGGGGCAAAAGAGAAATTGCCGATTATGTGTTGGTGTACAAAGGCATCAAGTTGGCAGTTGTAGAAGCCAAAAGTGATGAAGTGGAAGTGGGTGAAGGCGTAATGCAAGCCAAGAAATATGCGGAGAAACTAAAGTTAGAAACCACATACAGCACCAACGGAAAAGCCATTTACCAAATCTGTATGCAATCAGGCGAAGAAAGTTTGGTTACGGATTTTCTAAGCCCTGATGAACTTTGGAATAAAACCTTCCCTAAAGTTGCAACCACTGGGGTTGCCGAAGTGTGGAGAGAAAAATTTGCCCATGTTCCGTTTGAAGACAAAAGCGGAAGTTGGCAGTTAAGATACTATCAGGAAATAGCTGTTCAACGCACCGTTGAAGCCATTGCACAAGGCAAAGAAAGAATTTTACTCACCCTTGCTACAGGAACAGGAAAAACGGCAATTGCTTTTCAAATTGCGTGGAAACTGTTTCAAACCCGTTGGAACTTACAACGAGACGGCAACCGCAGACCGAGAATATTATTTTTAGCGGACAGAAACATATTAGCCGACCAAGCCTACAACTCATTTTCGGCATTTCCCGAAGATGCTTTGGTGCGGATAAAACCCAATGAGATTAAGAAAAGCGGAAAAGTGCCCACCAACGGCAGCATTTTCTTTACCATTTTTCAAACCTTTATGAGCGGCACTGAT
Source organism: uncultured Flavobacteriales bacterium (assembly GCA_937974275.1). GTDB lineage: Bacteria > Bacteroidota > Bacteroidia > Palsa-965 > Palsa-965. The sequence continues at coordinate 24,599 of CALJIF010000145.1, forward strand.
GCAGAAGGAAAACCTGCACCATACTTTGGCGAATATCCGGCCGACTATTTTGATTTTATCATCATAGACGAGTGCCACCGTGGCGGAGCAAATGACGAAAGTAATTGGCGAGGTATTTTAGAATATTTCAGTCCGGCAGTGCAATTGGGTTTAACAGCCACACCCAAGAGAAAAGACAATGTGGACACTTACAAATACTTTGGTGAACCTGTTTACATCTATTCGCTAAAAGAAGGCATCAATGACGGTTTCTTAACGCCTTTCAAAGTAAAACGCATCAAAACCACTTTAGACGATTACCGCTATACTTCAGATGATACGATTGTAGAAGGACAAATTGAAGAAGGCAAGTTGTATGAAGAAAAAGACTTTAATCGCACCATTGAAATCGTAGAACGAGAAGCCAAGCGGGTAAACATCTTTTTAGATGAAGCCAATCAAAACGAAAAAGCGATAATCTTTTGTGCCAATCAAGGACACGCAGCATTGATACGGGATTTGGTAAACCAAAACGCAAAAAGCAAAGACCCTTTTTATTGCGTTCGTGTTACTGCTAATGACGGAGAAGAAGGGGAAAGATTGTTGCGAGAATTTCAGGACAACGAAAAAACAATTCCAACTATTCTGACTACTTCGCAAAAACTTTCTACGGGAGTGGATGCTCGGAACATTAGAAATATCGTTTTGCTTCGTCCGGTCAATTCAATGATTGAGTTTAAACAAATCGTTGGGCGTGGCACTCGCTTATTTGATGGGAAAGAATTTTTTACCATTTACGACTTTGTAGATGCTTACAAACATTTTTCTGACCCGGAATGGGACGGAGAGCCACTGGGAGAAGAACCAAGTGGAGTGAAAGAACCCAAAGGCGCATACCAACCAACTCCGATAGCTATTGGGGCAAAAGAACATGCCGAAACAGAACGCAAGCAGAAAATAAAAATCAAATTGCGGAACGGAAAAGAGAGAGAAATACAATCAATGATTTCAACTTCGTTTTGGAGTGCAGACGGCAAACCTATTTCCGCCGAAGAATTTTTAAGCAACTTGTTCGGAGAAATGCCGAAATTTTTCAAGGATGAAGAAGAATTGCGCAAACTTTGGGGCAATCCGATTACCCGAAAGGTTTTATTAGAGAATTTGGAATCAGCAGGATTTCCGAAAGATGATTTATTGACTTTACAAAAGTTGGTAGATATGGAAAAGAGCGACTTATATGATGTGTTGGAATATGTTTTCAATGGTGACTATATCGCAATGACAAGGGAAGCCAGAGCCAAAGCAGCCGAAGCGACAATTTTTGCTTTACTCAACGACCAACAGAAAGAGTTTATCACGTTCGTCTTGAGCAAATACATAGAAACAGGTGTTGACGAACTCGACCAAGAAAAACTTCCAATCTTGCTGACAAACAAGTATCAATCATTGGAAGACGCAAAAGAAATTTTGGGAGATGTAGGAAATATCAGTAAGCTCTTTATTGAGTTTCAGCAACATCTTTATAAGCAGAAAGTAGCATAGTCTGTATCCGTTGTTTTATCAGGTAAGCTTGTGGTTTGTTTTATGGACACCCACCACAAAAAAAAGACCACCGTTTAAGTGGTCTTTTCATTTATCATCGTATTACTTTTAGCTATTCAGCATTACCGGCATTACGAGCATCAGCGTGTCTTCTGCATCGGTTTGACGGGTGTTCGGTAATAAGATTCCCGCACGGTTTGGAGCGCTCATTTCGATGGTAGCTTCTTCGCTATCGATGTTGACCAGCATTTCTGCCAGGAACTTCGAGTTGAAACCGATTTCCATATCGTCGCCGATGTACGAGCAGGTTAAACGCTCGCTGGCTTCGTTGGAGAAATCCAGATCTTCCGCAGAAATATTCAATTCGCTGCCCGCAACTTTCAAACGCACCTGATGTGTTGTTTTGTTCGCGAAGATGGCCACACGACGAATAGACGCTAACAAAGCTGATGTATCCACCGTTAATTTATTCGGATTGTTTTTCGGAATAACGGCTTCGTAATTCGGATACTTTCCGTCAATTAAACGACAAACCATGGTTGTGCCCACAGTGCCGTCCGGTGCAATGCCCCAAGACAAACGAGCGTTGGTAGCGTTGTATTCCAAACGAACGATACCTTCTACGTTGCCCAAAATGTTCTTCATCAGGTTCAACGGCTTGCGCGGAAGAATGAACGATGCACTTCCGGAAGACTTGATATCACTGCGACGGTAACGCACCAACTTGTGTGCATCCGTTGCTACAAACGTGGTATTCTCCGGTGAAAACTGCACGAATACTCCTGACATCACAGGACGTAATTCGTCGTTACCCGCTGCAAATAATGTTTTAGAAATGGCGCGTGATAAAACGGCTGCTTCAATATCAATAGACTGGCTATTTTCAACCTGTGGCGCTTTCGGGAATTCATCACCATTTTGTCCGGTGATTTTATATTTTCCCTGATCGCTGGAAATTTCAATCGCTAAACGCTTCTTGTCAACCGAGAACGTTAAAGGCTGATCCGGGAAAGTTTTGAGCGTATCGATTAAAAGTTTTGCAGGAACCGCTACGTTACCGGAATCTTTCGATTCCACCGCCAGCTGAGTGGTCATGGTGGTTTCCAGGTCCGAAACGGAAATGGTTAAACGATGGTTTTCTACTTCGAACAGGAAATTATCCAAAATAGGCAAGGTGTTGCTGGAATTCAACACACCGTTTAACATTTGCAACTGCTTCAACAGCGATGAGCTGGATACAATAAACTTCATAGGATCAAATGAATTTCTGAGTACTCACAAAAATACTTTTTTGAACGGGAGCGCAGGACGTATTTGTCCGGTTTTTCACGCGACTTTTCAACAGCAACCTGCTGATGAACTAGTTTTTTACTTGAGGAGCGTCGGAAGAAGGACGTCGGAAATAGGCCGGTGTTTGCAGCAATTTTCCGAAAACAAAGTACTGAACGACAACGAAATCCTTGCCGTCGTTGATGAGTGCGAACATACGATCGGGATCGAACTCAGGCGGAGCAGCAGCAGTGCTGTCCATAGGTTCTTTACCGTCGTTCTTTTTGCGGTACAGTTTCACCAGATTTTTCTTGCCTTTGGAATCCATCACTTCAATGGTGTGAATCGGCTCGCTGCGAATGATAGAATCTTTACGAGGCTGTTCGATTACGCTGATAAAGTTTTCGAATCCGATGCGGTTATAGTAAGAAATGTACTGCTTCACCGCAATGGTATCGAAAGGCAAAGGCTGTCCGGTGATGCTTTGTAAACCAAACGACTTGCTGCCCGCACTTTGTGTTACTACGAACGATTGTTCTGGAGCGCCCTGATGCGTGACTTTAATACTGCGAATATCCGGTGCGAAATAGCCGAACACCGTACGATCGCGCCATTCTTCTTCCGCAGTAAAATAACGTGTAGTAAGATAACCGTTAAAACCCTTAATCTCCATCACAAAAGGTTCCGAAGAATTCTCTCCCGTTTTTTCATCCGCTAACAGCATGTACGTGCCCGTCATATCCTGCGTTTCGCTGCCTACGTAGTACAATTTGATCAACTTATCGCCGGCATACACTTCCACTTTCGTGCCACCTGTTGCTAACTGCTTAATCACTGTAGGTTTCAATTTCAATCCTACAGGTTCTTTCACGGAAATGTCGTGCATGGTCTTTAAAAGGATCTTCACCGCATCGGGACGTGCAGTATATTTTCCGTTCACCATCCACGAACCGTCCGGTTGTTTCGTGAGTGTAGTTTGTTTCATGGCTTTATCGGCCAGAAATATTTTGGTGATGGAACCCGTATCGGCGATAGCAAAATCGCGCAACTCGCGGGAAATGGTGTTCTTGGTATCGCGTGTAACTAACCAAATGGTTAATCCGCTTAAAAGAACAAGAACAACTAACAGAATGGAATTTCTTTTCATAATCATTAATGCTAACTACCAACACTATTTCCGTTCGTACAACACTCGTTTTACAAGCGGAGCCGATCACTACATATTCGGTTACATTTTCTTGAGATGTCTCTTCCGGAAGCGATAACTGTATGCCACAGCGGCTGCATAAACCGCGATCAACAGAGCAGTAATCCATGTTGTTTTAATTTGCAACTGGAATGTAGCGACCAGATAAATTAAAAGACCTGCAGCAGGCAACAACACATCCCATTTGCCGGATATACCGTATTTGTTTTTGCGAACAAAGTGGAACAAAAATCCGAATGACAAGATAAATGCCACAGGAGCCAATGTGTTCACGAGTTGCCAACGCATGCGACGTTCTTTAATCTTATTCTTGTCCAATAAGCGCAACATCACTTCGCGCGAACGAATAGCGAGCAATTCTTTATCACCACACAAATAGTTAACGCAGTTGAGCAAGAACGGCTTGTTGGCATAGGTGTATCCCGAATAACGATCGTATCCTAATACCATCGGTTGCCCTTGACGAATATCGTTTGCTGCAACTTCACCATCGCTAATGACGATCATTTGTGTTGCAGGACTTTTGTCCTTAAATCCGATGAGTTTGTTTTGTTTGAATTCGTCCGGTAAATATTTGTTTTTCCAATACGAATCAAATTGTCCTTCCAGCAACACCGCAACAGGCTGACGTGGTTTATTAAATTGTCTGCGGTCCGGTTGAATGCGCGTTAATGCTAACGTGATGCGTGTTGGAGTCGTTACGGCACGTGAACTTCCGGAGGTCGTCATCAGAATAGTTTTCTTCACATTCGCAGATGTTTCCACCGTGTCGATCGTGCTGAGATAGGTAAAACGAATCGCATCCAGATTTTTTACGATTGGATGTTTTTCTTCCGGCAAAATAGTGGGATAAAACAACCACGGACGACGTTCCACTTGTGCGGGAGCGCCCGGAGGTGCCACGTTAATGCCAATTGGACTGCAATATAAATCTTGCACAAGCGTTGTATTTAAACGTGCACCGTAACGGAATAACAATTCTTCAATTCCCAACTGATTCGGCATGCCCATGGTTTGTCCGGTCAACGCCATCGTATCCTGATTGATATACACAGGATCCACCATCCACATCACTTTCCCGCCATACATCACGTACTGATCCAACACAAACAAATCCTGTTGCGAATACATGGTATCGGGACGCGCAATAACAAGAGCCGTGTATTTATTACGAATTTGTTCCGCATTCTGAACCGTATCACGAAACGCATTTAAATTGCCTTTCAGATCTACATACTCTACATCATAGTATTCGCGTAATGCTTTTGTGAACTGATTCAGGTACAAAGAATCCAATTCGTAATGTCCCTGCACAATTCCGATTTTCGGTTTCATCACAATCTTCAGCTTACGAATGGCATTGGTAATTTCATATTCCAAGCCGCTTACCGAGTTGTTCAATTGTTGCTCGGGCGTTGTTCCGGAACGGGTACTCAATAGTTCCAGTGCAACTTCTTTGCCACGATACGTTGCTAATGCGCCCGGGAAAATCTGCATGGTACTCATGCCGCCACCGTCTTCGGCGGGAACTTCCAAGTTGAACTGTCGTACACCTTTTTCGATCAGCTGACGGTGAAATGCATCACGATCTTTTTTTACCGGATTCTCGGAAGGATTGATGAATTCGTACTGAATATTATCACCTGCATAGACGCGGAATTCATCAAGAATAATTTTGGTTTCTTCCTGCAATCGTTTGAAACCACCTGCTCCCTGAGGAAAATCGCCTTCCAGATAAACTTTGAAATACACGATATCATCCAGCTCTTCCAGCATGGTTTTGGTGCTTTCCGATAGTGTATAACGCTTCTCGGCCGTCAAGTCGAGACGGACAAACAGGTATTGCGACAAAACGGAGATTAAAACAATCACTCCGAATGTCATGACCAGCTGCAGAATATCTGCACGTTTATTATCAATTCGTTGATCGCTCATTTTTTCTCCCACTTTCTGCTTTGTAAAACAAGACGCGTGCACATTACAAACAGCGTATTAAAACTCAGGAAGTAGATTACATCTCTGGAATCAATTACACCACGACTTAACGAGTTGTAGTGTGCATTAATGCCCAGGTTAGCAATCAGCGTATCCGCAGTACCGATAAATTCCAGCGAACTGATTTGCTCAAATCCGATATAGCAGAAGAATGACATAGCCAATGCCAAAATGAACGATACAATTTGATTGTCGGTTAGTGCTGATGCAAACAACCCGATGGAAACAAACGATGAACCCAGAAACAATAATCCGATATACGATCCCCAGGTTCCGCCGGTATCGATATTGCCTTCCGGAGCACCGAGTTTGTAAACCGAATAGAAATATACCAGCGTTGGGATGAGGGAGAATAACACGAGTACAAGTCCGGCCAGATATTTCGCCATAATAATTTGAAGATCGGTCAACGGACGCGTTAACAACAATTCTATGGTTCCCGATTTTTTTTCATCGGCGAATGAACGCATGGTAATGGCCGGAATGAGGAATAAAAACACCCATGGCGCAATGGCAAAAAGCGTGTCGATATTCGCATAGCCCATGTCCAGCACGTTGGAATCACCTTTGATGATCCACATGAATAAACTGATGGCCAGCAAGAACACGATGATGACGATGTAGCCGATCAGCGAGCTCAGAAAGCTTCGTATTTCTTTAGTAAACAAGGAGTACATAACGGATTCAAAAATACATATAAGCAAGCGGCAAAAGGTGCGATTCCAACTAAGCTATTAACAGGATTTTGCACATTATTTAACCGGTCCAACGATACATGGTTAAGTAATTATTCGGTGTAAAAAGCTGAAATTCAGTGGTTACTGAAATTTGATTCGTGTTGTTGGTTAAGTACCTTGGTAAATAACGTTTTATCGTGGTTCATATCTTCCTCATAATCATGAACGAATTATGAATCAAGATGTTGCAGAGCATCCACGAATTAACCAACTTCGCGCCTCGAATCTTGAAGATACCGCTTATGTACGTTTTGAAATTTGGCGGAACCTCTGTGGGTTCCGTAGAGCGCATGAAAGCGCTGAAACAATTGATTGTTAACGACACACCCAAAATTGTCGTGCTTTCGGCGATGTCCGGAACGACCAATAAGTTGGTGGAAATTTCAGAACACCTATTTGCCAAAAAGCACGACACAGCCAATACACTCATCAATGACCTGGAGCAGAAATATCTTGAGGTGGTGGATGAATTGTACGATAGGCCGGAGTGGAAACAGAAAGGTAAAGAGTTGGTGAACGAACATTTCGCGTATATCCGAAGCTTTACGATCGATTTATTTACGGTTAACGAAGAGCGTGCTATTCTTGCGCAGGGCGAGCTTTTGAGTACGGCTTTAGTTCATTTTCATTTGAGCGAATGCGGAATTGATTCGGTGTTGTTGCCGGCGCTGGATTTTATGCGCACCGATGAAAACGGAGAACCGGATTTGAATTATATTGAAACGCATCTTAAAAATATACTTTCAAATTATTCCGATAATAAATTATTCATTACACAGGGATATATCTGTCGTAATCGTTTCGGGGAAATTGATAATTTGAAGCGTGGAGGCAGTGATTACACGGCAACACTCGTGGGAGCTGTTCTCGATGCGCCTGAAATACAAATATGGACGGATATTGACGGCATGCACAACAACGACCCGCGCATCGTCGACAAAACCTATCCGATCAGTGAGTTAACGTTTGATGAAGCGGCGGAGTTAGCGTATTTCGGTGCTAAAATTTTACATCCGACCTGTGTGTTGCCGGCACAAAAACGTAATGTTCCGGTTCGCTTGTTAAATACCATGCAGCCTGAGGCTAAAGGAACGTTAATTGGCACTGCAGATCCCGGTGATCGTATAACAGCCGTTGCTGCTAAGGATGGTATCATCGCGATTCAGATTAAATCGGGGCGAATGTTGATGGCGTACGGTTTTTTGCGTTCGGTATTTGAAGTATTCGAACGTTACAAAACGCCGATTGATATGATTACAACGTCCGAGGTGGCGGTTTCATTAACGATTGATCAGGATACGTATCTTGATGAAATTGTCGCTGATCTGAATCAATTTGGTTTTGTGAAAGTGGAGCGTGATCAAACCATCGTATGTATTGTAGGCACATTTAAGAAAGATAAACAAGGTTATGCGTCTCAGGTTTTTGATGCCTTGCGTGATATTCCGTTGCGCATGATTTCGTACGGTGGAAGCGAGAATAATATTTCTCTGCTGATTCAGTCGAAATACAAAGTGCCTGCATTACAAGCGTTAAACAAAGGCGTTTTTGCGCTGTAAATTATTGTCGTATGTCCGCTTTTAGTCCCGAACAAATAGCAGTTTTAGGTCAGTCGCCAACTCCATTTTATTGTTACGATTTAAAATTGTTGCAACAAACGTTGGATGTGGTGAAATCGGAGTCCGGTAAATACGGATTTCACGTGCATTACGCAATGAAGGCCAACGTTGAAGATGAAGTGCTGGAGCTTATTCGCGCTGCCGGATTTGGTGCAGATTGCGTAAGTGGCGGTGAAGTAGAGAAGGCGCTGGGAGCAGGATTTAGTGCCGGTCAAGTGGTGTTTGCAGGTGTTGGAAAAAGTGATGCGGAAATTATTGCAGCATTGCAAGCCGATATATTTTGTTTTAATTGTGAATCAATTCCTGAAATTGAGATTATTAATGAGCATGCGTTGACTCTCGGTAAGAAAGCTCGTATTGCATTGCGCATCAATCCTAACGTTCATGCGAATACACACCATTACATTACCACCGGTTTAGAGGAGAATAAATTCGGAATCGGAGTCAACGAACTTCCTGCTGTACTTGATATCATTGAACGATGTGAAGCTATTTCATTAATCGGTTTGCATTTCCATATCGGTTCTCAGATTACCGATTTAAATGTGTTTAAGCAGTTGTGTGTCCGTGTCAATGAAATTCAGGAATGGTTCGTGTCGCGGAAAATTAATATTCAAATTATAAATGTCGGTGGTGGGCTTGGTGTGAATTATTATGAACCGGACACGGAACGAATTCCTGATTTTGCCGCGTATTTCGCCGTATTTAAGCGGTTCCTGGAAATTCGCAATGGTCAGGAAGTGCATTTCGAATTGGGACGCGCCATCGTGGCACAGTGCGGAACGTTGATCTCACGTGCGCTTTTTGTGAAAAAGGGTGTGCAGACACAATTCGCTGTTCTTGATGCCGGTATGACGGAATTGATTCGTCCGGCACTATATCAGGCTTATCATAAAGTGGAAAATTTAACCGCAACTCCCGGTTCAAAACCGGAACGTTACGATGTAGTTGGCCCGGTATGCGAATCGAGCGATTGTTTCGGCAAAGCGATGGAGCTTCATACCATTAAACGCGGCGATATCATTGCGATACGAACAGCCGGCGCGTACGGTTCGGTCATGGCGAGTCATTATAATTTACGACGGTTAAATCCGCCCGTTTTCCTGAAATAGTTCCGGTCTTCATTCCCTTTGATTGGTGGTGATCTATGTTCACCGCGCAAAACTTGCCGTTCATCCAACATATTCGGCTTTTCGCCATAATGTGGTAGCAGCAGCGCATTTTTCCGTTAAAATTGTGGCTACTTAACCGAATATGTTATGAAGAATTATGTTGTGGCTGTAGCTGTTTTAGCAGCATTCCAATCTGTTGATGCACAATTTGTAGGTAACGGTTCGTTCACCGGTGAAAAGCGTTCGTACTACGATGACGGTGCTTGGGCTCCCCGCGAACGAAATGTGGATTTTAAGCACATGCGTCTGGAGTTGACTTTCGAAACGGCGCAAGGATTGGTAAAGGGTAAAGCCACACATTTATTTACTCCGTTGCGCGAAACGGTCGATTCAATTTGGTTGGATGGTCCAGGAATTCGTGTAAGTGCTGTTACCATGAACGGTAAAACTGCAAAGTTTCGCTCTGAAGCGGAAGGACTGTGGGTGTTTGCGGACAAGTCGTTGCGTTTCGGTGAACAGGATAGTATGAGTATCACGTATGAATGCAATCCACGCAAGGGTTTGTATTTTATCGGCTGGAACGATCCTCAGAATATTTCGCGTAAACAAATCTGGAGTCAGGGGCAAGGCATTGATAATCGCAATTGGATTCCGTTTTACGATGAAATGAACGACAAGCTCACTACTGAAATGATTGTGACGTTTGAATCGGCGTACAAAGTATTATCCAATGGTGTGAAGTTGAAAGAGAAAGACAACAAGAACGGCACCAAGACGTGGCATTACAAAATGAACAAACCGCATGCACCGTATTTGGTGATGTTGGGAATTGGGATGTATGACATTAAGGAAACGAAGTCGAAGCGCGGTGTTCCGATGTATTTATACTATTACCCGGAATGGAAGAATAGAGTAGAAGCAACTTATCGTTACAGCGAGCGCATGGTTGATTGGTTTGAAGAAGAAACCGGCGTTAATTATCCATGGGAAACGTATTCGCAAATTCCGGTTCAGGAGTTCATGTACGGTGCAATGGAAAATACAACTGCAACCGTGTTCGGCGATTTCTTGTTTGTAGATGAAATTGGTGATAACGATCGCGGGTACGTGAGTGTAAATGCGCACGAGTTGGCACACCAGTGGTTTGGTGATTATGTTACAGCGCGTAGTGATGCACACCATTGGTTGCAGGAAAGTTTTGCAACGTATTACAACCAAATGTTTGAGCGTGAAGTGTATGGTGCAGATCATTTTGATTGGTTGCGCCGTGAAGCACAGATGAATTCTTTAAATGCATCAAAGAACGACTTGTTGCCGGTAGCGCACAGTCAAAGTGGAAGTGTTCGTCATTATCCGAAAGGTGCGTTTGTGTTGAATATGCTGAAATATGTGGTGGGTGGTCGTGATCCTTACAATCGTGCCATCAAGCATTATTTATTGAAATACCCATACGGAAGTGTGGACTCCGACAACCTGTTGTATTCTTTTAATGAGACCACAGGAATGAGTTTAAACTGGTTCTGGGAGCAGTGGGTGTACAGAGGTGGAGAACCTTCGTATAACGTTGAAGCCAATGAAATTGCGGATAGCAATGGCAACAAGAGCACGCAGTTTGCCGTGGAGCAAGTTCACACAACAGGAGACGTAGTAGGCTTGTTCAAAATGCCGATTTGGTTTGAAGTGTATTATACCGATGGAACTTCTGATCGTAAAATGGTGTGGATTGAAAACAAGAACCACGTAGTTAATATCCCGAACAAGCAAGGCAAAGAAGTTTCATACGTGTTGTTCGATCCGAATAACGAAGTACTAAAAACGGTAACATTCCGCAAGCCGTTGAACTGGTTAAAAAATCAGGCGTTGAATGCGAAAAATATGTTGGATCGTTATGATGCGGTGGCTGCAATGAAAGATTATCCTGCAGCTGATAAGCGTGCTACGTTGTTGGAAGTGTTTAATAAAGAAAAGTTCCACGCCGTTAAAGGTGAAATTATTCGTCAGTTAATCAACGATAATGGTGCGGAATCAAACACGATCATTACTAACGCCTTCAGCAGCGTGGACCCGCAGGTTCACAAGCATTTAATTAATGCTACAACAACAATTTCTCCTGAACGTGAGCCGGGTTATCGCAACTTGCTGCGCGCAAAAAGTTATGATGTGATTGCGATGACTTTAGAAAAATTGTCCTACGAATTCCCTGATCGTGCAGAGTCGTATTTGAATGATACGAAAGGAGTTGTTGGAATTTCCGGGCGTAACGTTGAGATCAAGTGGCTTGAAGTCAAAGCTCGTACATCCAATGATCAGGCTGCTTTGGATCAATTAGTAGCTTATACTTCGGTGTCGTATGAATTCAGAACGCGTGCCAATGCAGCACAAGCGTTAAAGCGATTAAATTACTTCACACCGGCATTGTTGCCGAATTTGACACAAGCAATGATGAGTTCCAACGGTCGTTTGGCCGGACCATGCGGAGATGTTTTAAATTTCTTCTACGGTCAGCACAAGCATCGCCGTACAATTAAAACATACATCGACAGTCAGAACTGGACGAACTGGCAAAAGCAAGCGGTTAATCGTTTCCTGCAATAGGAGCGATTAACCGCCTGAAAAATGGTTAGTAAAATTTACTTCTGCTTAAATGCGTTGATCGCATTCACCGTGAAGTCAGAAAGGACGAGTTTGCCGCTCATTCCCGCGCGTTCTGCCAGCAACTGATCCCAGTTTTCGGTGCCTTCCCAAAATACTTTTTTCAGCATCGCCATCGCTTCAGGATTGCTATTAGCCAAGCGTTGCGCCAAGGCATTTACTGCTGCATCCAGCTCATCAGTTGTTGTGAAAACATCGGTGTACATGCCCACTTGTTTTGCCCAATGTGCATCGCGCCATTCCGTGGCGTTAATCGCCAAGTTGCTGAATGCAGAAGTTCCGATTTTACGTTCAACCGCAGGTCCAACCACGAAAGGTCCGATACCCACAGCCAGTTCCGATAACTTCACTGCTGCCGCCGTTGTTGCAATTGTATAATCTGCTGCACACGCAATTCCGACGCCACCGCCAACAGCTTTACCTTGCACGCGTGCAATAACAAATTTCGGAGCCTTGCGAATCGCATTAATCACCGCAGCAAATCCCGAAAAGAAATACGTGCCGGTTTCAATGTCTTTAATGCTGATTAATTCGTCGAACGAAGCGCCCGCACAAAAGGCTTTATCGCCTTCACTTTCCAGAACAATCACCTTTACATCAGCATCAATACCCGCTTTTTCAATAGTGTTTGCTAATTCGCGCAACAAAGCGCCGGGCATAGAATTGCTTTGCGGGTGACCAAATTTAATTCGGGCAATACCGCCATCTGCTTGATAAGAAATACTTCCGTTCGGATTCATAATGGTAGAATTAGACGGCAAAAATAGAAATTGCACGCGATGAATGCCGATGATTTGCAGATATGTTAATTTTCTATCTTTACGGATATGGCAGGATTGTTTGAACATGAGCAGGTTTTGGGTATGATGAGAACCGGCCACGACGAGTGGTTTTATTTCGGCGAAGTGAGCGAGGATCTGATCAATTCGGTGGTTTCTATGGTAGATACCAAACCTGAACTGCAGGCTGTAAGTCGTCCCGCACGTCGTCGTTTACTTAGTGCATTGGTGGAATGTTTGCAGAATATGCGTAACAACACACCTGCGGTGCCAAACGATTCTATTCCCAATTCAATTGTATTCATGCGTAAAATCAGCGATTACGAATATGGTTTACGTTGCGGAAATATCATGATGACTGCTGATGTGGCTAAGCTGGAAGAACGCATTAAAGAAATTAACAGTGCCGATCAGGATCAAATCAAAGAAATGTACATGAAGCAAATGGGTGTGGTGTTGGGGGATGGCAATAGAAAAAGTGCCGGATTAGGTTTACTCGAAATAGCGCGTTCAGCTTCAGGAAAGATTGATTATCGATTTATAGATATGGACGGAGGATTCACCTTCTTTTGTGTGGAAGTAAATGTTCAGTTAAACTAATGCTGATGGAAACGCTATTTATTCCCGCAACCAAAACTACGCCTCAGGTTGACTTTAATACTTCAACGAATGTTTTCGAATTAAAAGGCCGTTCCATACCGGCCGATGCGATGACGTTTTATCAGCCGCTGGAACGATGGTGCGATTACTATGCGAATAATACGACACAAACGTCAATTGCAGTAGAAGTGAAGCTCGATCATTTGAATACGGGATCTGTTCGGGCATTGCTTAGTGCATTCACTAAGTTGTTAAATGCGCGTGAGCGTGGCGTTAAGGTGCAAATTAACTGGTATCACGATGTCGAAGATGAAGATATGATGGATAAAGGCGAAGAGATTTCCCTTATTCTGGATCATCCGTTCAAATACATCGCTGTTCGATCTGAGGATTATTAAACTTCTCACAGCGTCTTCAAGCGCTCTGTCGCGTCCTTCCTGTATTTAGAATTACTCTTTTCAATTTCGATAAGAATCGAACGTGCTTCCTCTTTTTTGCCTTGCTCAATCAGGCATATAGCTTTATTCCATTTCGCGTCATCATAATAGCGGTGCTGACGATCGACCAATACCTGATTAAAGAAAGCAATAGCACCGTTGTAATTTTTTTGCCCCATAAATTCAACGCCTTTTTCGTACGATAAATCCAGGTCGCGTGAACTCGGTTTATTCGGATGAGGCGCTTCTGCACGAGATTGATTTTTATCTTTCTTCGATTCCACCTGAGGTACTGCCGTAGTTGATGCAGGCGCTTGTTGCATAACCACAACGTCTTGCATTTTTTCTTGTTCGGCAGATGCACCTTTGTTGAGGTCAGCATCGCCTGAAGAATTTCCGGCGACATCATCCATTATCTCTGCGCTTTCGTCAGCGGCTGCAATAGTTGTTGGAACCGTTACATATTCTTCCTCTTTTCTGTTCGGGCTTGCATCAACAGTAGTTGTTTTCGCGCCTCCTGTTTCCGAGATACGCGTTGTATTCATCGCATCGGACTCTTGCTGTTCCTGAGCCGGAGCGTTGGATTTTTCCTCTAATGCAATACCTGTAGGAATTGGACCTTGCTTAAAACTATCCGCAGCATAATTTCTTGGTGCTTCAGCCAGTTTTTCCTCTTGTTTGGGATCTGCTGTTTTAAATAGGAAGAACGCACCAAGTACTAACGCAACGCCTGCAACAGCGCTGTATATGGCTTTTCTATTTCCGAATAACGGAATCAACTTGCCTTTTTCTACAACAGGAACAACAGCTCCGCGTTTTGCTTTTTCCTCATAACCTTCCAATGCATCTGAGCACAACGCACAATCCATAGTGTGCATCTCAACACGGTATTGTGTATCGCGCGACGCATTACCCGAGATGTACGCATGCAGCTCGTCTTCCGTTAAACACGGATCTTCGGGCAGATGTATATGGAACTTATCGGTTTTCATTGAGTTGTCGGTCCATCAATAATTTCAAATTGCGTTTTCCATTCTGGATATAACTTTTTACTTCATTCATGCTGTAGCCGGTAGCTTCATGAATTTCTTTGTAGGTCTTCTTTTTCAGGTAGAACATATCCACACAAATTTTCTGCGTCTCCTGAAGTTGTTCCAACATTTGTTCCATGAGGTCGAGCATCCGGTTATTACTCCCTTCATCACTAAGATGCAGTGAACTTTCAATTTCCATATCCTGCTCCAAAACTTTTTGCATCTCCGCCTGCCCCGCCTTTTTCGATTTCAAACTGCGTAAATACATCAGACACGTATTCCGCGTTACCATGTACAACCAAGCTTTGAATTGATCGATTTCGTGTTTGTGCAAATCGGTGAGTAGTTTCTCGAAAATTTGCATCTGCACATCCTGACTTTCATCGTCGTCTTTCAAATATTTTCGGCAGACGCCCAAAACGAGATGTTTATACCGGCGAAAAAGTTCACCCACGACAATGCTGTTTCCGGTTGCTTTAAATTCGGCAACCAGCTCGTGATCAGACTTTGATTTAATATCTCCGGAGTATTCTACCACAGTTGCGCCGAAGTTACGAATTCACCCCGATGCGAGTCTCCGGATTGCAGGATAACCTTCTATTGGTTAGCTTTGCCAGATATCAAAGTTCGCGTAAGCTAAATAACTGTTAATCAGCGCCTTGGTTTTTTGAAATGAACCACTGCGGTGTTTCGGCACAATTACTGCGTGAACAGGGAAAACCTCCTAATTGTGGATCTATGAGACTATTTTACTTTATCGCATTGTTTGCCTTCCTCGGTGTACAGGCCAATGCTCAGGCATTAAGAGAACGCAACCCCTGGTGGTGGGGCGTTAATATGGGCGGAACCTTCCAAACCAGCGACATGAAACCGTTGGGTGGATTTGGATGGGGCATTACCGCAACTAAATATTCTCGGATGAGTAAACCGGGTCCGTTGTATTTCGGAGCCCGTTTCCGTTTTCAGGATGGAAGAAATTATGGTTACAACTACAACGCGTTAACAGGATTGCAATCGAATCCGGTGTTAAGCAGTGGTTCAACCAATTATGCTGCAAATGGCGGTTATGTATTCAGTAATTACAAATTCCGATACGATGAGTTTGCATTGGAATTAATTATCGGAAGCAACAGCTTGCGTAAAAGTGGTTTTCTACTCTATGGCTTTGGTGGAGTAGGGATGAACTACTGGAAGACGACAACCAATCAGTTGGATGAAAACGGAATGATGTACAATTATTCCGGCATCAATGAGTTTGGTATGGATAATATCGTTCGTGGACAACTGGAAGCGTTGTGGGATGATACTTATGAAACGGCAGCTGACGGAAGCCCGACTGCGAAATGGTCATTCATGCCTTCTGCAGGTTTTGGAATGGGTTATCAGTTTGGTCGCGCATTTGCAATTGGAATTGAGCACCGCACCACATTTGCGTTGAATGATGTTATTGATGGTACGCGTCACGATTACAGTGGTGCTGCTACTCCTAATAACGACATGTATCATTATGCGGGTATGTTTATTCGCTGGACTTTTGGTCGTGCTGAATCTACAACTTCCACAAACAATCCTCCTCCGCCTCCTCCGAATCCGAATTCGTACAACACGAATCCGAATCCGAACAACCCGACGAATCCAAATCCGGTTGTAACGAATCCTCCTCCTCCAAATCCGAACCAGACTCCGGTTAATCCGAACAATCCGGTTCAGTTGCCTCCGATTGTAACATTTACAACACCTGCAACGAATCCGTTTACAGCTACTGTGCCTACACAAAATTTGGTGGTGCGTGTTGAGCGTGTATTGTCATCCAGTCAAATCAGTTTAACGATCAATGGACAGGTGAGCACTGCGTTCAATTTCAACCCGACTACGAACATCATGACCTTCTCGCACAACTTGCTGGCAGGAACAAATACATATTCGGTAATTGCAACTAATAATGCGGGAAGTGCTTCCGATAATCAGACGATTATTTACAAGCAGGATAACCCAAGTCCCAACAACAGTGGTGTTCCTCCTCAAGTAACGATTACCAATCCGGGTGTTGATCCGTTTACATCTTTAGCACCAACAACAAATGTTACTGCAACAGTTGTGAATGTTACCTCTCAGGCTAATGTGCAGGTTAAGCGAAACGGTGTTGCTATTTCCGGATTCTCATTCAATCCTGTAAATGGTCAGGTAACGTTTACGGCTAATTTGCAGCAAGGTGCAAACACGTACGAAGTAATTGGTACAAACAATTTTGGCAGTGCATCTGATGTAGTTACTATTAATTACAATCCTGCACAAACATTGCAGCCTCCTGTAGTTACGATTACTTCACCAAATGTTTGTCCGTACTCTACCAAGACTGCATCGATGACAATTACCGCTACAGTAACTAATGTTACTACGATGAGTCAGGTTGCAATTACCTTGAATAACGCACCGGTAACCAACTTTACTTTCAATGTTGCTAATGGTGTTGCGACGGTGTCATTCCCTGCATCATTTGTAAGCGGTAGTAATAATCTGACTATTACCGGTACAAATACTGCCGGTACCAATTCGAAGTCTTGTGTTATTACTTACAAGACCACTCAGACATCACCACCACCTGTCGTGACGATTACGACACCTGCTTCAACACCGTTTATTTCTCCAACCCAGAACACAACGGTAATTGCAACAGTGTTGAACGTGAACGGTCAGAGCGACATTACTGTTACTCAAAACAATGCGGCTGTAAGTTCATTCTCATACAACGCCTCAACAAAAGTGGTGACGATCAATGCTACATTGACTTCTGGCAATAACGTATTCACTGTAACAGGTACAAACAGTGTCGGTTCAGATAGTAAATCAACAACTATCGCTTACACACCGGCTCCTGTTGTGCAGCCTCCTGTGGTGAATATCACTACACCGTCTGCGAATCCGTTTATTACCAGTACGCCACAGCAAACTGTTATTGCTACAGTATTGAATGTTACTTCTGCGTCACAGATTACGGTGAAACGCTTAAATGGTACAGATGTTCCGTTTAACTACAATGCAGGTGCGAATACTGTTACTTTTAGTGATAATTGTGTACCGGGAGCAAACGTGTATACCGTTACTGCAACTAATTCTGCGGGTTCGGCGAATGATGCCACTACAATTAAAGTGGTGAACACAAGTCCTGGTGGAGGTGCTCAGGATCCGGGTAATAACAATCCATCTCCTACACCAACTCAACAGCCGGGTAATTCGCGTCCTGGTCAGACAACGGTTGTGCCACCAAGCAATCCTTCGAATCCGACACCTCCGAATCCGACGAACCCAACTAATCCGTCACCGACACCGACTCCTACGCCAAGTGATCCGGTTATTACATTGGTAACACCGTCAACAACCAATTACACGTCTCCAACTCAACAGTTGGCGGTAACTATGCAGGTTACAGGAATTACTTCAGTTTCACAGTTCGGAGTTAAAGTGAACGGTGTTCGCATGATGTCAGGAATTAATTTCAATGCTCAGACCGGTACAGTTACGTTTACAGCTAACTTGAATCAGGGTACAAACACCATTGAAGTGAAGGCTCAGAATAATGTTGGTTATGCTCAGAATACGTTAACTGTGACGTACGCCAATAGCCGCACACAAAACACGCCTTCAAAATCGACTCCTTCTAAGACAGAGCCCAAAAAGACGGAACCGAAGAAGACGGAGCCTGCTAAAACAGAGCCGAAGAAGACGGAAGCTAAGAAGGATACTCCGGCTGCAAAACCGGCTCCATCTCGTCCAACAACTACTCCAAAGCAGGAAACACCTGCACCGAAGCAGGAAACACCTGCGCCAGTGCGACCAAGAAACTAAAATAAGTTCCATGCAACAAAAAAAACGCCTGTGTTCAACAACACAGGCGTTTTTTATAGACCTAATATCCGCAGCAGATCTTCTTTTTTTCTAACCGAAACCGGAACATTACTGCCGTCTTTCATCAGCACATAACCACCATCTTGTTTTACAAATTCTTTGAGGAATTCGATGTTGATCAAATGCGAATGATGCACACGTACAAAGCCAATCGGTTCCAAAAGTTCTTCGTACTCTTTTAAAGTGCGTGTCACCACAATTTGTTTTCCTGTAGATAAAAAGAAAGTGGTGTAGTTGCGCTCCGATTCGCAACGAATAATTTCATTGGTTTGAATTACATGAACACGATCGGCACTATTTAAGGCAAGGCGCTTCGGAGCAGGTGAACCCAAACTCAAATAATCTCGTAAGAGTTTCAAATTGTCCGAAAGACTTTGCTGTAATTCTTTGCCACGTGCTTTCTTAACCGCTTCAATCAATTCATCGGGATCAACAGGTTTCAGTAAATAATCTAAAGCACTGTATTTAATTGCCCGAATTCCCTGATTATCTAAGCCCGTTGTAAATATGACCTGGATGTCCGGATCTTGAAGTTCATTGAGGATATCGAATCCTTCTCCATCTCCTAACTGAATATCCAGAAAAACCAGTTGAGGTTTTGTTTGTTGAATAAGTTGAATTCCCTCTTTGACACTGTGTGCGGTACCTATCAGTGAAACCTCCGGACACCATTGTGTAAGGTCGGCTTTTAAACTGTTTACGGCTTCAACGGAATCATCAACGATTACTGATCTTATCATACGTAAATTTACAATTACAATGGCATCTGCAAACAACCAAACGGAATATACTGATACACGACTTGCTGTTGCATTTGATCCCGCGATAGCATTGCCGGTTGAATCGTTTCAAGGTTTGGTATTACGCCCCTTGTTCAAACAATGGAATAACGATTTGATTGATGCTTTCGTCCATTCACTCGGGAAAAGCAAAGCAAAATATCTTTCTGCTCATGAGAAGGAAAGGGAAGCGTTGATTCAGTCTATTGTGGCCACGAAGCAAGCGTTCAGAAATAGAGTTTTCGCGCTGTTACGAACCCATTGTACAAAATCGGAATTAGAATTTATTCAACTGCATCGAAGGGAAGTTGGTAAACGAATAACCTCATTGTTAACTGAACGTTTTCGTACACAACACGACGTCATTCTTCAAAAACTAAACACGTTATAACGATTCAATCGTATTTAAATACTGCGTGGCCTGATCCAATAACAAACGCTGATGATCTGCATTCATTTTATCCCATGTGCGATACACCATTCCTATTCTTGGATTCCGTTCTAACAAGCTACGATGACGAACATGAAAGTGCCAGTACAACGAATTGAACGGACAGGCCTGTGTTCCTGTTTTTTCTTTCACACTGTACGAACAACTTTTACAGTAGTTACTCATTTTGGAAATATAAGCTCCACTTGAACAATAGGGTTTTGAACCTACAATGCCGCCATCCGCGTATTGACTCATTCCGCGCGTATTCGTGATTTCCACCCATTCGAATGCATCAATATAAATACCTAAATACCATTGGTCCGTTTCATCGGGGTGAATGCCTGCGAGTAGCGCGAAGTTACGGTGATCATGAGTCGCTGGATGTGGTGAGCGTATCCCAAATTCAGCGATTGTCGAATGGCATGTCTTAAGCAATTCATTTTAGTTTCGCCCGTCCAAAACCATGATGGAAGTTTGCGGTGGTGATTGAAGTAATTATGCGATGCAAATTCAGGCATTGTGGCCCAGTAAATTCCGCGCATATATTCCCGCCATCCCAGTATTTGCCGCACAAAACCTTCAACTTGCGCTAACGAAATAGTATGTGGTTGTTTACGGTACTGTGTCACGGCTGCATCAACCACTTCGTGCGGTGAAATCATTTTTATATTCAAAGCAAATGAAAGTCGCGAATGATACAAGTACGCATGATCAGTACTCATCATATCCTGATACGTTCCGAATGAAGTTAAAAGTTCGGTAACGAAATGAGTCAGCACCGCTAATGCTTCCGTTCTGTTAACAGGCCATATGTTGATGTTATTCTCAATTTTACCAATGGTTTCAACCTGATGTGTTTTCAGCAGTTCCACGATTTCCGAAGCATCATGCTCAAATTCTTTAACGGGTGGTGGTAATACGGCAGTGAAGGTATGTCGATTATCGTGATCGTAATTCCATTTTTCACCTTCAGGTTGATCATCTTGCATTAGTATTCCCGTTTGCTTGCGCATGTTACGGTAAAACGATTCCATCAAATACGTTTTTTTTCCTTTGAAGAAATCTGCTAATGCATTTCTTGTCGTAAAGAAATGTTCTGATGAACAACATGCAGATGCATTAGATAGCGACTTGCAAAAGATGCTCAGTTCTCGATCTAATCTATATTCATCAGGTCCCTGATATTCAAATTTGTCAGCTTTGTGTAGGGAGAGCACAGCAAGAATATTTGAATCAATACGCTGTTTGTTTCCCGGATCGTCCAGAGAAATGTAATGAACCTGATGCCCCTTAACACGCAATTGTTGTGCAAATGCGCGCATGGTCATAAAAATGGCAACAACTTTTTGGATGTGGTGGCGTACGTAATCGGTTTCCTGACGCACCTCCATCATCACATAAAGGACATCGGGATCCACTACAGAAAACCAGCTGTGCCCGGAATTCAATTGATCGCCAAGAATTAAACGTACGGTGCGCGTGCTCATCGTTTACTGATTCGGTTTCCGGTAATAGCGCGTTGTGCGTCGCATTTGAATGTACCTGAAGTAAAAGTTCTTTTTTTGAGATGTTTTGTGGCTCTGCCGGAAACACGCTTGCGCCAACGTTCAAAAGATTTTGGTAATAACTCGCGACGCATCAAGATAATAACGTCTGCTTCCTTGAGGTTAAATTGTTTTTGAATAGCATCAAACGGTGTGCGGTCTTCCCACGCCATTTCAATAACACGATCAATTTCCTGCGGTGTTAACGATTCCATTTTCCAAACAATTCTTCAAGTTTGGTATAACGATAGCCAAAAATATTTTGAAGTTTTTTCTTTACGAAAACCGCATGCGCAATATCTCCCAGAAAGCCCAGCGGTAGTTTGTAATACACCACATCGCGCATTTTTACACCACCTTCCACCACTTCAAAAAAGTGACGATGATGCCACATTGTATAAGGGCCGAATCGCTGTTCATCCACGAAATACTGCCGGTCTACAACATGTGTGATTTCTGTTAACCAAAACATTTTTATTCCCGCGAAAGGGCTCACTTTATACGTGATAATTTGTCCCGCATGTAACGGTTCATCTTCATTACCCGAGGTGATTTTAAATGTCATGTCGGGTGGCGTTATCGTGTCCAGATTTTTAGGAGAAGAAAAAAAGTGCCACGCTTCGTCGAGAGTGATTGGAATGAATTGCGTTTGCTCAATTTTATATACGGCCATGGTTTAATGTTTTATTGCGTGCATACTTAATTGTACAATTGGCGCGGGATAATGTTCACCCAACCGAATGCCGAAGGAATTTACGAAGGATTCGGAGTATTCATGAAAGTGATGAAGATTTTTAGTCGGCACATCTTTCAATTCAGGACAATAGGTCTTCATGAATTCGCCGTGTGGATCATAACGTTCCGATTGAGCCGGAATATTGAAGTAGCGTTCAGGTCGTGGATCATTTCCAACGCCTGCAATGTAGGCCCAATTGCCCCAATTACTATGCACGTCGTAATCGATTAATTGCTGTTCAAAGTAGCGCGCTCCAATTCTCCAGTCTTGTTGTAGATCGTGGACAAAAAAACTAGCAGCCAGTTGTCTTCCACGATTGGATGTATATCCGGTTTGTTGCAATTCACGCATGATGGCATCTATAATTGGAAATCCGGTGTTGCCGTTTATCCAAGCTGCGATGCGTTTCTCATCACGAATTATTGGTTGTTTGGAACGATTACGTATACCACCGTAGTGAAAAAGTTGTGCTCCGAATTTTTTAACTACTAAGCGAAAATAATCCCGCCACAACAATTCAAATTTTACCCAATACGTTGATTTATTCGCACCAAGTTGTTTTTCGTACTGCTCCACTTCCTGCAGAATCATTGCCGGTGTAATACTGCCTACAGCTAACCATGGTGACAGTTTTGTGGAGTCATCAAAGTGTAACAAACCGTTACGCGTCTCGAAATATTTTGGCAGTAAGTGTTGCTCAAAGGAATAATACTTTAATCGTTGCAATGCACTTTCCGTTCCTGCTTTAAATAGTGTGGATGCTCTATTTATGCTTAGAAAAGTCGACTGAAGTTCTTCTGCAGGAATAGTCGGCAATGGCTTCATCGTGAAGTCCGGTAAGGGTTCTGCAAATTGAGAGGTCAATTCAACTCGCGATCGAAATTTTGTAAAAACATCAGGAAGATGAGTAATGGAGAAGGGGAGTTCTGTTTTTGGAATTAACGCATTGCCATGATAGAAGTGCGTTTCAATCTTGTTGCGCAGAGCCAACGCATTGACTTCCGCTTCAATTTGTTTCTCGTATGGCGCATATTCTTCATGCGCATAAATTCCGCTGACCTGATACCGCTTACAAAATTTAATTAGTTCTTCGGCGCTATTACCGCTTGCGATAAGTAAATCGGAACCACGCTGCTGCAATTCGGATTTTAACCACAACAATGTTTCATTGAGGAATCCGGCACGAAAAGTATGGTCGGATAGTTGAGGATGAATTTTAAGGTCGTAAATAAAACAGGGAATGATCCGATCATGTTTTTGAGTTGCCTTCAGTAAAGGCTCGTGATCGGTAATTCGTAAATCGTTTCTAAACCAAACTATTCCGCACGTTTCCATTTCTCTTTGCGTTTGATTTACATCGTTCGCTACAATATTTTACGGACTCCCAATCGCGTTCCCATTTTTTTCTCCAGTTGAACGATCTGTTGCAACCGGTACATATTTTCGACGGCAGTTTTAATTTGTGATGTGTCACTACATTTTCAGGGCTGATAATCCTCCGTCCACTTTCAATATTTGTCCGGTCATCCAAGGTGCATGAAACATAAGAAAAATAGCGGCATCCGCCTGATCTTGGGCAGTTCCGATACGTTGCAGTGGATGGCGCTTTCCGGCACTTTCTTTTTTCTCGGGAGTTGCGGTCAATTTTTCGGCAAGCGGCGTTTCCGTGAGTGAAGGCGCTATAGCATTTACGCGAATATGCGGTGCAAATTCCGCTGCCAGCGAACGTGTTAGTCCTTCTAGTGCGCCTTTCATCGCTGCAATACTTGTATGAAACGGCATGCCGGTTTGGGCAGCTACAGAACTAAATAGCGTTACAGACGCATTTGTGCCTTGTTTTAACGCGGGCAGAAATAATCGTATGGTTTGCACAGCACCGAGTACGTTGATATTAAATTCCTGAATCCATTCCTCGTTAGTAATACGATGAAACGGTTTCAGGTTAATTGATCCCGGCGTGTAAATTAAATGATCAACTTTTTCCGGAACGTTAATTGGCGTTGAACCGGGATCAAGTGCATTATAATGCTGATGTACAAGTGAAGGCAAAATAGCTGTACTTCTCGAGAAGCTATGTACTTCATGACCTTCGGCAATCGCTTTTTCGGCCATTGCGCGGCCTATACCCGAAGTCGCTCCTATGATGGCTAGAACACTCATTGACCGCAAGAGAATGAATTCAAAAATTCACTTCGTGTTTTTTCGCTGTTGAATTTTCCGTGGTAACTGGAAGTTACAGTTGAACTGGCTGTATCTTCTACACCACGCGCTGATACGCACAAGTGTTTCGCGTCAATGTAAACAGCAACATCATCCGTTTCCAGCAAAGTGCGCAGCTCGCTGGCAATTTGTACCGTCAAACGCTCTTGCACCTGAGGACGTTTGGCGAAATAACGTACGATACGGTTTAATTTAGAAAGGCCGACCACTTTATCTTTCGGGATGTATGCAACATGTACAACTCCAATGATTGGAACAAAATGATGTTCGCAGAACGAGTACAGCGTGATGTTTTTCTCCACCAACATACTGTTGTAGTTGTACTTGTTGTCGAAAAGTTTAACGTTGGGTTTATTTTTTGGATCTAAGCCGCTGAACACTTCTTTCACGAACATCTTTGCCACACGTGCAGGAGTTCCCTTTAGACTGTCGTCCTGAAGATCCAAGCCCAATACATGCATAATGTCGCGGAAGTGTTTTTCAATCAATTCCATTTTCAATTCATCGTCCAGCTGAAAAGCGTCCGGGCGCAGTGGTGTTTCCATGGAGCCGGAAAAATGTTCGTCACCGATTTCGTGAACATTAAGGGAAATAGGGGAGTTGCGCATATATTGTTTAATTAAAAAGATAAAACATGAAAAAAGATGTAAATACAGATAAATAGATAAAAAATTAATTCTGAAAATCGGATAACTGATCCATCAGCTTTTTACGAGCCAGGAAAATTCTGCTTTTTACTGTTCCGATCGGCAGATTCATTTCGTCTGCAATTTCCTTGTATTTAAATCCATTGTAGAAACGTGTGAATGGAATTTTGTAATCGTCTTCCAGCAGTTCTATACAACGACGGATTTCTTTTTCGTTTAAACGTGACTCCGAAGCATTCTTGTGAACAGTGCCTACAAAGTGCGTCATAGCTTGATCTTTCGACTTCTGCATGATCTCGCGTGTTTTTACTGCACGGCGATACGAATTAATAAACGTATTTTTCATGATCATGTACAACCATGCTTTTAAGTTCGTCGAGTCCGCAAATTTTTCGCGATAAGTTAAAGCTTTCAACATGGTTTCCTGAAGAAGATCTTGCGCATCTTCCGGATCGGAGGTCAAGCTTAATGCAAAGTTTTTTAAAGCGCTGCGTTGCTTGATAAGTTGTTCGTTGAATTCTATTGCGGTCATGTGTATATGTGTTTGTTGTTTAACAAAAGTATAAAAACATTAAACAGAGCAAACATTATCGTTTAATAAAAAGTGTTAAAACTTAAACAGAATGGTTATCGTATTGAAAATCAATACTATAAATTTTACGTAAGAGCAACAAAAAGACGGTGGGAACCGTCTTTTTGTTTAATAAACCTCATTTAAAGGTGAACATGAATGTCGGAGGGTTCTTTAAATACCTGAATATTTCGCGGTAAACTCAATTTGCGCTTCATCATCTGAAAACCGCTCACGAGAAACATACTTTCCGGGAATTTTTTGCTTAAACGATTAAGGTATTCCTGCAGATTCACATCTTTTATTTCATGCGTCAAAACAGTTAAAAAGAAATGTGGCGGACGCTGATCGAATGATGTTTCCAAATCTTCAACAGGAACACTTTGACCTAAATAAATAACGTGATGGCCGCGACTTCTGATTTTGTAGCAGTAATACAACAGCGACAACTCGTGCAATTCATTATTAGGCAAATACAAAACAAAAGTTTTAGGTTGTTCTATTTGAGTTGGAACCAGACCATCAATAGCAACGATAATTTTTTGGCGCACCAAGTTCGAAATGAAATGCTCCTGTACCGGATTGATGCTTCCTGTTTGCCACATTACGCCAATCTTGCGGAAGAACGGATAAATGATTTCTTCTACGGTTTTTTCAAACCCGAAACGCATAAAGCATAACGAAATGATTTTGTCGAAACGCGCCTCATTCAAATCCACCATAGCCATTACCAATGCCGTTACTTGTTCCGTCTCATCGCTGGTGGATTCCGTATATTCAACAACCAGTTTATTAATTGCATCTTCATTCATGGATGCAATCTTGGAAATTTTAATGCCGTGATTGTTCAGAACGCTTACGTTAAGCAGTTTTCTTAAATCTCCGGCTGTGTACCAACGAATATTAGTGGAAGTGCGTGCGGGACTGAACAAGTCATACCGCTGTTCCCAGATACGCAATGTATGAGCCTTAATTCCTGAAAGGCGTTCTAAATCTTTAATGGAGTATTTGGCGGGCATACGAGCTAGTTGTAAATTTCACTTGTAAATACAGATTAGTTTACAAATTGTTCATTTTTAAGCCCTGAAAGTTCAACAAAAAAATAACGTTAAACAATCCTAATGCGATAATCAGCGGATTTTTCAATTCTTCCGACAGCGGTAACTCTGATTTGTTCCTGATTACATGCCTTTTCGAACTCCGCAACCCTGGCTGATGCAACAGTCACTAAAAGTCCTCCGGAAGTCTGTGGATCGCATAACGTAATCAATTGTACGCCGTCAACGCCAACAATTCCCTGATGGTAACTTTTCCAATTCTTCGTAGTGCCGTCGGGCATACAGAAAACATCCGTGTACGGCTTCATGTTGGAGATAAAAGGCACCGAATTGTATGCTATCGTAGCGCTGAATTTTCCGGGATCAATCATTTCGCCTAAATGACCGAGTAAGCCGAATCCGGTGATATCGGTCATTGCTGTTACATAGGGCAGGATACCGAAGAAAGTTCCGGCTGCATTCAGCGTGGTCATCGATTGAACGGCCAATTCAAGATCGCCGGGTTGTAAAATTTTCTTTTTGGCTGCTGCACTGATAATGCCGGTTCCCAGCGCTTTGGTAACATAAATGTGATCACCTTCACCAACCGTGTGGTTGGCTTTGATGTTTGCCCGATTTACTTTTCCGTTGACACTCAATCCAAAAAATGGCTCCACACTGTCAATGCTGTGACCTCCCGCAAGTGCAACTCCTGCTTGTTTGCAAACTTCTTCCGCACCTGCCATCACACGTGCAGCAAGTTCATGGGGCAATTTGTCCACCGGCCAGCCTAACACTGCCAACGCCATAAAAGGTGTTCCGCCCATGGCATAAACATCGCTTAACGCATTGGTTGCTGCAATTCTGCCGAAGTCAAAGGCGTCATCTACTATAGGAGTGAAAAAATCTACCGTGGAAATTAGCGCATGCGTGTCATCCAAAGCAAAAACAGCAGCGTCATCACTAAATTCATTTCCTATCAGAAGTCCGGAAGCATTTCCGCGACTAACAGATGGTCCGATCATCGCTTTAAGTACTGCCGGTTCAATTTTGCAACCGCAGCCGGAACCCTTGCTGTATGCGGTTAGTGCTACTTCATCAATCATATTACTGCTTTAATTGATTCGCTAAATGTATTGCGTTCCGAGCTACTTCCGACAAGGAGTCGTTTCCTACTTCCAGGTAATGCATACGTTCGTTGATGTGCTCGGCAAGCGTGTGATTGTATGCTTTATCGTAGTAGTACAATGCAATTTCTGCAGCTGCATGTAAATTGCCCGCATTCACCGCAGACACTGCATCCTGAGTTGCTTTGCCGCCGAGTCGCTTCTGTATGCGTAAAAATGCCGCAGTCAATTCTTCCGGATCGAATTTGCCGTAATCGTTAACCAATCGATCAACGCGCTGTTGCATTGAAGTGGACAGCACAATAAGTGGCGCTTCATGCATCAGTCGGTAAAATGGAGGCGGGATAAAATTGCGGCCTATGGAACGCGATTCGTCTTCAATCCAGATGCGTGTATTGTCCGGAATCAGCCTTAAAACTTCAAACAGATTGTTTTCGAATTGCTCTACACTCGGCTGTTCATCCATGCCCAACGACCCGAAAACAGAGCCTTTGTGTTTGGCAATGGCTTCTAGATCGATAATGGTTTCTCCCTGTGCACGCAATTCGTGCAACAATTCGGTTTTGCCTGATCCTGTGCTGCCACCAATAACCACGAATTTTCTGGCACGGATAAATTCTTCCTGCGCGGCACTTCTGTATGCTTTGTAGCCTCCACACAATACTACTGACTGCGCACCTACACTATCGAACAGAAATGCCATAGCATTACTCCGCATTCCACCGCGCCAGCAATGCATCAATACGGCTTCCTGTTCCGTACATGTTGCGGCCAATTTCGCCCAATCCGCCATTTTCGGGCCTGTTAACGCAAAACCTTTTTCTACCGCAATTGCTCTCCCTTGTTGCTTGTATAAAGTGCCGATAATTTTCCGTTCTTCGTCCGTAAACAAAGGTAAATTGGCAGCATGCCTGATGTGGCCATGTGCGAATTCTCCGGGCGAACGGACGTCAAAAAGAGGCGTTCCGAGGTCGCGCAACCGAAGAAATTCGCTGATATTCAATGTTTTTGCCAATGTTTTTAAGGAATTTCTTGTTGGAATTAAAAGAAAGCATATATTTGCACCCTCAAAATTAATCATTACTGCAATGGCAAATCATAAATCAGCGCTGAAGAGAATTCGTTCCAATGATGCCAAGCGCCTTACAAATCGTTACCAGGCGAAATCAACTCGTACTGCAATGAAGAAATTGCGTACATCTACCGATAAGAAAGAAGCTGCGACATTGTTGCCTAAAGTTTCTTCTATGTTGGATAAGTTGGCGAAGAAGAACGTAATTCACAAAAACAAAGCAGCAAACCTGAAATCAAAGGCTGCTAAGTTTGTTGCGAAGTTGGCATAAGCGTTTTCAAACGAATAGATATTTGGAAAGGACTACATTCGTAGTCCTTTTTTTATGTCCAATACTCCTAAACTTTCCATAAAAGACTGGGCTCCGGACGACAGACCGCGGGAAAAACTCGTTGCTAAAGGCCGTCAAAGTCTTTCTGATGCAGAACTGATAGCCATACTGCTGGGTTCGGGAAATGCACGAGAATCGGCATTGGATTTAGCAAAACGAATTCTTTCGGAAAATCAAAATAATCTGGTTCGTATCGCTCAGTTGTCCATCGCCGATTGGCAGAAATATCGCGGTATCGGCGAAGCAAAAGCAGTAACTGTTGCAGCTGCATTGGAATTGGGGCGTCGACGTTTGGGTGTGGAGCAAGCGAAAGAAGAAAAAATAAAATCGAGCAACGATGCGTTCAATTTGTTGCGTGCCCATCTTAACGATTTAACTCAGGAAGAATTCTGGATGATGAGTTTAAACCGCGCTAATGTTGTACTTCGCAAGGAGGCCATCAGTCGTGGTGGAGTTAGCGCAACTGTTGTTGATGCAAAGGTGATTTTCAAAAAAGCTATTGAAAACGGTGCATCCGGAATTATTCTCGCACACAATCATCCTTCGGGAGAAACACAGCCCAGTCGACAGGATATTGATTTAACCACTAAAATAAAGCAAGGAGCAGCACTTTTAGACATCAGTTTGTTGGATCATATTATCGTTGGTGCCAATACATACTTTAGCTTTGCAGACGAAGGAATGATCTAGTTCCTTTTCTGCTTATGATTCATATTTTAACCGTTATCGGGGCGCGTCCTCAAATTATTAAAGCTGCGGCTTTAAGTCGGGCCATTCAACAGAAGTTTGCGAACTCGATTCGTGAAACCATAGTACATACGGGACAGCATTACGACGAAAATATGTCGGACGTGTTTTTCACCGAACTCGGTATTCCTCAGCCCAATTATAATTTGCGTGTTGGTTCGGGTTCACATGGAAAACAAACTGCAGCCATGATTTCCGGAATGGAAGAGATTTTATTGAGCGAAAAGCCGGATGCCATTGTGTTGTATGGCGACACGAATTCCACATTAGCGGGTGCTGTGGCAGCATCGAAACTTCACATACCCGTTGTGCATATCGAAGCCGGATTACGCTCTTTCAATAAAAGTATGCCCGAAGAAATCAATCGCATCATGTGCGATCACGTTTCTACATTGTTGTTTTCACCGACAGCAGTGGGCTTTGAAAATTTGAAGAACGAAAATTTAGTACGTGATCCGCAGCCTTGTCCCGCATCGGCAGATCAGCCTGCAGTGTATCACTGCGGTGATGTGATGTACGATAACAGTTTGCATTTTGCCGCAGTAGCCGCACAGCGATCCGATTTGTTGCAGCGCCTCGGAGTGTCATCGGATCAATTTATTCTGGCAACTGTGCATCGTGACTCCAATACGGATGTACCGGAACGCTTAAACGCTTTGTTTCAGGGATTGATAGCCGTTGCGGAACAAACGGGATTAAAAGTTATTCTGCCTTTGCATCCAAGAACGCGCAAGATTATCGAAGCCACTTCTACTTTGCAGAACGCCATAACAGCTTCCGGTAAAATTGAAATAATTCCGCCGGCATCTTTTCTGGAAATGGTATTACTGGAGCAGCATGCACGATTAGTGATTACAGATTCGGGTGGTGTGCAAAAGGAAGCGTTCTTTTTCAAAAAGCCTTGTGTGATTCTTCGTCCTGAAACGGAGTGGGTGGAGTTGGTCAATTGCGGAGCAGCAATTCTCGCAGATGCCGATACACAGCGTATTACAGTAGCAGCAGCAACATTACTGAATCGCCAACTCGATTTTCCTCCTTACTTTGGAGATGGTAAAGCCGCTGAATTTATTTGCGGTGAAATGATTAAGCATTTTGCGAAATGAGAGAACTGTTAATCTATACACCTCGCATTACGGGTCGAAATAAATACATGTTTCGCTTGTACTTTAACGAGTTGTTGGGATTGAAGTTTTCTGCAACTACTTCCGAAGAAGAGTTTAAAGCGTATACGGGAGTGAAGGTGAGTTATGCTCCGCACCCCATTGCCGATGAGTTGCACATAGCTTGCAGGAATTTGTTGTTCGAAGCGGGAATTAGCGAGCAAAGTATTGCTGTTTTTACCTGGAATAACCATAAGGCTTTTTTTGCAACGGGGAAGGCATCCGCAATTCCGTTTGATCTCTTCTCGGCAGGCTTTTATTTAGTAAGTCGTTACGAAGAATATTTGCCGCACATCCGCGATGGATTGGATCGTTTTGATGCTCATGCCGCTTTGGCTTATCAGAATGGCTTTTTG
Source organism: uncultured Flavobacteriales bacterium (assembly GCA_937974275.1). Classification (GTDB taxonomy): domain Bacteria; phylum Bacteroidota; class Bacteroidia; order Palsa-965; family Palsa-965. The sequence goes on from CALJIF010000145.1 coordinate 56,227, forward strand.
GAGCAGCCCGTAATTAATCAATGGGCAAAATTGTTGGGCGAAAAATTAAAGGAACGATTCCCGGAATTACAACTTACTACGACACAATATTCTTTTGTTCCTACGATAGATATTGATAATGCCTACGCGTACAAGTTGAAAGGATTCATGCGCACGGTTGGAGGCTATGCGAAAGCCTTGCTCTACGGGAATTTTGATGATATCCGACGACGCACAGCCGTTTTGTTTGGCGGTAATCGCGACCCTTACGATACGTACGATTTTCAGTTGGAGATTCAGAAAAAGTATAAGTTGCAACCGCTTTATTTTTTTCTGGTCGGTGATTACGGAAAGAATGATAAGAATATTTCTACGCAGTCGCGTGTATTTCGAGAGTTGATTCGTCATCTCGCCGATTATGCTGAAGTTGGCGTACATCCTTCCTTCGGTTCTAATACCGATCCTTCGCGTTTGAATGTTGAAATTTCACGACTGAAAAACATCTTGCATAAGGACATAACCAAAAGCCGTCAACATTTTTTAATGCTGAAGTTTCCGGACACGTATCGACATTTAATTGAGCGGGATATAACGGATGATTACTCCATGGGCTATGCAAACGAAATCGGATTCCGTGCCGGCATTTGTACTCCATTCAACTTTTATGATTTAGATCTGGAGGCAGAAACGGCTTTGCGAGTACATCCCTTCGCAATTATGGATGCCACTTTAAATCTGTACATGAAATTAAATCCGGAAGAAGCAGTCCAACGTTGTTTGTCCATATTGGAATCGGTTAAAGCGGTAGGAGGAGAGTTTTGCATATTGTGGCACAACGAAACATTAAGCGATGAAAAACAATGGAGCGGCTGGAAAGTAGTGTATGAAAAAATTGTTGCAGCTGCAGCACAACCGGCATGAAGAACATTTCATACGTACCGCATCATGCCATAGATAAAGGGCGCTGGGACGATTGTATTCGCAAATCGTTCAATGGAATGGTGTATGCGTATTCGTGGTATCTGGATATTACTTGCCCGGGTTGGGACGCATTAATCACGGAAAATTATGTTTCCGTTATGCCGCTTACTCATGGATCTAAAATGGGTATTGCGTATTTGTATCCACCCTTTTTCATTCAGCAGTTGGGCGTTTTTTCCGTAGACAAATTGTCTGCTGATGAAGTTGCGCGATTCCTTGAGAATATTCCTTCGAAATTCAGCTATTGGGAAATCAATCTGAATGTTTTTAATAAGATCGCCGGTGATAAGTATAAACTGAAACCGAATCTTACTCACGAGTTGGATTTAATAGAAGACATCGCTGTGATCCGAAAAAACTATTCGGAAAATCATAAAAGAAATCTGAAGAAAGCACTGGGCAATAATCTTGTCGTACATAAGCAGTATTCGCACGAAGAAATAATTGCATTGTTCCGTTCTGATCGTGGTGCGGAAGTGACGGTTTGGAATGAAAATCATTACGATATTTTACGCCGTCTATTACAAGCTGCAGAAGCGCGCGGATGTTTGCATGTGCGGGCAGTGACGGATGCTAACGGGCAATTACTTTCGGGTGCTTTTTTTATGGATTCCAACGGGAAAGTTATTTTTCTGTTTTCAGGTAATTCAGCAGCCGGTAAATTGCAAGGAGCCATGTTATTTTTGATTGATGCGTTTATCGAAGAAAATGCGCAACGTAATCTGATTCTTGATTTCGAAGGCAGCAATAATCCCGATTTAGCTCGATTTTACAGGGGTTTCGGCGCAAAAGAATGTGTATATTTACAAGCACGTCACAACCGTTTGCCTTGGTTGTTGAAGTGGTATAAAAAGTAAACTTATGGTAATCGATCTTAGTAAAGAATCTTCCGTTATTAATGAATACATGGCTGAGTTGCGCGATACTCAGATCCAGAAAGACAGCATGCGTTTTCGTACCAATCTCGAGCGTCTTGGAATGCTCGTTGGTTATGAAATCAGTAAGCGCCTGGAATACGAGAATCGTGATGTAACAACACCGTTGGGAATAGCGAGTGTTCCGTGTGTAATAAATCAGCCGGTGGTGGCTACTATTTTGCGCGCCGGAATGCCTTTACATTATGGTGTTTTGCGTATTCTGGACAAAGCGGAAAATGCTTTTATTTCCGCATACCGTAAACATCACAAGGATGGATCATTTGATGTACATGTAGAATATCTGGCATGCCCTGATGTAAACAATAAAGAATTGATTTTATGTGATCCGATGCTTGCTACCGGCACTTCAATGCAATTAGCGTATCAGGCAATCTTGCGTCATGGGAAACCGAAACATATTCACGTGCTAAGTGTTATTGCAAGTCTGGAAGGTGTGAATTACATCAAGAAACATTTGCCCGAGAACACTACCATTTGGTGTTGCGCTATTGATGATGAATTAACCGCACAATCATATATCGTTCCGGGGTTGGGTGATGCCGGTGATCTGGCATTTGGGGAGAAGTTATAAGAATGAATGCAGAAGAAATAACATATTGGTTTAAAGTTCTGGAAGTAGGATTAATTTCCGGTGTGAAGTTTCTTTTAGCTCCATTTGAGGCGGAACGTCAAGGATTTAATTTCATACAGTCGTTTACGATTACCACTTTAGGTGGTGTGATCGGCATTTTGGTATTTTATTATGCCGGTTCACTGATAGCCGCATGGTGGAATCACATTAAAGCGTTGATCAAATCGATTTTTGTGCGTCGTCCCGCGGAAGTAATCGAACGTCAGCCGAAACGTCATTTTACACGAACCAATAAAATGATCGTTAAAATCAAGCGTCGCTTTGGACTTGCAGGAATTGCGTTTGTTACACCGTGTATAATTTCTATTCCGGTAGGAACTTTAGTTGCTGTTGCATTTTACCGAAAGCGTAAGCCTGTTCTACTTTATCTTTTTGTTTCGTTGCTTTTATGGTCGATAGTGCTCAACTACACGGCCCAGCAACTGGCGCTTTCCCAATACATGCCCGAAGCGTTACATGAGTAAATACCGTCATTTATTTTTTGACCTGGACCGCACATTGTGGGATATGGAGCGCAACGCCCGCGAGACACTGGCCGAGTTGTATGAAAAATACCATCTTTCAGGACGCGGTGTTCCTGCTGTTGACGTATTCATAAATCATTACAACGAATACAACGATTTGTTGTGGGATCGTTACCGAAAAAAGAAAATTGATAAAGCTACTTTGCGCGCATTGCGGTTTAAACAAACGTTAGCGCATTTCGGCGTTCACGATCAAAAATTAGCTGATGCATTCGATCACGATTACATCTCCGAAGCGCCCAAGAAAACCAATTTAATTCCGGGTGCTATGGAATTGCTGGACGCGCTGAAAGACGATTTCGAACTTCACATCATTACCAACGGCTTTCCGGAAGTTCAGCATTATAAGCTGGAACATTGCGGACTGGATAAATATTTCAAAGTAATAGTTACTTCAGAAGGCTGTGGATATAATAAGCCGGATGTGAGGATATTTAACTTCGCCATGAAAAAGAGTGGTGCAGTAGCGTCCAATTCATTAATGATTGGCGATGATTTGCACGTGGATATTGTTGGTGCGCGTGATGCAGCTATTGATCAAGTGTATTTCAATGTTAACGCACAAACGCATGATGAAGAGGTGACGTTTGAAATTCAGGAACTGCGACAAATAGAGCACATTGTTCGGAATAAAGCATAAAAAAACCGCTGCGTTAACAGCGGTTTTTTTGTTTTTCGAAAAGCGATTATTGCTTTGGAGCAGCATCAGCCTTCTTGTCTTTGCAGCATCCGGCTTCTTTCTTTGCACCATCAGCGCAAGATGTTTTTCCGTCAGCAGCTTTAGCGTCGCCTGAGCAGCATCCTTTTTTCTTTTTCTTCTTCTTGTCGCCGCCTTTAACAACAACGATTTCAGATCCGTTGATCGCAGATACAGTAGTTGCAGAAACTGTTCCTACCATTCCGGCCAATGCCAATACTACAAATAACTTTTTCATGTCTATTAGGTTTTAATTAGTTGCTTATTCCAAATGTAGCAAATTGCGTGCTAGAGTGGGAGTTTTTTAACTTTTTTAACTTTTGTTTCGGTTCGTGTAGCACACTTGTTTATGCCAATGTAGCCAGAACCGACTCGCCACCGCGCACCACCTGATTCAGTTGTACGTCAATTTTTGTTCCCAGCGGCACATAAATATCCACGCGTGAACCAAATTTAATAAAGCCCATTTCTCCTCCTTGCTGCGCCTGATCGCCAACAGCAGAATAATACACAATTCGTTTTGCCAAGGCACCGGCAATTTGACGAAACAGGACTTCGACACCTGAAGGATGCTTCACCACAACCGTGCTGCGTTCGTTTTCTGTGGAGGATTTCGGATGCCATGCTACCAAGTACAAACCCGGATGGTATTTTACATACGAAACTGTTCCTCCGATAGGATAACGATTCACGTGCACGTTAAACGGCGACATGAAAACAGAAATCTGAATGCGCTTGTCTTTAAAATATTCCGGTTCTTCCACTTCTTCAATTACCACCACTTTCCCATCGGCCGGTGAAATAATGTGTTGCACGTTAGGAACAGTGTTGCGCGGTGGATTACGGAAAAACTGAAGAATAATGTACAGCAATGCCAGTGTCAGAATCAAAGCGATAATGTTGGCAATTCCAAATCCCGGATCGATCAGATACATTCCAATATTCACAACAAAAAACAATAGCAGCGTCATGAAAATGGTCAGTCGGCCTTCACGGTGAAATTTCATAGTTATAATGTTTAAGGTGCAAAGATAACCTTTCGTACAGGTAATAAAAAAAGCAGCCTTTTGAGCTGCTTTTCGTTTCGTTTGTAACGATTAATAGTTGCCTTTGTAACGAATCGCTTTATCCAGCTTTTTCAATGCTGTAATATAGGCACCGATACGCATGCTTGTTTTGAATTGTTGTGAGTTGAACCACACGTTTTCAAATGCCTGATTCATGGAAATATCATGTTTAGCGTTCACTTCATCTTCTGTCCAATAGTGTCCGTATTTGTTTTGTACCCACTCGAAGTACGATACCGTAACACCACCTCCGTTTGCTAAAACGTCCGGTACAACAACGATTCCTTTGTCGTTCAAAATTGCATCAGCTTCAGCTTCTGTAGGACCGTTCGCTCCTTCAACAATTAATTTTGCTTTAATGTCTTTAGCATTGGCTGCAGTAATTACACCTTGGATTGCCGCAGGAACTAAGAGATCCACGTTGCAAGTAATCAAATCATTGTTGCTGATTTCATCACCGCCTGTAAATCCTTTCAACATGTTGCCGTTTTGCGCAACGTAACGCAGTGCAGCGTCAATGTCAATTCCTTTTTCATTGTGGAATGCCGCAGTATGATCGGAAATCGCAACAATTTTAATGTTTTTAGAAGCGAGCAAACGTGAAGCATGTGAACCTACGTTACCAAAACCTTGAACAGCAGCAGTTGCAGTTTTGTGGTTGATACCGATTTTCTTCATAGCAGCCAAAGAAGCTACCATTACACCGCGACCTGTTGCAGCTTCACGACCGCGAGATCCACCTAATGTGATTGGTTTTCCTGTTGTTACGCCCGGTTGATCTTCTCCGGTTACTTTATTGAATTCATCTACTAACCAAGCCATCTCGCGCTTGCCTGTGCCCATATCCGGAGCAGGAATGTCTTTGTTTACTCCAAAAATATCCGCCATCGCACGAGTGTAGGCACGTGTTAAACGCTCCAATTCACCGGCTGACATTTTACGCGGATCACATTTGATACCACCTTTACCACCACCATAAGGTAAGTTGGCAATAGCACATTTAACGGTCATCCATGCAGCAAGTGCACGAACCTCATCATCGTTTACATCCATCGCATAACGAATACCACCTTTTGATGGTCCAAGATGGGTAGAGTGAACAGTGCGATAACCTTCAAATACCTGAATGCTGCCATTATCCATAACGATAGGCAAGCTCACTTTAACTTCTTTCTTGGGGTGACGAAGAATTTCAGCAACAGACGGGTCTAATCCAAATAACTCTGCAGCCTTGTCCAGACGAGCAAGTACTGCATCAAACATACTATGATGTGTTGCTTCTGTCTTCTTTGTTGTAGTAGCCATAACTGGTTTTTTATACGTTGGTTCTCTTGTTTAATTGAGCAGGGACGAAATTAGGTAATTTATATCGAATCGTTAAGCGGTTGTTAGTGAAGAAAATTATCGTTGAACGGCCAAAATGTACATCACCACAAATGGGGAGGAAATCAGCACGGCGTCAAATCTGTCAAGGATTCCGCCGTGACCCGGAAGCAATGTTCCCGAGTCCTTTACACCGATACTTCGCTTGAACATCGATTCGACCAAATCGCCTAAAGTGCCCGTTATTGCCACAATTCCTCCGATGACCATCCAATGCACATGTTTTAACCCACCAATGTATTCGCCGACCAGCCAAGAGGCTGCAATAGTAAAGAGGACACCACCAATAAAACCTTCCCATGTTTTCTTGGGTGAAATGCGCTCATATAACTTGTGTTTACCGAATAGGCGTCCGCAAACGTATGCTAATGAATCGCTGGTCCAGAGAATAATAAAGAACCCCAGCATGTAGCGGTAATTATAATACGTTTCCAATTTGCCGGTGTTGATATTATCGAGCATATCGAAAGCGGCGGTATGCCAAAACGCGAAAGGAAGCGCAACATAGATTACACCAAGAATTGTTGTGCCAATATTCTGAAACGGCGTAGCAGATCCGCGAAATAACTCAACAATAAAAATGACGAACATTAAGAGTAACGCGAGAGGCAATGCCAGTTGCAGTTCGTAAGTGAACTCATACAAACCGTAAACACCGGCGTACAATGCGACTGCTGCCGCAACTCCCGTAAACACTTGCGGAGAAGCCCCCGTTAAACGAATCAGTCGGTAGAATTCCAATAATCCCAAAACGGTTATTATCAGGAAAAGTGCTGCGTAGGACCACGCGTGCCACCATATTGCAAACACCAGAACGCCGACAAACAAAGTGCCGGTTATCAGACGTTGAATGAGATTACGATCCATGATACATTAATCTTCCGGATTCCACTCCAAATCGTCAATCAAAAAGAGATAGAGTTCTTTTGCGCCATGCGCACCGGTGGTCAGAATTTTTTCAATGTCTGCAGATCTGCTCGGGCCTGTAATGATGGAAGTCATCGATGGTGGCTGATCGTTGTATTTATTTTTTAATTCCCGCAGCGCATCTTTTAAGTGCATCACCAATTGCGAAGTACGCGCCACCACAATATGATTCGCAGGAACGTAAGCAGCTCGTCTTCCGGATGCTTGTTTTGATGACACCATAATACTGCCGGTACGTGCAATTAAAAATTCGCAACCGGTTATCGTTGTGTCGGCTTCATTTACCGGAATTTGACGGTCAAATTTAAGCTGTGCCGTTTCCAATAATGGAATTAATTCCGCATCTCCACACCACACTTTCCCAAATGAGTTGTCTTGCAATAACGCAGCAATATTATCGGTAAAGTCCTGATCGTTTTCACAAAAGATAAATTGTCCTCCAACGTCTGAAAACTGTTGAGCAAAAACAAGCTCCAGCGGTTCTTCGAATGATTGAAAAACATTGCTTTCGAAATCTATTGCTCCGGGTTCCAAACGCGACTTTGTCATCAGCGCAGCCCGTAACTTTTTTAATACTTTTTCTCGCGATGTAGATTCTTCCATGATAGCTCTAACGGCATAAAGTTATACAGAAAGGTCAACCTTTTTGGGGTTGACCTTTCAATAATTATGCATAGTTTTTACACGACCGGATTGTCATTATTTTCTTCTTTCTTGGTTTCTTCTCCGGACAACGGGTATCCGACAACTGTAGGTGTAGGTGTTGATGTGTTCTGAGGTGTTTCCTCTTTAACTTCCACGTCCCAAGGTCGTTTACCAAAAATCTGTTCCAAATCTTCTTTAAAAATGACTTCACGCTCCAACAATACTTTCGCTAATTGCTCCAGTTTAGAGCGATTGTCGCGCAGGATTTGCTTTGCTTTCTCGTAAGCAGCATCCACCATTTTCTTTACTTCCTCATCAATAACTTCTGCAGTCTTATTGCTATACGGTTTCTGGAATGAATATTCCTGACCTGTTGAATCGTAGAAACTGATGTTGCCTACTTTATCATTCAGTCCGTAATACATAACCATGGCATAAGCCTGCTTGGTTACACGTTCCAGATCACTCAATGCGCCTGTAGATACTTTATCAAAAATCACATCTTCTGCAGCACGACCTCCTAATGTTGCGCACATTTCATCAATAAACTGTTCTGTAGTCGTTAATTGACGCTCCTCCGGTAAATACCATGCTGCTCCTAAAGAACGGCCACGAGGTACGATAGTTACTTTTACTAATGGTGCCGCGTGTTTCAACATCCAGCTTACTGTGGCATGTCCTGCTTCGTGGAATGCGATGATGCGCTTTTCTTCGAGTGAAATAATTTTATTTTTCTTCTCCAATCCACCTATTACTCGATCCACCGCATCCAGGAAATCTTGTTTGTCTACGGTTTTCTTATTGTGACGTGCCGCAATCAGAGCCGCTTCGTTACAAATGTTAGCAATATCAGCACCTGAAAAGCCGGGTGTTTGTTTTGCCAAAAAGTCGAGATCTAAGGCTTTGTCCAACTTTAATGGTTTCAAATGCACCTGGAAAATGGCCTTACGCTCGTTCAAATCAGGAAGATCTACGTAAATCTGACGATCGAATCGTCCTGCACGTAATAATGCACGATCCAGAATATCCGCACGGTTGGTTGCCGCAAGGATAATTACCCCGCTATTCGTACCAAAACCATCCATTTCTGTCAATAACTGATTGAGTGTATTCTCACGCTCATCGTTGGCACCTTGAGAAACGCTTCTTCCGCGAGCACGACCAATCGCATCAATTTCATCAATAAAGATGATACAAGGCGATTTTTCTTTTGCTTGCTTGAACAAGTCGCGTACGCGGGATGCCCCAACTCCGACAAACATTTCAACGAAATCAGATCCTGATAACGAGAAGAAAGGAACTTTTGCTTCGCCGGCAACTGCTTTCGCTAATAATGTTTTACCGGTACCCGGAGGGCCAACTAACAAAGCGCCTTTCGGAATTTTTGCTCCTAAGTCAGTATACTTTTTCGGATGCTTTAAAAAGTCAACGATCTCTTTGATTTCTACTTTGGCTTCTTCCAAACCTGCAACGTCGTTAAACGTTACGTTCACCATGGTGTCTTTATCGTACAATTGCGCACGACTTTTTCCGATATTGAAAATCTGACTACCACCGCCGCCGCCCATGCGACGCATCAGGAATACCCACAACACTACCATCAACAAAATTGGCAATAACCAACCCAGATGATCGGAGAATGAAGTGCGTTTAATTTCCTGAATATCGATCAGTTCCTGCGCCGTGTAATTATTATTCAACTGTGTTTCGGTAATGCGTTTACCCAAATCTTCCGTCCACGTTGAACTGAGTCGTAAATGCGGTTGATGTGCAGGAACAGGTCCGCGCCAGTTTTTCTGTTTCGCTTTGATAGCAACAACAGCGGGTGCATCTTTCTTATCTGCACGCACTACAATTTCTAATCGGTTGTTCTCGTTACTTACGCGATAGATTTTCTCCACCGCACGATCACGCACTAAATCATTAAACTCGGTGTATGAAATCTCGGGAACATCCGACATCATATTCGGAATGAAAAATCCGATCAATCCTACAACCAGAATGATGTATATCCAGAAAAATCCTGACGGAGATCGCGGTAATTGCGGTTTCTTCGGAATTCGGTCCTTAAATTTCTTTTCTTGCTCTTGCTCGTTATTCATGTTACTCATAAAGTCCTGATTTCTCCTAAGGTCGGTTATGCCGACTCAACTATTGTAATGCTTTAACAATTCTTGACTAAAACTTCACTTCTTCAGCATCTGCCCACAAACTTTCAAGATTGTAGAAATGACGGGTTTCCTGTTCGAAAACGTGTACAACGACATCAATGTAATCAATCAAAATCCACAGCGCATTTTCCCAGCCTTCCGATTTATACGCACGTTGTCCACGATCTTTCTTCACGTATTGCTCAACTGAATCAGCAATCGCTTCAACTTGCGTATTGGATTGTGCATCACAAATAATGAAGTATTTCGTTACTGCATTTTCAATTTTGCTAAGGTCGAGGCAAAGGATATTTTGTCCCTTTTTCTCCTGAATTCCTTTGATAGCAGATAATGCCAATTCCAAAGATTCATCGCGGAGTTTTGATTTGCCGCCGATCTTTTTTGTGGAAGCAGCAGCACTAACCGCTTTAACCGCCTTTTTAGCCGGAGCAGCCGTTTTGGTTGTCTTCTTCGCAGCAGTTTTTTTAGGAGCAGCCGTGGTGCGAACAGCCTTCTTGGGCGCGGATGATTTTGCAGTTTTAGTTGCAGGTTTCTTCTTAGCCGGAGCAGCTTTTTTGGCTGTAGTAGTTTTCTTAGTTGCCATTCGGGAATATAAACCGCATTCCTCATGCGGCATTGGTTCAAATTGTAAATTTGCTTTAAAGCGTACAAAATTAACAAAAATGGGCACGAAGGGTTCACAAACTTTGTTTATTGGTCGACGGATTGTTCGTCTCGATCGTGTGGACTCCACCAATTCGTTCCTAAATGGTATGGCTGCTACGGGCGCTTTATCGGAAGGTGCGGTAGTTGTTGCAGCAGAACAATATGCAGGGAAAGGCCAGCGTGGTGCTTCCTGGTATGCGGAACCCGGCGCTAATATTACCCTAAGTGTTTTACTTACGCCGACATTTTTAAGCGTAAAGGAGCAATTCAGGATATCTGAAGCCGTGGCGGTGGCAACGGCGGAAACACTGGCTGAATTCTTACCCGATTCCGATATTCAAATCAAATGGCCTAACGATATTTTAATCAATGGGAAAAAGTCAGGGGGAATTTTGATTGAAAACTCGTTCAAAGGTGCGGTTTGGATGCAATCTATTGCAGGAATTGGAATTAATGTGAACCAACTGGAATTTCCCGGCGACTTAAATACCGCCACATCTATGGCTAAAGTAAGCGGGGAAAAGTTTGTTTTGGATGATGTGATGGAAGTGCTTTTCGGAAAATTGGAAGCGGCTTATTTAACGCTGCGTGCCGGAAAGGGTGATGAAATTCGTAGTCGCTATTTTCAACGTCTGTACCGCTACAATAAGTCTGCCGTGTACACAGATTTCAAATCCGTTTTTACGGCCACACTGCACGATGTTTCTTCTGAAGGGCGATTGGTGCTGATGCTTGAAACCGGAGAAGAGCGCCAATTTGATGTGAAGGAAGTTGGCTTCATTTAATTTCCGCGGAATCGAACAACGCTGTGGTGCTCCAGGCCTGAGCCGGCGCTGCAAAGTGAATTTTAGTTTGTTTCCACGTGCTCAGAAATAGTTCGCTGGCGCGATAATCGTTCAAAGCGTCCTCCGAAATCCAGCGACTAATAGTGTATAAAATCTGCGGCTCACTGATATTTCGATGTAATTCAAGTCGTAAACATCCGGGGTAGCCTGCAATTCGGTTTTTATTCGCTTCAAAAACTTTTAGGAAATCATCCACACGATCGGGATGAAATTCCATACGTACTATTCGAGTAATCATAGTCCCTGAAATCGGATTCGTACGACAAATGAACTTTTAATATTCAATAAAGCGCTTGCAGAGCCTTTGTTTATCGCAATTTCGAGATATCCTGCCGAATTGAAAAAGGCCAGCTTTTCACCCTCCGCAACATCGTAATAAATTTTACTAATCGTGGTTATTTCATCTCCGAACAACTCAATGCTGAACGGTAAATTCTTCCCAAAGCGCTCAAATTGTTCTCGGGAAATATCGGTAATCACATTTCCGTAGCTGTCGATATAAGCCACAGAGCCTTTTAATGTATCCGATTCCGGAGGATGAATTGGTCGCAATAATTGCTGAATACGTTCAGCCTGCGGTCCAAGGTCGGTTGGAGCCGTCCCTGAGAGCAGCCGAACCGCCGCTGCAGCATAAACATCTTTCAACGTTAGCGGACCGGGTTCTTCGCCTCCTTTACACAATTCAATAATCAGTTCGGGCTCTTCTTCGGTGATCAAAGAAAAAATTCCGTTGTCACAACCGATCATCCATTGGTTATGGTAACGCACCAAAACATGGTTAAACTTTTTTGAAATCGTACCACCAACCGTGATGAGATGTACGGTGTCATCGGGAAACTCGCGATGCGCATAACGCAGCATCCACGCAGCTTGCGCGATGTCAAATGGTTTTACGGTGTGGGAAAGATCAATCATCTGAACATCGGGAAGATGGCGAAGAATAAAACCTTTGGTAGCGGGAACGTAAGGGTCACGAAGGCCGAGGTCGGTAGTTAGCGTGATGATTTTTCCCATGTTCCGAAAACTTACAGATTGCTAAAATCCGTTTATTTTGTGACAAAATTATCGGAATACACCATGTTCGCCGTTTCAGGACTCCTGATGTTTTGAAAATGCGAATGTTTATAAGACACTTCAAACACACGTTTACATTGGCAGAAAAACAGGTAATAATTTCAGGAGTTGACCCGATTGTGATATACGGCGTTAATGATGTGAAGCTGCAAAAAATCAAATCGTATTTCGGAAAGTTGAAAATTATAGGTCGTGGCGATCAAATCAAAGTAGTAGGCGATGATGAAGAAATTAAACGATTTGAAACCGCGATTGCAGCTTTCATTGCGCATTTCGAAAAGTACGGAACACTCACCGAAGCCAATATTGAACACGTGATGGGCGTTGGGGCGGGTGGTGATACTACTGCTGCAATGACGGATGCTTTGGTTTTCGGAAACAACGGCTTGATTGTAAAAGCCCGAACTCCCGGACAACATCGTTTGGTGGAAGCTTGCGAAAAGAACGATATGGTTTTTGCCATCGGACCGGCGGGAACAGGTAAAACATATACTGCTGTAGCATTAGCTGTGCGAGCATTGAGAAATCGTGAAGTACGAAAGATTATTTTAACGCGTCCTGCGGTAGAAGCCGGAGAAAATCTGGGTTTCTTACCGGGAGACTTAAAAGAGAAGTTGGATCCGTATTTACAACCATTGTATGACGCGTTGTACGAAATGATTCCCGGGGAAAAGTTGCGGAATTACATCGAGAACAATGTTATACAAATTGCACCTTTGGCGTTTATGCGCGGTCGCACGTTGGATAATGCATTCGTAATTCTGGACGAGGCACAGAATGCAACAGAGAGTCAACTAAAAATGTTTCTTACCCGAATGGGGCCAACTGCCAAATTTGTCATCACGGGCGATGTAACGCAGGTCGATCTTCCGCGAAACCAACCCAGCGGATTGTTGCAGGCGATCAAAGTATTGCCGGGAACAGAAGGAATTGAATTTGTGTATTTGGATAATCGCGATGTTATCCGTCACAGATTGGTAAAACGAATTATTGAAATTTACGATACTTTAAAAAAATAACATGAGCGCATTAACAGGAACACATTTCAATTTACCGGGACAGACAGCATTTTACAAAGGCAAGGTGCGTGATGTTTACACGATCAATGATGAACTATTGGTTATGGTGGCATCTGATCGGATTTCAGCATTTGACGTTGTTTTGCCGCGTGGCATTCCTTTTAAAGGACAAGTGTTGAACCAGGTTGCCGCACATTTTTTGAAAGCTACTGCTGATATTGTTCCGAATTGGGTGTTGGCAGTTCCGGATCCCAATGTTACTGTTGGAATTAAGTGTGAACCTTTCAAGGTTGAAATGGTGATTCGCGGATACCTGAGCGGACATGCGTGGCGCGTATATCAATCGGGTGAACGTGTAATTTGTGGTGTGCGCATGCCTGACGGATTGCGTGAAAGTGATGCATTTCCGGAACCGATTATCACCCCAACTACCAAAGCCGCTGTTGGGCACGATGAAGATATTTCCAAAGAGGAAATTATTAATCGTGGTATTGTGAGTCGCGAGGATTATGAGCAGCTGGAAAAGTATACACGTGCTTTATACAAGCGTGGCCAGGAAATGGCACGTGAACGTGGATTGATCCTGGTAGATACGAAGTATGAGTTCGGTAAAGCCAATGGAACCATTTATTTGATGGATGAAATCCACACACCGGATTCGTCCCGATATTTTTATGCTGATGGTTACGAAGAACGCCAGGAGCGAGGTGAAGCACAACGTCAATTAAGTAAGGAATTCGTGCGACAGTGGTTGATTGAAAATGGATTTATGGGTAAAGAAGGTCAATCGGTTCCTGTAATGACGGATGATTTTGTGAATTTGGTTACGCAGCGATATATTGAATTATTTGAAAAAGTAACCGGGGTTACATTTAATCGTACAAGTGCCGATAATATTGAACAGCGTGTGGAACAGAATATTATCAATTATCTTAAGAATCGATAATGTGTATTGTAAAGAATTGAATTATATTCGGAACATACATAACCAAAATACTGCACAATTATGGCAAAAGGTAAAACCAAAATCATCCGCGACAACGAAGGTGGAATTGTCGTGGACAAGAACGGCGTTGAATACGATTTCAAACAACCCTTCGTGAAGGAATTATGTTTGGACGAAGGCGAAGTAGTAACGTTTGACATTATTCAGGTGAATGGCAAGTTGGAAGCATCTAACGTAAAGCGACGTACCGTAGGGACGATTACCGCGATCAATCCCGATAATTGCACCGGTACCATTACTGAGGTAGAGCCGAATCCGAAAAAGTTTGGTACCGACGGTAAGCCGGCAGAACTTCCGTTTTTTCAGGCCAATTTGAGAGAATGTGGTTTCGCTGTAGGTGATGAAGTGCGTTACGATTTGATTTTAACGCTGAAAGGAATTCAAACAGCGGTGAATATTGAACCGACGAAGTAATTCAAATTATTCCGGGGCAATCCATTGGGGTTGCCCTTATTTTTTCTATGAACAGTTTGCGGTCGTTAGCGGTATTAATAGTCACTGTGCTACATGCGCATTTGTCGTTGTATGCGCAACAAGCGAGAGCGGATAGTTTGAAATTGTTACTTGTAAATGCAACGGACAGCAGTAAAATAAAGTTACTCTTAGAACTAAGTTCAACCTATCAGCAATTTTCACCGCGTAAAGCTTTGGATCCTGCACTGGAAGCCAGAATCATGGCGAATCAAGGAGGGTTCGAAATACTCGAGGCAAAAAGTTTATTTACCATTGGTATGGCCAACTATAAAGTCGGACAATATACCAATGCACTGGAAGCTTACGATGCTGCCGGTGCAATATTTTTTAGACTCGGTCAACTTCGGTCATATGGCGAAGTGTTAATCGCTGAATCCAATATTTATTACGATCAGGGAGAGTATTCGCAATCGTTAAACAAAAGTTTAGAAGGATACAAAGTTTTTGCGGAGTTGAGCGATAAAAGCGGTATGGCGCAGGCCTTAATTAATTCGGGCAATGTGCATCGCTCAACACGCAATTATGACAAGTCAATCAGCGAATACGAGCGTGCTTTGAATTTGGCAATTGAAGTCGGTAATTTAAAATTGCAAGCGACGTGTTTTAATAAC
>CALJIF010000146.1 GCA_937974275.1 uncultured Flavobacteriales bacterium
AAAGGTCATATTCCTGAGAGTGATGGCATCTGGATGCGATTGGTGATTTGGGAATTCATGGCGAAGAGTGGAAAGTCGCTGAATGAATTGATTCAAGAAGTGTATGAGATTACCGGACCGTTTGCATTCGAGCGTGTGGATTTACACTTGGATGAAACGGTGAAACAGAAGATCATTGCTAACTGCGAACAAGGTGCGTATAAGTCGTTTGGTAACTATAAAATACAAAGGGTCGAAGATCTCGATGGCTGGAAGTATTTCCTGGACGACGAAACCTGGGTAATGATTCGCCCATCCGGAACAGAACCTGTTTTGCGTACATACGCGGAAGCGTCCTCCAGGGAAGAGGCATTCCGAATTTTGGATGCGGTGAAAACAGTTTTGTTAGGATAATTTGGTACACGTTTTGACCAAAGCAATTAATTATTACATTTGTTAAACCTCAATTACTCAAACACCTTTTAATTACATGAAAAATTCAATCAAAATTCTTGCAGGATTCGCGCTGTTGAGCGTTGTATTCATGGGTTGTCCTTACGAATCTGAAGTGCCAATCGATAAGCCTGCTATCAAAGTGAACGAAAACTTCATCACCAAGTGGGAAAAGAAGTCTTCCGATACTTACGAGTACAAAGTATCTAAAGTAGATATGTACACGTACAAGATTCTTGAAATCAAGCGTGAAACCAAAGAAGTAAGTGATCGTTATTACGGTTATTTCTCTAAAATCGGTGAAACTGACATGTTTAACATGTACAAGGTGGATACTGATGGTAACCGCACAGGAAAGTACATGATCTACAAAGCAATTATCTCTGCTACAGGATCTCGTGTAACTTTAGTTGAAATGACAGAGAACGTTGATGAGCAGTTTGAGTCTTCTATGGAGTTGAAAAACTTCATCAAAGCAAACATGAACAACAGCTACTTCTGGGATAAAGACGAAGAAGTTTACTTGATGTCTGAATAATCAGTCATTACTGAAATAAAAAATCCTCACTACGGTGGGGATTTTTTTTTGTAGTTATATGTACTTTAGAAGCATGACGAAACAGGAACGATTTGATGCAGTATTATCATGGTTTCAGCAAAACATGCCCGTGGCCGAAACCGAATTGCATTACGCGAATCCTTATCAATTGCTGGTTGCCGTTATTCTGTCGGCACAATGCACGGATAAACGTGTGAATATGGTTACTCCGGCTTTGTTCGAACGTTTTCCGAATGCATTCGAATTAGCCAAGTCCGATTCCGACGAAGTATTTCAATACATCAGGAGCATCAGCTATCCCAATAACAAAGCGAAACATCTGGTAGGCATGGCTAAAATGCTGACAGAAGATTTTAATAATGTAGTGCCCGGAGAAGTGGATCAATTAGTAAAACTTCCGGGTGTAGGGCGTAAAACGGCGAATGTAATTGCTTCCGTGGTTTACGATAAACCCGCTTTAGCCGTTGATACACATGTGTTTCGCGTTTCTGCCCGACTCGGACTGACGCGTGGTGCCAAAACTCCGCTACAAACGGAACAACAACTCATGAAATATATTCCTGAGCATCTGGTGGCAGTCGCTCATCACTGGCTCATCTTACACGGCCGTTATACGTGTCTGGCGCGAAGTCCCAAATGCGAAACGTGCCAGTTTAATTCCTGGTGTCCGTATTTCAAGAAAATGAATAAGTAATTCGTATTACCAGCCCATAATATCGGCCATGCCCCAAAGTAACAGCAGGGCTCCCACAGTTGTTAAACCGTACATAACGAGTTTAATATCGCCTCCGGAATGATGAAGAATAACGGTGATCAGAAAACCGAATACCAAGATCACAGAACCGATTCCCGCTAGCACCACACCACGCTTTCGTCTTTTCGCATAATAATGCTCTTTCACCACTTTCATGATGGCGTCAAGTTCTTCTTGCGTTAGCTTCGATTCCTGCAATTGCCTGCGAATATGATCGGGTTCATGTCCGCGATAAATTAACGCAATGGCAGCCTGTTCATGTTGTTCCTGAAGACTTGGCATGTGGGGTTAATATTTCGGTATTGGAATTTACGGATTTACGGACTTCGATGTTGCACTTCGAAATAATATGGATTTAGTCTAAACACGAACAAGCAAAACAGAATGCTATTTTTACATCATGAACAATTACAACTACACCGTTACCGAGCGCTTTTTACGCTATGTGAAGATTGACACACAATCGGATCCTGCTTCACCAACTTGTCCTTCCACAGAAAAACAGAAAAATCTGGGACGTTTGTTAGTGGAAGAGTTGCTGGCCATGGGAATTACGGATGCGGAAATGGATGAAAACGGCTATGTGTACGGAACAATTCCCTCGAATACCAACAAACAAGTGCCCGTGATCTGTTTTTGTTCTCACATGGATACTTCACCGGATTGCACAGGTGCTAACGTCAATCCACAGATAGTGCGCAACTATAAAGGCACTGATATTGTATTGGTGAATGATCCTTCTCAGGTTATTCGCCCTTCTGAACATCCGAATTTGTTGGAGCAAATCGGTAATGATATTATCACCACAGATGGAACAACATTGCTGGGCGCCGATAACAAAGCAGGTGTTGCTGAAATTATGGATGCTGCGCATTTCCTCATGACCCATCCTGAAGTGAAACACGGCACCATCAAAATTTTATTTACTCCCGACGAAGAAATCGGGCGTGGTGTAGATAAAGTAAATCTTGCTAAAGTTGGTGCTGATTTTGGTTACACGATGGATGGTGAGAATGCCGGAAATATTGAAGACGAAACGTTTTCGGCAGATGGAGCTAAACTGACTATTCAGGGAGTGAGTACGCATCCCGGGTTTGCTAAAGGCAAAATGGAACATGCGATTAAAATTGCAGCTCGAATAATTGCCTCACTGCCGCAGGATAAACATACACCGGAAACAACGGAACACAAAGAGCCGTTTATTCATCCAACCGGTATAACAGGTTCCTTGGAGTCGGCCACGGTAAATTTCATTTTACGTGCTTTTGATACTGCAACGTTAAAGGAAATGGCAACTATTGTGGATCAGACTGCCGCAACGATCATAAAAGACTATCCCAACTCTTCTTATAAACTTGAAGTGTTTGAGCAGTATCGTAACATGAAAGAAGTGTTGGATAAGCATCCTCAAGTGGTAGACTTTGCTTTGGAAGCTATTGCCCGTGCGGGAATGAAGCCTCAACGCACCAGCATTCGCGGTGGGACAGACGGATCGCGTTTGTCGTATATGGGTTTACCGTGTCCTAATATTTTCGCCGGCGAGCATGCGTTTCATTCGCGTTTAGAGTGGGTAAGTGTACAGGATATGCAAAAGGCTGTGGATACCATTGTGCATTTGGTAGGTATTTGGGAAGAGAAAAGTTAGTTCTCTACAATTTCCGAATCCTCCATTCCTGAGGATATAAACTGTTGGAACGTTTACCGATAGCATTAATAAACCCTAACGGCATTCCGGAATAGCTGAGCAGGTGAATTCCTGTTGCGTTTACCGGATGTATATCCTGACGCGCCAGAAATTTCAAAGCATCTTCCAAACTCAAGTCAACTTCGGGATAGTAACCACGCTTATAATGTAACGATAAAGCCAATGCATGCAATGGTTTGCCGGCTTTTCGTGCATCAGCCATCGGTATGCCTGTGTGAATAACGTGGAAGGAATCGAGTAAGTGCAGCACTAATTTTTCATGTGTCAATGGCACCGCTACGATTTCTTCTCCTTTTTGTAAAAAAATGTATTGATCGGAGTGATGTAGCATGTTTTTAAGTTCCGGCACCATCTTCTTGTCTGCCGCCGAAATGCCTTTTGGTAAGCGGAAGCGCACGGAATTACTGCGACTTGTTTTGCGCAATACCGCCAGAAAAAAGCCTTCACCTTGTGTTAAATGCGGGTAAAAGTGATAACCCAAAACTCCGTTGCACCGACCTTCTTTCACGACAACGCCTTCCGGAAAAGTGAGTGGTAGGGTTTCAAATTCAAGTTCTTCCTGCAAGCGCGACAGGTTGTTCTCGTTCTCTTCCGGATTGAAGGTGCAAGTAGAATAAAAAAGTAATCCGCCTTCATTCAAGGAGGGCCAAATATCATGAATGATGCGTTGTTGGCGGGCACTGCACAATTTGACATTGTCCATCGACCATTCAGAGATAGCATTTACATCACGACGAAACAAACCTTCTCCCGAACACGGCACATCCGCCATAATTACATCAAACAATCCTTCTTGTTTCCCGATAACTGCAGGATCTTCAGAAATTACGGCAACATTGTCGAAACCCCATTTGATGCAGTTTTCGGCCAATACCTGCGCCCGCGTTTTTATGACTTCGTTGCTGACAAGAAAACCGGTTCCTTTCAGCAATGATAGCAAATGAGTTGATTTCCCACCCGGAGCACCGCACAAATCAAGCACAATAGGATTTTCAATTGCAGCAGCATGTTGTTTCCATGCCAATTCAATACTCATCGAACTGGCTTCCTGCACATAATAACATCCGGCGTGAAATAACGGATCGTGTGTGAATGACGGACGTTCTTGCAAATAGTATCCGGTATCACACCACAAAACACGTTGGGCATTTGCCGGTGCCGTTCCTTTAATCGGATGAATACGAAGTGAAGTAGGTGCAGGTTGTTCGTACGCACGCAGCAAATCGTCAACTTCATTACCTAACTGAAGTCGCAACGCATGCAAATGTTCTTCCGGTAATTGTATCGCGCTCATTGGAATCGTTTGATTTGTGCCGTTGTGAAATCCCATTCGGGTGTTAGAAATGAAGAGCCCGGAATCACCCGAATCCATGGACTTATAGCGGATTCTTCGAAGTTTTTAACGACGTGTATTTGTTGTGCCGGCATGTAGCTCTGCGCAACGATGACGACTGTTTCGCCTTTCGTATTGCGAGCAACATCCATGATCATCACTGCATGTCCCGGAGAACCACCGCGAATGAATAAATCTCCTGCTTGAATTGAATCCGCAGATACGTTTTTCATTTCCCGTTCCAGCGATAGTGTACCGGCGTACATGAAAATATAGTCGAGGTAGGTGCGTAAATTCTTGTGGTCTTCAATTGTTCCTGAAACCGGTTGTTGCCAAACTACGCGTGTTTTGTTGCCTTCAATCTTGATACGTTTACCTTTCATCCAATCGGCATAACCCATAGGATCTCCGCTGGTAAATCGAAAAGTTATTTGGTCGTATTTTTTCTTGCTAAACAAATACTCCGCACGTAAACGCATACAAGCATCGGCACATTGTTGTAAGTCTTTTTTGCCCGGATCAATATCAAGAATGGTATGATGCACATCTTGTCTGTTCTTCGGTTGCCCGTTAAACAACAATACGTGGCCCTGATTATTGGCAATTGGAACATGACGTAACCATTGCGCGAATGTTCCCGGCGCTGCGCTGACTCTGTAAAAGCCTTTAGGTGGTGCAATTACTGCACATAAGGAAACCGCATTGGAATCGAACGATTTCCATTTATAATCGGTAAAATTCGGGGAACACGAATCGGGTAGGAGAGTATCGCCTGCAATAACTTCGAAATGTTCTTGTGGAGGATTTCCAAATTCTGCAGAACAATTATACAGACCAATTCCGGAAATGATCGTAACGGCGAAACCTGCGGCAATACTATTTGCCTTTGGCCTTGTCATATTCGGCTTGTTGTTGCTGAATATACTGCGGCGAAGTTTCGTAGCGGAAAGTGTTCTCTGAAATTTGCACACCATCCTTGAAGTAGAACGTTCCCCATGAATACACTTTCTTCGTGTACACCCAGGCTTTGTTACCTACAACAACTACGCGCTTTTCAGTTGTTACGTTCGACTCTTTACTTTCTTCCACTGTCAATCCCTGAGGATATTTCAGCACTAATTCATTCACGTATTCATCACTGCCCGGTTTATTTTCGGGTTTTGGATTATCCTTCACAACAACTTGCGGATTGAGTTGCTTATCGCATTCGATAATTTGCTTTTTCGGATACAACTCCATTGGCTTTTCAATCAAAGCAGCTTGATATGATGCCTTCGCACCTTTCCAATCTTTTGCTGCAAACTGCTTATCTGCTTTAGCAATCAAATCATTGTATTTCTTATTCTTCGCTTCTTCCAACTTCTGATCTGCAATAGCTTTATCGCATTCTGCAATTTTATCTTTCGGATATTGTTCTGCAGGCTTTTTCAGTGAAGCTCCCTGATATTCTTTCTTCGCATTCAAATAATCTTTCAGACCAAACAAACTATCCGCTTTATTTAACTGATCGCGATACGCCTGATCTTTTGATGACGCGGCTTTTTCCGCAGCAAGGATCTTATCAATTTCTGCGATTCGAGTCTTAGGATAGGTTTCTGCAGGTTTTACACCTAATGCATCGTTGTAACGATCGCGAGCTACTTCATAATTCTTAGCGGTGAATGCAGAATCAGCTGATGCAATGATTCCTTTGTAACGTGCGTTCAACTCTGCATCTCCGGCCGATTTCGCGATATTGTCATCACACGCTTTAATGCGATCTTTCGGATATTGTTCTTCCGGTTTAACGCCTGAAGCTTCCACATAAAGTGCTTTTGCACCGCTCCAGTCTTTCGCAGTAAACTTGGTGTCTGCTTGTTTGATCAGGTCGTTGTACTTTTTGGTAATTGCATCTGCAGCAGCTTTGTCACCCAGAATACGATCGATTTCTGCGAGTTTATCTTTCGGATATTGTTCTTCCGGTTTCAGATTAGTTGCTTCCGTAAATGCGGCCTTTGCGGCGTTGTAATCTTTAATTCCTAATGCTTTGTCGCCTCGTGCAACAGCATCCGTGTATTTTTTATCACGATCTGCAGATGCTTTCAGATCCGCCAGATTTTTATCGCACTTCGCAATTTGATCTTTCGGATAAGTTTCGGCGGGTTTTAACGCGCTTGCTTTTTGATATTCAGCTTTAGCTCCCGACCAATCGGATGTTCCGAATTTCGCATCAGCAGCGGCAATGATATCATTGTATTGTTTGTCTTTTTCAGCGGCATTTTGAGCAGCCAGAATAGCGTCAATTTCCGCGATTTTCTCTTTCGGATATTGTTCTGCTGCTTTCAACTTCAACGCTGCATTGTATTGTGCTTTCGCATCGTTGTATGATTTCAGATTCAATAAACTATCTGCACGAGCAATAGTGCGCTTATAGTTCGCATCTAATTCCCGAGCTTTATTCATGTCGGCAAGAATCTTATTGATTTCTGCCAATTTCGTTTTTGGATATTGCTCTGTTGGCTTTAATCCCGTTGCATTGGTGTAAGCGGTTTGCGCTGTCTCGTAATCTTTTACTGTCATGGCAGAATCACCGCGGGCAATTGCAGCCTTGTATCGTTTTTCGTTTTCGGCAGCTCCCATTTCGGCAGCCATTTTATCATCGCATGCTTTCATGCGATCTTTCGGATATTGTTCCGCAGGTTTTTTGTTCGAGGCCTGCTCATATAAGCCGCGTGCGCCGGACCAATCTTTTGCGGTGAATTTCGTGTCGGCCTGCTTAATCAGGTCATTGTATTCTTTATTCAACGCATCAGCAGCCGCTTTATCCGCAAGCAACGCATCAATTTCCGCAATCTTATCTTTCGGATATTGTTCCGACGGTTTTAAACCGCTTGCTTCTGTATAAGCTGATTTTGCCGTGTTGTAATCTTTCGCTTTAAATGCAGCATCTCCTTTGGCAATAGCAGCAGTGTATTTTTTCTCGGCATCCGCTAATGACTTATCCGCTGCGATATTTTTTTCACACTCTGCAATCTTATCCTTCGGATACTGCTCGCTTGCCTTTAATGCAGAAGCTTCCTGATACTTGCTCTTTGCACCTGCCCAATCTTTAGCTCCGAATTTTTCATCTGCAGCGGCAATGGCATCGTTGTATTTTTTATCCAGTTCCGCAGCTTTCATGGACGCCATTTTGCTGTCGCATTCCGCCATTTTATCCTTCGGATATTGCTCGCTTGGCTTCAATCCGGACGCTTTGCTGTATTCGGCTTTTGCTGCACCCCAATCAGATGCCGCAAACTTCGCATCTCCTGCTGCGATGGCATCTTTGTACTGTTGCTCTTTCGCAGCGGCATCAGCATCCGCTTTGATGTTGGCATCGCACTTCACAATCTGATCTTTCGGATATTTTTCAGTCGGCTTAATACCTGATGCTTTCTGATAATCCGCTTTTGCTCCATTCCAGTCTTTGCCTTCGAACTTCTTATCCGCAGCAGCGATTGCATCTTTGTATTCCTGTTCTTTTGCTGCGGAAGCCGCGTCTTTCGCAATGTTATCATCACATGCTTTCATCCGGTCTTTCGGATATTGCTCAGCAGGTTTTACATCGGAAGCTTGCTGATACACAGCTTTTGCACCTGCCCAATCTTTTGCGGTGAATTTCGTGTCAGCATCTTTAATCAAATCGTTGTACTTCTTCTGCACGGCATCGTTTGCCGCTTGTTCAGCCAGTATTTTTTCAATTTCCGCAATCTTATCTTTCGGATATTGCTCAGCTGGCTTAATTCCGGAAGCCTCTGTATAACTTGATTTTGCGGTGTTGTAATCTTTTGCTTTAAATGCAGCATCCGCTTTTGCAATTGCAGCGGTATATTTCTTCTCGTTATCCGCAAGTGCTTTATCGGCAGCAATGTTATCATCGCATTGTTTGATTTTGTCCTTCGGATATT
>CALJIF010000147.1 GCA_937974275.1 uncultured Flavobacteriales bacterium
TGATCCTGATGTAGATGGATTCAACCGTAGCATCAACGATGGTTTGTTGTGTTTAGCGAACGATACATTCTATCACGCTATCCTTCGTCCAAATGGTGCTACTTCTGCTGACATCATGTTACACTATATTCCTGCAACTGACGGAACCTGGACAGGAATGTCGCACTGGCGCACCACAAACAACCAATGGAACGATATGGCCACTGTAGTGCCAAGTACGTCGGGTGTTTTTACTACGTTAAACAGACAAGGTTGGTTGTTCGCTAACCCGGGTGAACCTTATGTGTTAACAGACGTTCGTCCTGCTGCGCCAACTGTAACTTGTCCAACTGTCTGCGAAAATTCTTCCGGTAACTTATATAGTGTAACAGGCGGAACCGGTAGCGGATATCTTTGGAACGTTGCGCCAAACGGTACAATTGCTTCCGGACAAGGTGGTGATTCATTATTCGTGGATTGGACAACAGGGTCAGGTTATGTAACAGTGGTTTCTGTATCACCGACAGGTTGTAATTCTTTACCTGACAGTTGTTTTACTCAGCCGGTTGCTGCTCCACTGGGAGCATTTGCTGATAGCTCGTTCGGTATGTTCAGTAACGATTTCATTTTCTTCGATCAGTCTGTAGGCGGTAACTCATGGTCATGGGATTTTGGTGATGGTAACTCATCTACATCGCAAAACCCTACGCACGAGTACGGTGCATCTGGAACATACACTGTTGTGTTAACTGTAACTAATGCTGCAGGCTGTGTGGATACAGTAATGCAGGTGGTTACTGTAACAGAAGGTATTTTAATTCCTAACGTGTTTACGCCAAATGGTGACGGCGTTAACGATGAATTCTTTATTCCTAACAGCGGATTGAAAGAATACTCATTGGAAATTTATGATCGTTGGGGCGTTTTGATTTTCAACTCTACTGCTCCTGAAGTTCGTTGGGATGGAAGAACCAATTCCGGCCAACCCTGCACAGATGGAACGTATTATTACATCTTGAAAGCTGTATCTAATACCGCTGATTATAGCACAACAGGCTTCTTGACCTTGTTTGGCTCACAGCGATAAACAATAGATACTTGATAAAAAAAAGACCCGCTATAACGGGTCTTTTTTTATTTCAGTTGATTGTGCTCTTCTATAAACTCCATCAATTCTTCACGCCCCATCTTCGATTCCGAAGAGGTGAAAAAACAATTGGGCAATTCTTCCCAATAATTAAGCAGCTCCTTTTTGTAAACGGCAAACATTTTCTGAATCTGATTTTTCGATTGCTTGTCGCACTTCGTAAACACAATGCAGAACGGAATATTATTTTCACCCAGATTATTCATGAAGGAAATATCAATCGGCTGCGGAGGAATTCTGCTGTCTACGAGCACAAATACACAACGTAGATTAGCCCGTTTCATAATGTAATAGGTGATGAGCTTGTCAAATTTCTCACGCAATTCCTTGGAAACCTTTGCATACCCGTAACCGGGTAAGTCAACGAGATACCAATTTTCATTAATCAGAAAATGATTGATAAGTTGTGTTTTTCCGGGGCGCCCCGATGTTTTTGCGAGCTTACTATGGTTAGTCAGCATGTTGATCAGAGAACTCTTTCCAACATTAGATCTTCCGATAAACGCATATTCCGGCAAAGTTGTAACAGGACATTCGTCCGCACGTGCACTACTCTTAATGAATTTGGCTGACTTGATTTGCATTACTTTACTCACGTGCTTTAAGTTCTTCTATGTATGACGTAACGTGGCGTTCCTTTTTCGAATCGTAGATATCTGCAATCGTAACCATAATGCCGGTTTCGTCAACGTCACCAAACTCACCGTTTACTGCGGTGCCAAAGTTTTTCATGGTTGCACTTAAGTTCATATAAGAGTTCACCAATGGCGGAATAAATTCGTCTCTCGAACGAACATAGGCATTCAGCAAACGATGACCATCCTTGTATGGTAATCCTTTCAACTCTGTAACGAACGCGGTAGTATCTGTTTGCGGAATTACTCTGAAAATTGGAGTGACAAGTTGATCGTGATCCGGAAAGTAATAATCCATAAATGCCATGATGTGATCACGCGCCGCAACATCGTAATGTCGATACATAGTAACTTTTCCGAAGAAGTAGAGAATGTCTTTGTGATCGATCACCAACGCGCCCAATCCGTCCCACAAATTATCCAGAGAAAATAAACCTTTTCTGTTGGACGAAGATGGCTGATATTGAGGTTGTATGAAAGATCTTCCCAACTCAATAGTGTACGGTAGATAATTCTTTTTAAATGTTTCAGAGAATGTGAAAAGTTCAGTAGTGGCGAGGTGATAATGACCATGTTCGTCCAATGCTTTATCGCACCGGATGAAACGATAACCACCAACAATCTCCATGTCAATGGGATTCCAAACAATTAATTGCTCGTAGCAACGAGGACCTAAATCAAATTCATCCAGATCACAGTCTTTCCCGGTCCCGCCACCTGCAGCGCGAAACGTTACTTCGCGAAGTCTTCCTATTTCCTTTAAAGTATTTGGCGCATTATTGTCATTAATGATGTAAATCTCGTTGTTACCATTATTGGTATTACGAACAAACGTCGAACTATTGAGTTCGCTTTTAAGCGTGGCTTTATCAATCGGATCAATAATCGGCTTCATCATATCAATACTCATTGTTTTGTAAACGGTCCCGGACGCTGATCACGAATAGCATACACCTGATCACGAAACAATCGGGCCCACTCTCTCGGTGATTTCGATTTATCAAGGTGCGTCGACATAACCGGTCGGTCAAATATAATCCGAATGGTTTTATTCTTCTGCTTGTACATCTCATCAACGAGATAAAACATTTCGATATTAGCTTTTATGCCTAAACGTTTTCGCCATAATGCGAGATTGTAAAAGAAAGGAGAGTTAGCACCTTCTATAAAAGCAGGCACTATAGGTTGATGATATTGTACTGCTTTGTTAACGAAACTTTTTTTCCATTCTAAATCGCTGACTTCCCCGTTTTGCTTACGCGATACAAGACCCGCAGGGAAAATCAGAATCGCATGCTCGGACCGATATGCAGCTTCAATTTTTTCCGCCTCACGTTGCGTTCCATGTTTATTAACAGGTACAAAAAATTCTTGTAACGGTTCCAGGTGCAATAAAATGTCGTTGACCAGAAATTGAATATCGCGCCGCTGATTATAAACACCTTCAATCAATGCCAGTCCGTCAAGCCCTCCCAGTGGATGATTGCCGACAATGTAACAACCACCTTGCGCGGGAATGTGCTCTACTCCTTGCGATTCGATACGTACATCAAACTCACGAAAAACTTCATGTATAAATGCTATCCCTTTTTTGTTTCCGTGAAGCGCCATGAATTTGTTGACATCAGCTTCGTGCAAAATGCGTTTAATATAACGCAGCACAGGGCCCGGCAACCACTTCAATAAACGTGGATTTTTGGACGCAATGATTTTCTCGATGTCTATAAATCGTTCTTGCTGATCCATGCGTTAAAGATATCAATATCTCATGACAGCAAAAATTATCTAAAACATTGTGTTATCAACTAATTCTAACGTATTAGAGAAATTTCGCCGAGAAAACGATTTTTTACCGGTTTCCGATCGTGATGCATTTTAATTGCTCTTGGATGCCCTATAAATAAAGGTCTTTACCTGATTAGTAGGTCCAAATAATTGGTCGGAGATCAAGTTTGGACTTTTTTGGTCCGGAGAAGAAAGTTGTTCATTTCTCCCACCGTATTTTCCAGGAATTGATTTCGCAAAAATCCAATAAAATCAATGCATTGAGCGATATCCATAATTCAAAATGGGTCACTTTTGACGATGAAATCAGAGAAGTTATCAACAAAAGTGGGGTAAAGTGGGGTAGGGTGGGATTTTATTCTTTATTTTTACCACGTTCAGTTCAAAATCATGATCACTTTAATCGGCGTACACGAAGGAAATGTAGATGCGAAAGCGCGTCTAGTATTGCCTGCTGCTTTTAAAAAGCAGCTGCAGCCGGTATTGGATAAAGGATTTGTGTTGAAGCGGAGTGTGTTTCAAAAGTGTTTGGAGCTCTATCCGATGTCCGAGTGGGAAAAGTTGATGCAGGACGTCAACAAGTTGAACCGATTCAAAAAGAAGAATGTCGATTTCATTCGTGCATTTAGTGCCGGAGTGAAAATGGTGGAAATGGATAGTAGCGGCAGAATTCTGATTCCAAAAGATCTGATGTCTTATGCAGGCATCGGAAAAAATGTAGTCATGTCTTCTGCGGTTAATGTCATTGAAATCTGGGATAAGGATGCTTACGAAAATGCAATCAACGATCCTGCAGTGGATTTTGGAGCATTAGCGGAAGATGTAATGGGTAGCATGGGTAATAAGGCCGATGACATCGATATACCATAAGTCAGTTCTTTTAAATGAATGTCTGGAGGGATTGTTAATCCGACCAAGCGGCATCTACGTTGATGTCACTTTTGGAGGCGGAGGACACACACGAGCAATTCTCGATAGACTGAATGAAAATGGTCGCGTAATCGCTTTTGATCAGGATGAAGATGCATTGCAAAATGTACCTGATGATAAACGATTTACGCTGGTAGGGCAGAATTTCAGATTTCTGAAAAATTTTCTGCGCTTACACAGTGCCATTCCGGTGCATGGAATTTTAGCCGACTTAGGCATTTCCTCGCATCAGATTGATCGTCCTGATCGCGGGTTTTCTACTCGCTTTGACGGGCCACTGGATATGCGCATGAATAGAAATGCTACTACTACTGCCGCTGATGTGCTCAATACATACGAGCCGTATCAGTTGAAAAAAATTTTCTCGCTCTACGGCGAAGTAGAAAATGCAGGACGTTTAACTCAGTTGATTGTAAATGCTCGAAACGATCAACCAATTCTCACAATAGCAGAATTGAAAGAGGCGATCGCCGGTTGTCTTCCACGTGGAAAAGAGTTTAGGTATCTCGCTCAGGTTTTTCAAGCGCTGCGTATTGAAATTAATGCAGAGATGAAAGCACTTGAAGAATTACTGAAACAATCTGTTGAGGTATTAGCTCCCGGAGGTCGATTGGTTGTGATTTCCTATCACTCGTTAGAAGATCGTATGGTGAAAAATTTCATGCGTTCAGGAAACATCGAAGGAAAAGAAGAAAAAGATTTCTATGGAAATCTACTACGACCACTTGAGCCTGTGAATAGGAAACCAATAGTTCCAACAGACGAAGAAATTGAATTGAACTCACGCGCACGTAGCGCCAAACTAAGAATAGCAGAAAAACCGCCGATTGCGGAATGACGAAAAATAAGATAATAGAGAAGAAGCCGATAGAGGAGAAGCCTGAAGTAAAATCAGGTAAAGGGAATGTCGTCACTCGTACCGTTGGAAGTTTATTAAGTGGTTCCTTCTTATCAAAAGAGCAAGCGCTGCGTTCGTTACCGTTCTTACTTTTTCTAACCGTGGTCGCGTTGTTTTATATCTCCAACGGGTATTACGCAGAAGAACAAATTCGCAAACTGAACAGATTGAGCAATGATTTAAAAGAGTTGCGTTCGGAATTCATCATCTCTACTTCTGACGTGATGTTCATCAGTAAGCAATCAGAAGTGGCGCGTCGTTCTGCACCATTAGGCATTAAAGAGTCGGTAGAACCTCCGATAAAGATCACGGTTACTTCATCAGATTTAGCGGCAGCACAGGATGGAAAGCAATAAACATATTTTGCGTCGGGTGTATGTGGTGTACATCTTCTGCTGCGTGTTTGCGGTGGCCATCCTCTCGCGTGTATTCTTCGTACAGATTGCGCAAGGCGAAAAGTGGAAGATGGAAGCGGAAAACTTCATGGTGAAAGAACTCGACATCGAAGCGGTTCGCGGAAATATTTTCGCTGTCGACGGATCCTTGTTGGCAACGTCACTTCCTTATTATGAAGTAGGAATAGATCCCTTCGCAAATTCTTTTATTGATGATGCCGAGTTTCAGGACAGTGCACGTGCACTTGCAAAAGGTCTTGCTCATGTATTGGCAGAAAAGAGTGAGCGTGATTACGCACGATTAATTCTCAAAGCACGAAAAGACGGAGATCGTTATCAGTTGCTGGCAAGAAATGTTTCGTTTAAGCAGTTACAGGAGTTGAAGAAGTTGCCGCTTTTCCGTGTAGGTAAATACAAGGGTGGTTTCATCTATGTACAAACGAATAAACGGGAATTGCCTTTCCGGATGTTGGCGGCACGTACTATCGGATACGCTCGACCTGATGGACTGAAAGTGGGTCTTGAAGGTGCATACGATTCTGTATTAACAGGAATTAGCGGTAAGCGCTTGATGCGAAAAATTGCGGGTGGAGTTTGGATGCCGCTGAACAACGATAATGAAATTGAACCTCAACACGGTAAAGATGTCGTTACGACAATTGATATCAACATTCAGGATGTTGCAGAGAACGCTCTAATGAATTCGTTAAGTGCACACGATGCAAAGTACGGTTGTGTCGTGTTGATGGAAGTAACTACAGGCGAGATTCGCGCTATTGCTAATCTCACCAGAAAAGATTCCGGTGTGTATCAAGAAGATTTCAACTATGCGATAGCAGATGCACGCGAACCGGGGTCAACGTTCAAACTTGCTTCTCTTCTTGTTGCAATGAATGATGGCGTTGCAAAGCTTACGGACAAGGTTGATCTCAATAGTGGTGAATACAAGTACTTCGATCGCACCATGAAAGATTCTCATCCTCCCAAGAAGAATGAAGTTACTCTGGAGGAAGCGTTTTGGGAATCAAGCAATGTTGGAATCTCACGTGTTATTCATCGCGCATACGCTAAACAACCGAAGCAGTTTACCGACGGTTTAAACCAAATTGGTTTCGGTAAGCAACTTGGATTGTCCATTGCCGGTGAAGGAAAGTCACGAATTAAGAATGCAGGCGATAAAGATTGGTATGGAACTTCATTGCCTTGGTTATCGATTGGATACGAATCGTTGATCACTCCATTACAGACGCTCACATTATATAACGCTGTTGCTAATAATGGTGTGATGGTGAAACCTCGATTAGTAAAAGAAATTCAGGATCGCGGTAAAGTAGTGGAGTCATTTCCAGTTGAAATAATCAATCCGGCAATTGCTAAACCGGAGGCCGTTGCTGCCGCACAACAACTACTGGAGGGCGTTGTACAAAATGGTACTGCTAAGAGTTTGAAGAATACATCGTATCGTGTTGCCGGAAAAACGGGAACAGCGCAGGTGGCTCAGGGCAAGGGATACAAAGGTGCAAATGGTGTAACCTATCAAGCTTCGTTCGTAGGTTATTTTCCTGCAGACAAACCAAAATATTCATGCATCGTAATTGTCAATGCACCTTCCAATGATGCATACTACGGTGGTGTTGTTGCAGGTCCTGTGTTTAAGCAAATCGCAGATCGCGTTTATGCTACTGAATTAGATATTCATAATGCGCAACCTTCAAAAAATCCGATCTCTGAACTACCAAGCGTAAAGCGCGGGTTGTACGCACACACAATGCTCGCAGCAAACGGATTGATGTTGAAGACAAACGGAGAATCATTTTCGGAGTCTGATGTAATCGATTTAAAGAGGACGGACTCCGGTGCTGTCTATCAAAGCAGTAAGGTCAATGTTGAATCAATTTTAAAAAAGAAAACTATGCCGGATATGCGCGGTATGGTGGGTGTAGATGCTTTGTTTTTGCTGGAATCAGCAGGTTATCGTGTACGCATCAAAGGAGCGGGCTCAGTTAAAAGTCAGTCTGTTCCGATGGGTACAGCTTTGAAACCAAATGATGAAATCGAACTGGAATTGTCTTTATGAAATTATTGCGCGACATATTATATAAAGTTCAGTTAGTCGAAGTTCACGGCTCAACTAATGTTGCAGTCGCTGCAATTACGTTCGATTCGCGCAGAATCACCAAGGAATGTATGTTCGTTGCAGTTCGTGGTGTTACAACCGACGGTCACGCGTTTATCAATAGCGCACAATCTTCCGGCGCGGTTGTTATTGTGTGTGAAGAGTTACCTGCAGAACGCTCCGATAAAGTTACCTACGTGTTGGTTGCCGATTCATCTTCAGCACTCGGCGTCATGGCTGCTAACTTCTACGACAATCCATCGGAATCATTGAAGTTGGTGGGTGTTACCGGCACTAATGGTAAAACAACAACAGTAACGTTGTTATACCGCTTATTTAAGGATCTCGGTTATAAAGTAGGCATGTTGACTACCGTGCGCAACATGATCAACGGAGAAGAAATCGTTGCAACACACACAACGCCCGATGCTATTGAGTTGAATCGTTTGCTGCGTCAAATGGTTGATGCCGGATGTAAGTATGCATTCATGGAAGTGAGTTCGCATAGCGTTGTCCAAAAAAGAATTCATGGAGTCCGTTTTGCAGGCGGCGTGTTTACAAATATTACGCACGATCATTTAGACTATCACAAAACTTTCGATGCATATATCAAAGCCAAGAAAGGTTTCTTTGATCAGTTACCCGGTGATGCATTTGCACTGATTAATAAAGATGATGCCAACGGCGCAGTGATGGTGCAAAACACACGTGCATTAAAGAGAAGTTTTTCTGTACAACATCTTGCTGATTTCAAGTGTCGCGTCCTCGAAAATCACTTCACAGGATTACATCTTTCTATGGATGGTACAGAAATGTGGAGTCGATTGATCGGATCATTCAACGCATACAACTTGACTGCTGTTTATGCGACTGCGATTCTTTTAGGTCGCGATAAAATGCATGTGTTAACAACACTGAGCACATTGAATTCTGTGGAAGGTAGATTTCAGTATGTGCGTTCAGAATCAGGAATTATTGGCATCGTTGACTATGCACACACTCCGGATGCGCTTGAAAATGTTTTACGAACGATCAATGACATCCGTGGTGGTAATGAGTCGGTAATCACAATTGTTGGATGCGGAGGTGATCGTGATGCTGCCAAACGTCCAATCATGGCAGCTATTGCAGCTAACAATAGCGAAAAAACTATTCTCACTTCTGACAATCCAAGAAGTGAAGATCCTGCAAGCATTATCAGAATGATGGAAGCCGGTGTGGAAGCGCACAATGCACGTAAAGTGTTGTCCATAGTCGATAGAAGAGAAGCAATCCGCACAGCAGTGGCATTGGCTAAGCCAGGCGATATCATTCTTGTGGCCGGAAAGGGTCACGAAAAATATCAGGAAGTCAACGGTGTTAAACATCCATTTGATGACCTGCAAATATTAACGGAAGAGTTGAACTTAAAAACACACTAAGTACATGTTGTACTATCTGTTCTATTGGCTAGACCAAGCGTATAATTTCCCCGGAGCCGGAGTGTTTCGCTACATCTCTTTCCGTGCTGCTATGGCCGTGTTTGTGTCGTTGCTCATTTCCATGGTATTCGGGAAGCGCATCATCGGTTTTTTACGTCGTATGCAAGTTGGGGAAACGGTTCGAGATCTGGGTTTAACCGGCCAGAAAGAAAAAGAAGGCACACCAACTATGGGTGGCTTGATCATCTTGTCTGCAATTCTGATCCCAACATTATTGTTCGCGCGATTGGATAACATCTACATCATTCTGATGATTGTTTCTACAATTTGGTTAGGCATCATTGGTTTTCTTGACGATTACATTAAAGTTTTTAAGAAGGATAAAGCGGGCTTGCACGGGAAGTTTAAGGTGATGGGTCAAATAGGTTTGGGAGTAATTGTTGGATGCACTCTGTATTTCAGTGATGCTGTTGTCGTTCGTGAAAAAGTTAATCCGGAAAGTAAAGATTTACTATCACTCACAAGCGGCACTCCTGCAGCGCAAAATGTGAATGGTAATGATCTTCCATTGTTTTCTAAAAATGAAACAAAATCGCTTGCAACTACAATTCCGTTTTTAAAGAATAATGAATTCGACTATACGGATATCGCCGGAGTTTTTGGTGATGCGGCACGTCAGTGGGCCTGGATCATTTTTATTCCGATTGTGATCTTCATCATTACCGCTGTTTCCAACGGTGCTAATGTTACGGATGGAATTGACGGACTCGCTGCCGGCACATCTGCAATTATCGGTGTGGTACTTGGTATTCTGGCATACGTATCGGGTAATACCATTTTCGCGGATTACCTCAATATCATGTACATACCTGACACAGGCGAGTTGGTAATTTTTATTGCAGCATTTGTTGGTGCATGTGTCGGTTTCTTATGGTACAACGCTTATCCGGCTCAAGTGTTCATGGGTGATACGGGAAGTCTCGCGTTGGGAGGAATTATCGCGGTGTTCGCGATCGCTATTCGCAAAGAGTTGCTCATTCCGATTATCTGCGGCGTATTTCTGGTGGAAAACTTGAGTGTCATACTTCAGGTTGCTGTTTTCAAATACCGCAAAAAGAAATTCGGTATCGACTACGCGAAAGCAAATCGCTTATTCCTGATGTCACCACTGCATCACCATTATCAGAAGAAAGGCTTTCATGAATCCAAAATTGTATCACGATTCTGGATTGTTGGAATCATGTTGGGCGTACTGGCAATCGCAACATTGAAACTGAGATAAGATGTCAAAGCGCCTGGTAATACTTGGAGGAGGTGAAAGTGGAGTGGGAGCCGCTTTGTTGGCACAGAAGCAGGGATACGCGGTTTTCGTAAGTGATAAAGGAGAGATTAAAAAAAAATATAAAGACGTTCTTTCAAATCATGGAATTGAATGGGAAGAGTTGAAACATACTCCCGAGCTCATTTTGACCGCAGATGAAGTCATTAAGAGTCCGGGAATTCCGCAGCATGTTGAAATAATTAAGGCAATACGTGCGAAAGGAATTACGGTTATCTCTGAAATAGAATTCGCAGCACGATTCACTAATGCCAAGATGATTTGTGTAACGGGCAGTAATGGCAAAACAACAACAGCATCGTTGATTTATCATGTGCTGCAGAAGGCGGGATTGAATGTGGCACTCGGTGGTAACGTGGGCAAGAGCTTTGCAGCACTCGTGGCTGAAGGTAGTTATGATTACTTCGTGTTGGAGTTAAGCAGCTTTCAGCTTGAAGATATGTACAAGTTCAAAGCGCATATCGCAATCATCACCAACATTACGCCGGATCATTTAGACCGTTACGAGTATGATGTTGCAAAGTATGCGGCGGCCAAGTTTCGCATCACGCAAAATCAAACAACTGAAGATGCACTGATTTGGTGTCTTGATGATGAGATCACGAATCAACTGTTGTCAAAAGTTTCAGGTAACGCACGACGATTTCCCTTTTCCATTCAACAACATGTCGAGGAAGGCGCATTTGTAGAAAACAACCAAATCAATATAACTGTAAATAACACAAACCTGTCTATGACCATCGAAGAATTAGCATTGCAAGGAAAACACAATTTGTACAATTCAATGGCTGCCGGTATTGCCGGACGCTTGCTGGATGTACGTAAAGAAACTATTCGTGAAAGTTTAAGCGACTTCCAGAGTGTGGAGCATCGTTTAGAGTTTGTAGCACGGATTAACAACATCGACTTTATCAACGATTCTAAAGCAACCAACGTAAATTCTACGTGGTATGCGTTGGAAAGCATGTCAACTCCTGTAGTTTGGATTGTTGGTGGTGTTGATAAAGGCAACGATTACACATCACTTTTCGAATTAGTGAAAGAAAAGGTGCGTGCAATTATTTGTCTGGGTACAGATAATTCAAAAATCATCAGTGCCTTTGGCGATAAGGTGGACATGATCGTAGAAGCTGGAAGTGCTCAGGAAGCGGTTGCACTTTCATATCGTTTGGCTAAAAAAGGTGATTCGGTGTTATTGTCACCTGCATGTGCAAGTTTCGATATGTTCGAAAACTACGAAGATCGTGGACGTCAATTCAAAAGTGCTGTAAAAGGATTGTAATATGTTGCTTACGCTCGAACATCATCAGCAATTGTTGCAGGCTCGTTTGAGAATGCAGGGTGATACAACCCATCACATGGAACACGTTGTAGAACGTAGCGGTGTGGTCTGGTTGAATCATTCTATTGCCACAAGTTTCGAGATGGTTGCCATTGCGCTGAAAGATATTCCTCAAAACGTAGTGGTTATTCTTGGCGGTGTTGATCGCTTCAACGAGCACCATGTATTTGCACCGGCATTTCAAGGTAAAGTGACAGGTTTGGTTTGTTTGGGTTCGACAAGAGACAGATATTTTAAGGCCTTTGGACAGGTTGTGCCTTTGATCGTTTCTGCGAACTCGCTTATTGAAGCAGTGCAGCTTGCCAATAAGATGATAATGCCGAATACGCAATGTGTATTGTTTGCTCCGGGATGCCCGAGCTATGATGCTTTTGATAATTACAAGAATAGAGGTGATGAATTTAAACGCGTAGTAAAAACTGCGCTTCTATAGAAATGGGAATCAACGTATTTAAATATTTCAAAGGAGACAAGGCGATCTGGATGATTGTTTTAATCCTTTCGTTGATGTCATTGATGGCAGTATACAGCTCTGTGGTTACACTGGCGTACAAACATCATGACGGAAATACGTTGTATTACTTGTTTAAACACCTCAAAATTATTGTGCTGGGCTTTGTGTTGATGTATATCACGCACAGAATTAAGTACGGATATTTCTCCAGGATATCACAGATCATGTTGATTGCAGCAGTTCCTTTGTTGTTGTACACATTGATTAAAGGTGCGAATCTAAACGAAGCGAGCCGCTGGATTGCTATACCGGGAACCGGACTGACATTTCAAACTTCCGACTTTGCAAAACTGGCTTTAATCATGTACATCGCTCGCGTCCTAACGCAGCAGCAGTCAAAGCTTGATGATTTCAAAACCGTGTTGTTGCATGTTATGTTGCCGGCAGGTGTAATCTGCGCGCTAATTCTTCCGGCGAACTTTTCAACTGCAGCACTACTTTTTACTACTTGTTTAATCTTGATGTTCATCGGTGGAGTGAAGCTTAAATATATAGGAGCCGTTTTGGGCATCGCTGTTGTCGGCTTCATGTTGTTATTGTTGTTAGGTGCGGCTTTCCCTAAGGCTTTGCCGCGTATCGATACCTGGAAGCAACGTATTGTGAATTTCGTTGGTGGAGAGGAAGAGCAAGATGCAGATAAAAACTATCAGGCAAACCAGGCAAAAATTGCTGTTGCAACCGGAGGATTTATGGGTAAAGGCCCGGGCAATAGTACACAGCGCAACTTCTTACCGCACCCGTATTCGGATTTTATTTTCGCAATAGCTATTGAAGAATACGGGAGTGTAATTGGCGGAATTGGTGTTGTTGGTTTATATCTATGGTTATTATTCCGCGGCATTAGAGTTGCCACACGAAGTAAAAAAACGTACGGTACATTACTGGCGTTCGGGTTATCATTCAGCCTCATTTTTCAGGGTATGATTAATATGGCTGTCGCAGTTAATTTATTTCCGGTTACAGGCCAGCCTTTGCCATTCTTGAGTATGGGTGGTACAAGCTTATTGTTCTCAAGTTTAGCAATTGGAATTATTTTAAGTGTCAGCAGAGAATCGGAAGAAGAAGGAGACACCGCACAGAAAGGAGGTGAACTTGCGACCGCTTAAGTTTATCATCAGTGGAGGTGGAACGGGAGGACATATTTTCCCGGCTATCGCAATTGCAAATGCTTTAAAGGCTCGACTTCCTGACGCGGAGTTTTTATTCGTCGGTGCTGAAGGTCGCATGGAAATGGAAAAAGTTCCTGCTGCCGGATACAAGATCGAAGGTTTATGGATTAGTGGATTGCAACGTCGATTGACTTTAAGTAATCTTTCATTTCCGTTCAAAGTGATCAGCAGTTTGTTGAAGGCAAAAAGAATTCTGAGAGATTTTAAACCTGATGCTGTAATTGGAACCGGAGGCTACGCAAGCGGACCAATGTTAAGAGTTGCAGCAAATGCAGGCGTCGTTACTCTCATTCAGGAACAAAATTCATATCCCGGTATTACTAATAAATTGTTGGCTTCAAAAGTTGATCGTGTGTGTGTCGCTTATGAAAACATGGATCGCTTTTTCCCGAAACAAAAAATTGTAATGACGGGCAATCCTGTACGTCAAGATATTTTAAATCTTGATGGTAAGAAAGCGCGCGCGTTGGAACAATTTAATTTGACCAGTGACAGGTTAACCATCTTGGTTATTGGAGGAAGTTTAGGCGCACGCTCTATTAATCAGGCAGTTTCGGGCATTCTCAAAATTTTATCGGAAAGTAATGTGCAATTAGTCTGGCAAACTGGTAATGCATATCATCCCAAAGCAGTAGAAGATATTAAAGCTTCCGGTGTTTCAAATGTTTTTGTCGCACCATTTATTTCCAGAATGGATTTGGCGTATAGTGTAGCTGATATTGTTGTCTCGCGTGCAGGCGCAAGTTCAATTTCGGAATTGTGTATTACCGGCAAAGCGAGCATTTTGGTGCCTTCGCCTAATGTTGCGGAAGATCATCAAACCAAGAATGCGTTGGCATTGGTGCAGAAGGGCGCTGCAATGCTGATTAAAGATCAAGAGGTAAGTGCCGGTTTGGCGGCTGCATTGAAACAACTCATCGAAAGCGAAGAAGTTCGCGTCGAGTTGTCTTCAAAAATATCTATGCTCGCAATGCCGAATTCAGCCGATCTGATTGCGGGTGAAGTGTTGAACTTGTTAAATAAGCGAAATGTATAGTCAGTTGAAACATATACATTTCATCGGCATTGGCGGTATCGGCATGAGTGCTTTGGCTCGCTATTTCCTGAAGTCGGGCAAAACAGTTTCAGGTTATGATAAAGTGCGTTCTGAAATTACGGATGCTTTGCAGAACGAAGGCGCACAGGTTTATTTTGAAGAGCGCACGGACTTCGTGAAGACGCTGACTGATAAGTATGATGAAAACGAATTGTTACCGGTGTATACTCCGGCGATTCCTGCAAATCATGCTGAATTACAATTCCTTCACTCGATTGAGCGTACAATTAAAAAGCGCGCTGAAGTTTTAGGGATTATTACTTCCGGAGCTAAAACACTTGCAGTTGCCGGCACACACGGTAAAACTACCACTACAACTTTATTGGCGCATTTATTGAAATCATCCGAAAAGAATATCTCTGCATTTTTGGGTGGTATTTCCAATAACTACGCAACGAATTTGCTCTTAGGTAATCCGCTATCTGAAACCGATGAACATTTTGTCGTTGTAGAAGCAGATGAATATGATCGTTCATTCCTGCATTTAAAACCATATATATCTATAGTTACTGCAACCGAACCGGATCATTTGGATATCTATGGAACTGAAGAGGAAATGTTGAATGCTTATGCTGATTTCGTAAATCAAATTTCCGCTCAAGGTGCATTAGTTTATAATCGTAACGCGACGCAAATCAACTTGAACAATGCAACATGCAAGCAGGTTTCGTATTCCATTCGTAGCAACGCTGATGCTATTGCAACGAACATTCATATTGCGAACGGTCTGTATGTTTTCGATTATAACTTCAACGGTATAAAATACGACCGATTAAAGTTAGGATTGCCCGGACGACATAATGTTGAAAATGCCGTGGCTGCAATAACGGCTGCTACTTTGGTTGGCTTGACGGAGTCTGATATAAGAGTGGGCTTGGAGAGTTTTAACGGTGTTGGACGACGTTTTCAAAAACAATTGCAATCTGATAAGCTCGTGGTGATTGATGATTACGCACATCATCCTACAGAAGTTCAGGCGTGTTTGAGTTCTGTTAAAGAATTGTATATCGGTAAAAAGATTACAGCTGTTTTTCAGCCGCATTTATATTCACGTACTAGAGATTTTCATAAAGAATTCGCAGCTGCTCTGTCCCTCGCTGATCAGGTGTTGTTAATGGATATTTACCCTGCACGTGAGCTTCCAATTTCCGGAGTAAGTTCAGTAATGATTCTGGAACATATTACTTCGACACAAAAACAATTGGTACATGCCAATAGCGTTACAAGCGAGTTGCTGAATACTCACGGGGATGTGGTTGTGTTCATGGGTGCGGGAAATATCGAGTTGTTGGTAAAGCCGTTTTGTAATGCATGGTTGCAGAAAGAGAAGGAGGTGTTGTCATGAAGCGTTTCATTCGTCCAATTTTGTGGACACTCTTTCTAATCGGAATTATTGCACTTACAGGATTTTCAGTAGGTCGCAACGCTGATCGTGCATGCGAAAATTTAAAAATAACAATCGATTATCAGGGTGCAGGAATCTTCCTTACCGAAGAGGATATCAAGGAAGTATTGGCGCAGCAACAAACTCCGGTAATTCAACAACAGCGATCGGAAATTGACGTGTTATGGTTGGAACAACAAATTGGTAAACATCCGGCCGTACAATATGCTGACGTTTTCTCCAATGTAAATGGTGACGTAACGATTAATGTAACGCAGCGAAAACCAATCGCTCGCATTGTTACGGTTACGAATGAATCCTACTACATCGATAGCAGAGGATTCATAATGCCATGGTCGGATAAATACGCCGCGCCGTTATTGCTGATCAACGGAAGAATTGCAGATTCTTATGGCAATTACTATCCGTACAACT
Source organism: uncultured Flavobacteriales bacterium (assembly GCA_937974275.1). Lineage (GTDB taxonomy): Bacteria > Bacteroidota > Bacteroidia > Palsa-965 > Palsa-965. The sequence continues at coordinate 16,586 of CALJIF010000147.1, forward strand.
TTAGTCAGATTCCTGCTGATTCTGCCATTAAGACTAACTATATGCTTGATGACGCATGGCATGTGGCTGCAGCAATCAGTGCAGATTCATTTTTGACCGCGCAAATTGCTCAAGTGTATATATCGAGCGCTCGTTCTATAGAATTGATTCCGCGAATTGGAAGTCATGTTATAAAAATTGGTGATGTAACCGATCTGGATAAAAAGCTAAAAAAACTGATCCTTTTTTATAGGAAGGGTCTATCTCAAACCGGTCGTTGGGAGGATTATGCTGTCATCGATCTACGTTTTAATAATCAAATTGTCTGCACCAAAAAACAATAAATATGGAATCTGAAATTGTAGTCGGCCTTGATATCGGCACCACTAAAATCGCTGCTCTGGTGGGTAGAAAAACCGGACATGATAAAATCGAGATACTTGGAATCGGTAAAGCCGAATCGCTGGGTGTTGCGCGCGGCGTAGTTTTAAATATCGACGAAACCGTTAAGGCGATAAAGTTGGCAGTTGATGAAGCTGCCGCAAAATCAGGTGTCGATATTAAAGTGGTGAACGTTGGCATTGCAGGGCAGCACATTAAAAGTGTTCAGCATCGCGGCATGAAAACACGCCGTTCCATTGATGCAGAAATTAGTCAGAAAGATATCGATGAGTTAATCGAAGACATGTATCGATTGGT
>CALJIF010000148.1 GCA_937974275.1 uncultured Flavobacteriales bacterium
GATGTGTTCGAGTCCGTGAATACGTTTGTACGGTAATGGTTTTTTTTCTGCGCGATAGAAATGTTTGTTAAGAATCGGAAACAACGTTTCGTTGATGAGGGATGATTTTCCGCTTCCGCTAACGCCCGTAACACAAATTAATTTGCCTAGCGGAAACTCGGCCGTCACATTTTTCAAATTATGTCCGGTACATTGATCCAGTATAATTGACTTGCCGTTTCCTTTGCGTCGTTCTGCAGGAACAGGAATTGATTTTTTCCCCGTGATGTAGTCTGAAGTTAGGGTGTTGAACTTCAACAATTCCTGAGGTGTTCCTTCCGCGACAATTTCACCACCCTGCACACCGGCTTTGGGTCCTATATCTAAAACATAATCGGCGGCGAGAATCATTTCTTTGTCGTGTTCAACAACAACGACTGAATTTCCGATATCACGCAGATTTTTTAGCGAATCGATCAAACGAACGTTATCGCGTTGGTGCAATCCGATGCTTGGCTCGTCGAGGATATACAATACCCCTACAAGTTGCGATCCGATTTGTGTCGCGAGTCGAATACGCTGAGCTTCACCTCCGGATAGCGAACGGGAACTGCGGTCAATACTGAGATAATCCAAACCAACGTCAAGCAAGAATCCTAAGCGAGAATTAATTTCTTTTAATACATCAGCACCAATCTTAAGTTGACGTTCGCTGATGCGTAGCTCAATACCTTGCAACCAATTTTTCAATTCGCTTAAACTCATGGCAGAGAGTTCGGCGATATTCTTTTCGTCGATGCGGAAATAGGTGGCTTCTTTTTTCAAACGTGTGCCGTTGCATTTCGGACACACTGCTTCATTCATAAATTCCTGTGCCCATTTCTGAAGTCCTGCAGTACCTTCTTGTTCCTGACGCGCAAGGAAATTCACGATTCCTTCAAACGCCATGGCATACGAAGTGCCGCTGCTATACTGGTCATTCTTCACTTTCAGCATTTCTTCCGTGCCGAATAACACGGCATTGAGCGCTTCTTCCGTTAGTGAACTTACAGGATCGGTGAGTTTGAATCCGAATTTGTCTCCTAATGCTTCCAGCTGGCGAAATATCCATGATGGTTTAAAATCACCTATCGGAATAATTGCACCGGATTTAATACTTCTGGTTTTATTCGGAATGATCTTATTGATATCAATTTCCAAAATGCTACCAAGACCATTGCACTTCGGGCATGCACCGTAAGGAGAATTAAACGAAAACAAATTCGGAGCCGGATCATCGTATGCAATGCCTGAAGTAGGACACATCAGATGTCTGCTGAAATGACGCACCTCGTTGTTGGCGTCTGCAATCATCATTGTTCCTTTGCCGTGCTTTAACGCAGTTTTTACTGCATCCACAACACGTTGACGATCTTCGCTATTTACCTGAATGCGATCAATAACAATTTCGATATCGTGTACTTTATAACGATCGAGCTGAACGCGTGCAGTCAATTCTATAATTTCCCCATCCACCCGCGCACGTAAAAAACCTTGTTTACGAATCTGGTCAAACAACTCGCGGTAATGACCTTTTCGTCCTTTCACGACAGGAGCAAGGATGACCGCTTTCTGATTCGCATAAACGGATAAGATCAAATCAATAATCTGATCATCGCTATATCGCACCATTCGTTCACCGGTAACGTACGAATACGCATCGGATGCACGAGCAAACAGCAAGCGCAGGAAGTCATAAATTTCAGTAATCGTACCAACAGTTGAACGTGGATTTTTGCTTACTGTTTTTTGTTCAATGGAAACCACCGGACTTAAACCGGTAATCTTGTCCACATCAGGGCGTTCCAGATCTCCAAGAAATTGACGAGCATAAGCCGAAAAGGTTTCAATGTAACGACGTTGACCTTCTGCGTATATCGTATCAAATGCAAGTGAAGATTTTCCGCTGCCGCTTAATCCTGTTATCACTACGAGTTGATTTCGCGGAATTCGTGTGCTCACATTTTTTAAGTTGTGCATGCGCGCACCAATCACTTCTAAATATTCGTTCTCGCTTTCCGCTATTGGAGGCAGTTCTTTACTTGATTTCATTATGTTACTTATTGGTCGGCAACAACACCTTGTCTCCGGGATTCAACACATCACTTGCCTTTTTGTTGTTGGCCTTTAACAGTTCCGTTTCGCTAACATGATATTTTTCTGCGATGGAGGTCCATGTTTCACCACTGTGCACCAGATGTACGTTTGTTCGAGATGAATCACGCAGTACATCCGATTTGGTTAAATATTTCGCAGTATCAGGTTTTGACGTAGCCACAACAACAGGCTCATCTTCCAGTCCGGGAATGGTGGTGCCTTTTAACGGGAAAGCAATACGATAAACTTTTTTGCCCGGATTACTGAGTGAAGAACGCAACAGCCAAGGGTTAAGATATTTCAATACTTTGTAAGATGAACCTTGTTGAATGGAGAAGTTCACCAAATCCGTTATTGTGCTGTCTACTTCAACGTAACGTACCGGAATCGGGGAGTAAAGATCTTTTTTACGAATGGCATAACCGTACATTTTCGGACGAGAAATAATTTCTTTAAAAGCCAGCACACGAAATATGTAACGTGCGGTTTCATCATTCAGATATAAATCGTAGTAGGAATTTGTTTTCTGTTTCTCCAATTGTTTGTCTACAGCACCCATACCCAAATTGTACGATGCGGCTACCAACGTCCAGTTTCCATAATGTGCGTAAGCTTCCTTAAAGTAACGACAAGCTGCTTCTGTAGCTTTCTCCACATGATAACGCTCATCAACATCTTCCGATATTTCGAGTCCGTAATGCTTACCGGTGTAATCCAGAAATTGCCAGAAACCGGAAGCTGCTTTCGGTGAAACTACTTGCTGCAAACCACTTTCTGCGATAGCGATGTATTTCAAATCATCGGGAAGATTGTGTTTTTTGATAATAGGTTCAATAATGGGCAACCAACGTGCAGCGCGTTTGTGAATCATCATTGACTGCGACTGCCAGTAGGTATTTATTAATAGTTCTTTCTCTGCCGCTTCATACACGGTGAAATCTTCTAATGGTACCTGTTCGCCGCAAAAGTTTAAATCTTTAGGAACGGTAATTGAAAACACTTTATAGTTCGCAACGAAATAGTCGCGATAATCTTTGTCAGAAATCGGATCATTAGCGGAATAGTTGAACAACTTAACCAACAATACCAACAACATCAATGAGGGCAAAGCCAACAAGTGCTTGTACCAGCGTTTAATAAAGTCGGACGTTTTAGTTATTGCTTTTTTCATCTTTTTTCGGAGGACGCGTTAACCGCGTTACTGTATACAAAGTTCCGAAAACCAAGAGAAAGTATAGCGCGAAAATGATAATATGTTTCCATCCCCAATTTTGAATTCCGGTTTGTATGACTAGAACCAATAACATGGAAACCACAGAAATACCGCAAAATGCCAAGGCTACCTGACTATCAGACAAGCCGAGATATGACAAATGATGTGTGGTATGATCGCGCCCACCGATGAACGGAGACTTTCTCTTTAATAATCGGTTTATCACCACTGTAGTTGTATCCGTTAACGGCAAGATGAATGCTAACGCCACAATAATGAACTGCTTGGATGAAACAAACTGTCCGTGTATGTCACTGCTGTTCCACATGTATTTGATGCCGAAAATGGCCAATACAATTCCCAAAAACTGACTGCCGGTATCGCCCATGTACATTTTTGACGGATGCCAGTTATAGAATAAAAATCCGACCAATGCACCTGTAATTCCCAGAATGACTAAAACATCCTGATTGAAATAATCCTGGTGAATAACGATAATCATCAAACTGGTCATTAATACAAAAATTGAAACCGTTGATGTAATAGCATCCATATTGTCCAGCATGTTGATCGAGTTCATCATTCCCACAACCCACAATATGGTAAAAGCGTAATTTACTTCCTGGACACTGAAGAATTTGATATGTAAGTCTGTCAAGATCAAAACTATTCCGCACAGGACTTGAACAGCAAATTTTAATATTGGTCGAGTGTTATACGAATCATCCGCAAGTCCCATCAAAAAAGCAAGAGTCACGGCAGCAATCATTCCGAGTAACTGTTTGTCCAATGGCATGAACCGATACGGAAAGAAAACGGCGTAACACGCTATTGAAAGAAGAAACACCAGAAAAAATGCGATGCCGCCCAATGCCGGCTTTTGTTGTGCACTCCAGCGCATTACTTCAGATGCGTTTCGAATACCTAAGGATTGAGCAAAGCGAAGCAAGAGACCGTTCAATAAGAACGATATTAATAAAGTGACGATAAAAAATCCTGCATAAATGAGGATGTGATTACTTGTCATGTGTTACTTCGTCTGCACGGATTGCTATTATCCGCTGTGATTGCCGGTATTAAAATTGCACGGAATAATTCAGAACTCCAAGCGGTTTAAATTCAGGAATCAGAAAGGTGACTTAAAATTAACGAATGCTTCTCCTGCGAGGTCTTTTTCAGACAACTGTGGATGTTCGAAATTCCAATTGATGTTCAGGTTGGGATCATTCCATAACAAACAGCCTTCTGAACCTTTATTGTAAAATCCCGTGCATTTGTATGCGAATATCGTCTGGTCTTCCAATGTTAAAAATCCATGCGCAAATCCCGGTGGAATGTAAAATTGAGTTTTATTCTCACCGCTAAGCAGTACAGTTCGATGTTGACCATACGTAGGAGAGTTTTTTCGAATATCAACTGCTACATCAAGAACCGCACCTTGAATAACACGAACCAATTTGCCTTGGGCAAAAGGAGGAGCCTGAAAGTGTAGCCCGCGCAAAACGCCTTTTTGCGACAATGATTGATTATCCTGAACAAACTCGTCCGTAATTCCTGCATTTACAAATGCAGTTTTGTTGTATGTTTCGTAAAAATATCCGCGGGTGTCGGCAAATATTTTAGGTTCGATGATCACCAAACCTTCAATGCCGGTTTCAATTACATTCATTTTCTCTTTCTTGAAATAAATTTTCTCCAACCTTTGTTACGGTTCGATTCTTTAGCATCATCATAATAGCCGTATCCGTATCCGTAACCATATCCGTACCCATAACCGTACCCGTAGTTATAACCGTAACCGCGTCGGTCTACATCGATACCGTTTAGCACAATAGAAAGTTTCTTAATGTCATTCTCATTGTACAAGCGATCCACAATCTGGATGAAGTTGCGTTTCGAATAATCCGTACGGAATACATACACCGGATAATCCGCAAGGTGTAGCATGGCGATACCGTCAGTTACCAATCCCACAGGCGGGTTATCGATGATGATCATATCATAAGATAGCTTTAGTTCATCAATGATCTGCTTCATGCGTTCGGAAATGATTAATTCCGAAGGATTGGGTGGGATAGGGCCTGCTGTGATGAAATGAAGGTTTTCTAGATTTGACTGCTTGATGCAATCAGAAATTTTTTCTTTCCCAATGAGCAATGTACTCATGCCCTTATCATTGGTGACATTAAATCCTAAGTGGATTTTAGGTTTACGCATGTCCAGATCGAGGATAATTACTTTCTTACCGGAGTAAGCAATAATTCCTGCCAGGTTAATTGCAACGAAAGTTTTTCCTTCACCGGAAATAGTGGATGTAATGGCCATCACTTTAGGTCCGGGAGTACTTGATATAAATTGCAGGTTAGTGCGCAATGAACGAAATGCTTCAGCAATCAGTGATTTAGGGTTTTTGTCAACCAACAATTGTGATACCGGGACAATGTTTTTGTATTTAGGAATAATACCAAGAGCGCTGATAGAAGCTTGTGTGTGCTTCATGATTTCATTCAAAGAATTAATCGTATCGTGCAAAAGGTAACGAACAATGATGACAATTAAACTGAGGAGGAATGCTATGGATAGCGCAGTGAATAAGGTTGTTTTCTTATTGGGACTAATTGGCGTTTGTGGAACACGCGCTTTTTCTAAAATCAAATGCTTCGCAGTGAAGCCGGCATCTGCAATAGCTAACTCTGTTTTGCGCTCTAACAGTATGTTATAAAACTTTTCATTTACTGCATACAGGCGCTTCAATCCCTGAAATTCTACCAACTTTTGATCTTCGGCAGGAATTTTTCCGCCATATTCCGTCAACTTATCCTGAAGTGCCTTTTTACGAATCAACGATTGATCCAGTAATGAATTTACACTGGCGATAATGATGCTTTTCTGTGTTTCAATCTGGAAATTCAATGCGCGAATAACTTCACTATTGGGTGTAACGGAATACAAAGCGACATCACGTTCTGATATTAGGCCGTATAAATTGTTTAACGGAATTGTGAGGCTGGACGCACTCTGAGTTCCCGATACAAGGGACAAAATAGATTTTACATCGACATTCTTATCAGCAAGGCGGTTCTTAATTTCAGCTAAAACAGTTGTTTCCAATTCAACTACGGTCAGCTGATCTTCAATAGAACCAAAGCGATTCAAATTGAAAAGGTTCAACTGATCATTATCCATGATGTTATGCTGTTCTTTAAAACGATTCATGGAATCTTCTGACATGTGCAACTGATTTGTTACGGAAGCCAGTTGATCATTGATAAACGCCAACGACTTCTTGGAACTTTCACTTCGCTTTTCGATGTCGTACTCAATGAATTCCTGAGCCGCAATACTAACAATATCATATGCCTTCAATGCATTCTGATCAGTAAATGAAAGCTTTAAAGTTTTGGCCGCATCATTTAACAAAACGACGTTCATTAATGGCGTGTAGCGTGTAACGATGTCTTCCTGATTGTTCAAGGTGAAGTAGTACGCATTATTTCCTCCATCAGCATCGAGCATTTGATTTAATCGGGCATTATCCACGCTAATCAGGATAGATGCATGCGGCAATTCTACCCACTTGTTAAACTCAAAGTTAGATGCACTTAATGCGCCGCCCATCATGTATTCAACACGTCCACCATTACGTTGCGCGTTAAACTCAATAGTAATGGGAACGTTATGAATAGCAAGGTCTTTAATAGTAAAGTTCACCGTATACGGGGACGACTTGTAATGCTCGTTGGTTTTAATCGTCCCTTCCGCGTAATAACTTACTTGTAACGGCAACTTCGTCAAAACGCGTTTCATGAACTCCTGTGAACGAATCATTTCGATTGCAGCAGCAAGATTGTTTTGATCGTCCATGCCCATCATGTCAACATTGAGCATGCGGGCATTATTTTCAGTGTTGATTTGAATTACAGCGCTCGATTCGTAAATGGTTTGTGCATATCGTAGGTACAACCAAATTCCGCCCAACGCTATCGCCAGAAAAAGAAACACCCAAATCAAAGAGCGCTTAGCGACAAAGAGAAATAACCCCAATTCAAACTCACCGCTGAAATTAGTCAGACGTTGTTTGTACCGTTCGAGGTTTTCGTTTTTGTCGGTTAGTTGGGCTTGCAACATAGTTCTAGAAGCGCTGCACGAGGAAGTAGAAGGTGATCATACTGGTCAGCAAGGACAAAACCGGTGTTACTTCTCGTAATGTCTGCGATGCATAGCGTTTACGAGGCTCCACATAAATGATGTCGTTTGTTTGAACAACCATGTTACCTTGTTTTATGCCGTCAATTTTGGAAAGATCCAATTTGTAGATGTACGGTTTGTTCGGGTCGTTGGTCTGACGAATAAGTTTAATATTCTGCGCCTTACCGTTAGCGCTAATTCCTCCTGCTAAAGCCAATGCTTCGATAACCGTTGTATTGTTATTTACAAGATTAATAACACGTGCAGTTCCTGCTTCACCGGGGAAAACAATTACTCGTCGATTAATTACCTGAAGAATAACAAACGGTTTAACATAAAATTCCGAGTAGCGATCTTCCAAATGTTTTTCCGCTTCACGTAATGTCATTCCGGAAAGAACGACATTTCCAACAATAGGTAATTTACAGATTCCTGCCTGATCCAGTGTATATTCCAAACCGTTACGTAACATCAGGTTAGTTCCCGTATTGTTACTTCCTCCTGATGAAATGATGTCAATCATTTTAAAACCATCATTCGCAAAAAGACGCAATTCGATGACATCATTGGGCGACAATTTGTATTCTTTTGCCAATGCACTATCAGCGGGTAACGGATCAAATTGATATTCTTTCGGTGTACGTAACATGATGTTCTGATTCAATACACCGCATGAATTCATAGTTAAAAGCACAGCCAAAACGGGCAATATGCTCCACCATTTCTTCCAAAAGTTTCTCATAAAGGACTGTTAGGTAGTCTGCTATAACAGTCAAAGATAGCATTTTTAGCGCTTCCGGTGCGATAATAGTCGCTCATACAGGCTTTTCATGTCGTTCACCAAACGGGTATAGTGAAACTTTTTCATAACATGTTCCCGTCCTTTCATGGCCAAACGCGCGCGTAAATCAGAGGATACCACCAACTTTTCCAACTGAGCTGAGAATTGATTCGTGTCGCCCGGTGTTACACAGAACGCTGTTTCATTAGGAATAACAACATTCTCAACGCCGCCTACTGCAGTGGTGACAATTGGTTTGCCGGCTGCCTGTGCTTCAATTAAACTTACCGGAGTTCCTTCGTTCCAGGAAGTTAAGCAAACTATATCTGCACCGGCAAGTGCAACATCTGCTTCACGAATCCAGGACGTGAAAAGTACTTCAGTTCGTGCAGCTCCGGAACCTGAATACGAGAGCTGTAATTCTTCACAAATTTTTTCCAAAGACCCACGTGATTCGCCGTCACCTACAATAACAGCTCTAAAAGCGACTCCACATTTCTGCTTGACTTGGGCCACCCCACGCAAAAAGAGCTCGTGATTTTTTATAGGAACCAAACGCCCGATGATCATTACTACCAGTTCATTGGCCTCAATATTCCATGCTTTACGAAACTCGGTTCGTTTATGATCGATATTAGTATAGAAGCGTTCCAGATCGAAACCCAGAGGAATCACATGAACCTTTTCTTCGCTGCAAATGTGATGTTCGTTCACCAGTTCTTGTTTTTGAAGCTCGCTTATTGCAATAATGGCATGACTTCGATTGGCCAGGTAACGTTCAATTATTTTAAAAACACGGGTTACAAGTGGGTTAAAATATGAATGAAATACATGCCCATGAAACGTATGTACAATGACAGGAACTTTACAATGATAAGCGGCTAAACGTCCTAATGCACCTGACTTTGAAGCATGTGTGTGTACAATATCGGGCCGATGCTCTTTGATCAAAGCTTTGATTTTTTTGTACGCTTTATAATCGTTGAAAGGATTAATGGAGCGGCGCATTTCTGCAATAACTACCGGATGAAGATCAAGTTGCTTTACGATATAATCGCTGCTGGCTTCAGATGTATCTTTTTCACCGCCGGCAAGAATTGTTTCGTATTCCGGAGCCATGTACTTGGCGAGGTAAGCCACATTGTATGTTGGTCCACCCAAATTAAACCGATTGATGATGCGCAATACTTTAGTCATCTTACATCAGATATTTTGCGTACCAGCAGTTAAACGTCAGTAATCCCCAAACGCGAGCAGCTGCATCACCCGGATTGTTGGAATGAAGTTGTTTTAGCAAGGCCTGAACTTCAGTATTTTGAAAAATACATTGATTTTCCAAAAAATCCTGATTTAAATAACGCTCTGTCAGGTGGCGCAAATCGTATCGAAGCCATTGTTGCAGCGGCACTTCAAAACCTTTTTTAGGACGTTCGAAAACTGAGGAGGGGAGTTCGTTTTTAAAAGCTTCGCGCAACAGGAGTTTACCTTTATTACCATTATTCTTGAGCTGTTCATGACATCGTAATGCGTATTCTACGATGCGATGGTCTAGGAAGGGTGAACGAATTTCCAATCCGTTCAGCATACTCATTCGATCTCCTTTTACCAGCATATCGCCCGGTAATACGGTTCTGATGTCGTTATACAACACATCGTTGAAACTTTCTACTTTGTCGGAAATACTTATTCGAATTGATTCAATTGCTGCTTCATCGATAACAAAATCAGGACGCAACAACTTAACGAGATCTGATTTATTAGTAAAACCGGCCCAACGGTAATAGCGATCGTTTGCATTGAGTTGTAATCCTTCTTTGTATTTCCGGAGCTTCCGTACGATGTTGCCTGTTGCTGATGCGCGTGAAGCGGGAATAATACCGAGTAATGGCGCGCCCGCACTAACAGCAGCATTCCACAACGTATTATTTCTTAATCTGAATTCTGCTGTATGCTTGTTGTATCCGCCGAAAAGTTCATCTGCGCCATCTCCGGTTAACGCTACTTTAATTTCACGCTGAGCCGATTTGCACAACACATTAACTGCTAATGCAGAAGAGTCGGCGAAAGGTTCACTTTGATGCTGTAGTAATGGTTCGATACTGTCCAAGATATCGCGACTTGAAATTTTGTATGTGGTATGCGCTGCACCAATATGTTCCGCTACTTCTTCTGCGTAACTGCTTTCGTCAAAATAGGAGGCATCGCTGAATCCGATGGAAAACGTTCGAAAGCTTTTATTTTCGCGAACTGCCAAAGCACAAACAATAGATGAATCGATTCCCCCGCTTAAAAAACCTCCGATAGGTACATCAGCAACCATGCGAGAACGAACCGCACTTTCCATTAAGCTGTGCAATTCGGTTGTGGCACCATGAATGTTTGTTATAGATGCTGAAGGTTTAGGTAGCGTGTACCATTCATTTCTATTGACATCGTCATGCTTAACACGCAACAATTGTCCCGGAGCTAATTGTGTCACGCCTTTATACAAGGATAAGTTCGCCGGTACATAATTGAAATGTAGAAAATGATACAACACTTCATGGTTTAATGCTGCTTTCATTCCCATCCGAATCAATGCTTCCGGCTCAGAGGCAAAACTAATCGTGTTATCGTCTTCAAAAACATATAACGGTTTTTCTCCGTAACGATCTCTGGCTAATAGCAGTTCATTTTCCTTAACCCGATAATACGCCAACGCGAAAAACCCTGTAAGCTGCGGAAGTACTTCTTCTGCCGGGAAACGATCGAGCAAGTACAATATAATTTCCGTGTCACTTTGCGTCGAACACTGAATATTATACTGTTGTTGCAATTCACGGTAATTGAAAATTTCACCGTTAAATACGATAACAGCACTACATTCTTTGTTCCACATGGGTTGTGAGGAACGAGGGTCCACATCTATGATGGATAGTCGGGAATGAAAAAGTGCAATAGTAGTGTTCTTCCAATGTCCGGATCCATCAGGCCCCCGATGTCTCAATGCTTGCAAAGTTTCGGGTACGCGCGATTCGGGCAGGTTTAATTCGCCCTTCAAACTCATCGTGCCCGCAATTCCGCACATCGTTTATTTCGCCGCAATCATGGAAATTTCCACGTTCACATCCAGCGGTAATCTGGAGACCTGAACGGTTTCACGTGCCGGAAAATCAGCAGTGAAATAAGATCCGTAAACCGCATTTACTTTGGAGAAATTGTTCAGATCAGTTAAAAAAATGGTTGTTTTAACCACATTCGAAAAGTCCATGCCGGCTTCATTCAGAATGGCTTTTAAGTTTTCCATTACACGAGTTGTTTCTGCTTCAATATTTTCGTTGTGAATGGCGCCGGTTTCAGGGTGTTTTCCAACTTGTCCCGAAATAAACAGCATATTTCCGGTTAGCACTGCATGAGAATATGGGCCGATGGGAGCAGGAGCTCCGGTGCTGGTAATTACTTTTTTCATATTGTATAATTTTAATTAATTATTAAAAAATCCTGATCGGTATAACGCGCCAAGATCCATGGTTATCGCAACTGCATAATGTATTGCAACCCCCCAATATACTGATCTGCTTTTGATACTCAATGCTCCTAAAGCTAAACCTGCAAGTATGGCTCCGATAGTTTCGGGTAATGGTTTCCCGAAATGTATCATACAATACGGGATCATCATGACATAAACCGCATAAATGCCCAGTTTTGGATATAAGCCCAAAGTGATAAATCCGCGAAAGAAGAATTCTAATGCTCCAAACTGAATAAAATATACTACTTGCCATAGGATGAACCAGGGCCACAAAGCCTCTCCCGGCGCGGGTTTGTAGAACGGATATCGCGCCTGAAATCCCGGTGTTCCTGCGAAATAAATGACTAACGGAATCATGACGAGAAATAAAACCAGATACAATCCCCAGCCATAGCGCATTCCGCTTATGTTTAATCCGTAATCTCGCAGCTGTTCTTTCCAAACAAACTTGATAATTAGGTACGGAATGACCGCATAAACTGTGATGATGACTGAACTCCACCATAACAATTCAAAAAATCGGGCGTTAGGCGATTCCATTCCGAAATAATAACGGAAGTGTTGAGCAATTGCGCTATCTGATCCTGAAAAAAATCGCAGTACCAAATCGGAACTACCTATATACCGAATGGACGTTAACGCAACAGCGGCCCAAATAAAAAGCAAAATTGCTTTACGATGAAACTTGCCATCAGCTCCTTCCGGTGCCTGAAAAAGCGGACCAAATGTGCTGCGAATGCCTTTTAACAGACTCATACGGAATAGCGGGGTTGAGGGGCGCAATCAAATGATGCGAAATCTTTTTTCAAATATTTGAAATATCCGTTAATGGCTATCATTGCAGCATTGTCCGTACAATATTCAAATGGAGGAATATATAATTTCCAGTTTTGAACTATTGCTTCTTCGGTTAGAGCTGCTCGCAGTCCTTTGTTGGCAGAAACTCCGCCGGCAATAGCAATATTTTTTATTCCGGTTTGATGCGATGCTGCTTTAACCCGTTTCAACAACGACTGAACGATCGTATATCGAATAGAAGCACACAAATCATTCAAATGTTCTTCGACAAAATTCGGATTTGATTTTTGTTGAGCCTGTATAAAATACAACACTGCAGTTTTCAATCCGCTAAAACTAAAGTTCAGTTGGTCTTCGCGTGCATCCGGAAATTTAAATGCCTTCGGATTTCCCAATTCAGCGTATTTATCGATTAACGGACCTCCGGGGTATGGCAGTCCAAGTATTTTGGCGGTTTTATCAAATGCTTCTCCGGCTGCATCATCAACAGTAGCGCCAATTTCCTCGAATCTATTGGTGTCGTGTACAATCACCAGCTGCGTGTGTCCTCCGGAAACTGTTAATGACAAATAGGGAAATGCGGGTGGAGTTTCCGTTAAAAAGTGCGCAAGCATGTGTGCCTGCATATGATTGATTTCAATTAACGGAATTCCCAGCGCTTTGGCAAATGCCTTGGAAAATGTGAGTCCCACCAGCAATGCGCCCAACAGTCCGGGTCCTCGTGTTACGGCTACGGCGTCAATTTCTCGGGCATCTACTCCTGCTTGTTTCAAAGCCGCATGAACAACGGGTACAATCTGCTGCTGATGCGCTCTTGAGGCTAATTCGGGAATAACGCCACCCCACTTTTGGTGCACGTCTTGGCCGGCCACAATATTGGCAAGCAATTTGCCGTCTTTTACAACGGCAGCTGCAGTTTCATCACAGGAAGATTCAATCCCCAGAATCAGGGCCATTATCGTTAAATTTGTGCGAATGTCGGCAATCCGCGAATTAAGTCGCAAAATTATCAAAAAGAGTCTCCGTGTTTTGGGCTGGACCCTCGGTACGCTGATATTTCTTTTGCTGGTGGCTTACCTCATCCTGCGAACTCCGGGCGGACAAACATGGGCAGCAGGTAAAATTGCCAATTATTTATCCGGTGAATTAAAAACGACCATTACCGTTAAAGGCGTGGATATTGAATTGTTCACCTACGCTGTGCTGGAAGGCGTTTATATTCAGGATTTACATCAGGACACACTACTCAATGCCGGAAAGATTAAAGTTGACATGAGTGGTTTTAGCTACAGTAAACAACATTTGAGTGTTGATGATGTGGTTCTGCAAGATGCAGTTGTGAAACTTAAGAAATACAAAGGCGAACGAGGTTTGAATTTCAAATTTATCGTCCGCTATTTTGATTCAGGTGATACAACAAAAACAGATTCCGGCTCGCCATGGGATGTGAATATCGGGCAAGTTCGTCTTGAAAACTGTACCGTGGCGTATATCGATACGCGGTGGAACGACAAGGATCGGGGAATGGATTTCGAAGATATTCGGGTGACGAATATTTACACCACGTTTGATGAAATTTATCCGAAAGGCGATTCCGTTCAAATTACCATGCATGACATGAAAAAAAAAAAAAAATGCGGGTTTGAATTAT
>CALJIF010000149.1 GCA_937974275.1 uncultured Flavobacteriales bacterium
CAGTGATGCTTACCGATGAAAAATTCCGAAAAATAAAAGATGAAAACGGAAAGCCCATTAAAGCTATCGGCACACCGGATTATTTTAAAAATGTTCCACTAGCACAGCGACCTCCGGAAGGAGAAAAACTTCCGCTTATCAGCACGGAGTTGTTCCAGTCCGTGAATCCGTTTTGGGTAGTTGTACTTACGCCGCTCGTGGTCATGTTTTTTGTGTTCTTGCGTAAGCGAGGTAAAGAACCTACAACGCCTGCCAAAATTGGCTGGGGACTTGTTGTGAGTGCTTTATCCACTCTTGTAATGGTGGGTGCTGTAGCTTATTGTCATAATGGTGCGGAGAAAGCAAGTCCGTGGTGGCTGATTGCGTCGTATGGTGTGATTACTGTTGGTGAGTTATTCCTGAGCCCAATGGGATTGAGCTTAGTTTCCAAATTGAGTCCGGCACGATTAACAGCGTTGATGATGGGTGGATGGTTTTTATCAACTTCTATAGGCAACAAGCTATCGGGAATTCTTGCTACGATGTGGGACAAGTACGATAACAAAACGTATTACTTTCTGGTAAATTTTGTGCTGCTGATATTAGCTGCAGTAGCCATTTTTCTGATGTTGCGCTGGCTGAACAGAATTTTTAAAGAGCACAAAGCAGCGTAATTACTGCTTGATGATTTTTTCGGAAAGCACTTGATCGAAACTGATTACCGAAAGTGTATAAACGCCTTCAGCAATGCCGTTGGTGTTTATCACAAACCGATTTACGGAAGAACCTGCGGCTTGCATGGTCTGCTCTAACACTACACGTCCTGTAATATCTGTTAAGCGCACAGTAACATCTTTGTTGTACAACGAATAATAGCTGAACGAAAAATCTGCAGTAAAAGGATTGGGTTGAACGTCGTATAACACATCATTCTCAGCATTTGCAACCGGTGATGCGTCCAGAGTTAAGTTGGCCGCACACAAATCGGGAATTCCGAATCCCATGTACGTATCCGGATTGAAGAAAAGATGACTGCTCAACAACACCGCTTCTCGAATATCCATGTTCGTTAAATTCGGATGAGCCTGCCACAAACAAGCCACAGCACCACACAATACCGGCGAAGCGAAAGAAGTGCCGTTCCCTCCCATTACACCGCCATTAGTCGGATTGGCAACAATAGTAGCTTGTCCCTGAGCGGCACATTCCGGCTTCACTTGCCCATCGGAAGAAGGTCCACGAGAACTGAATGAAGCATATTGCTCCGAAGCATCTACTGCACCAACTGCAAGAATACTATCGGCATCAGCAGGTGCACCAATGTAAAACCATGAATTGGACCCTGAATTTCCTGCGCTGTTACATACCAGTAATCCTCTGGAAGCCGCGAAATCAGCTGCACGTGAACATGGTGTCACATTGCCGTTCATGTCCTGGTAGGTGTGATTTTGTGCAGGATCATCGAATGTGGTGTAACCCAATGATGAGTTAATCAAATCAGCTCCTACACTATCGGCAAACTCAGCTGCTGCTGCCCAAAAATATTCTTCCACGATATATTCTGTTGCCGCTTCTTCACTTCGCAACAACCAATAGGACGCTTCAGGCGCTGTTCCAACAAGCTGCCCGTCGAGATAACCGCCCATACATGAAAGTACCATCATGCCGTGTGTATTGTCTTCAAACACCATGGTATCGCCGGTTACAAAATCTCGTGTGCCTAATATTCTGTTGTTGGCCCATAACGAATCGAAAACACGCATCGTATCTACACCCCAAAATCCGGCATCAATAACAGCGATGACCATTCCTTGTCCTTTGTAACCACTATTGTGCAAACAAACCGCACCAATCATTTCTGCCTGATTGTAGGACTGACCGTAATTCAGCATCGTAGTATGAACTGTCGCATTACGATCTGTTTCCGGCTGAAGTTCTTCAAACGTTTCATCTGCAAACTTGTCGCTTGTAGTTGTTGAAGTTCTCAAACCAACCGTATTTACAGCCTGCACAAATGGCAATTGATTGATTTGGTTTAATGCAGCGGTGTCCGATGTAATTATTACAACTCCGTTTAACCATTTCGATACCGCACGAACCGTAACGCCGGTTTGCGCTACAGCGGTAATGTAACTTGGAGTTACCGGTAAATCCGCTGAATCCAAGGCAATGTTGAAATTCGTCCGGCGCTGAATGGCATCTGCTGATAAATAAGCGGAAGGATTGGAAAGCGAATACGGATTATTGCCTTTATCGGTGAATTGAATCCAATACTTTACAGGACTTTGCGCAACAACCACTCCGGAAATCAGAATAGCGGAAACAATTAATAACCGCGCATATGTTTTCATAAATCTTCTATTGACGATATTCAATTAAGCGAATGGAATAAATTACACCGCTTTCGATGCGATCCAAAATGGGAACAGATAAATTGACCGTATTGTCTTTCACATCAATCACAGTCTTTTCAATCAGTCCAACGTGCTTTGCATAGCGCTCCACATATTCGCGATGTTCGAGTCCGTTAACACGAAGAAGTTGTTGAACGACCACCGTTGAATCAAAATTCATGTTGTTCAAACTATACGGAACATCTGTTGCAATGTATTTGTAATTCCATTCTTGTTGATTGTTCAACGCATTGCCATTCCAGCGTTCGTCTAACTTCACAGGGAAAGTCAAGCGCACATAGCGCACATTTTCCTCCATCTTTTCAGCGCGTTCACTCGTACGCGTAAACGACCAAACACGGCTCAAATGCCACGGCACACTGCTGATAGAAATAGAATCATTGTAATCGCGACGATAACGTTCGATGCGCATGGCAGTTCGACCTTCATTATCCGTGAAGTAAGATTCAACAACTTCTTTCACCTGATAATGATAATACACCGTGTCACCGGAAAAGTCATCGTACACAGTTGAATCGACATCGTAAATGCAATAATGTCCTAACTCATTCGGGAAATAATCATATCCCGGATCAGTGGGTACGGGCTGATCCTTTTCGCAAGAAGTAAATAAAATGCCTGTAAAAAGAAACACTAGTGCACTTCGAATCATGTATCGAAGTTACAACAAACCATGTGTGAAATCAATTGTGATGCACGTTAATCGGCTGAGGTCGATCAATAAATCCACCACCCACCAAATCGTTTCCTTCGTAAAACACTGCGGATTGTCCCGGAGCGACACCCATAACAGGTGCATGGAATAAGGCTTTCAATCGATTGCCTTCAGTATTAATCGTAGCTACAGTTCCCGGATCTTTATAACGAATCTTGGTTAATGCTTCAAAATTTTCAGGAAGCTGCGCATACTTTACCAGGTTGTAATCGCGAATAAACATTTCCTGCTTTTCCAGGTCTTCTTTGGTGCCGATAACAACTGTGTTTGTTTCAGGATCAATTTGTGTAACGAACATCGGTTGTCCTAATGCAATTTCCAATCCTTTGCGCTGACCAATGGTGTAAAACGGATAACCACGGTGTTTACCCACAACAGTGCCATCCGGCAAAACAAAATTTCCGCCATCTACTTTAGCTTCCAATTCCGGATTGCGACGCTTTAGAAAAGCCCGATAATCGTTATCAGGAACAAAGCAAATTTCGTAGCTCTCGCTTTTGTTGGCCAATTCCTGATAACCGGCATCAGCAGCCATTTGGCGAATTTGTTGTTTACGATAACCGCCCAATGGAAAAATGGTGCGCTTTAAACTTTCCTGCGATAAACCCCACAATACATACGATTGATCTTTTGCTTCATCCAATCCTTTGGATATCACATAACGCCCATTTTCGTGGCGCACCTGCGCGTAATGTCCCGTAGCGATAAATTCACATTCCAATTGATCGGCACGTTTTAACAACGCGTCCCATTTAATGTGTGTATTGCACAACACGCAAGGATTTGGAGTACGTCCGGCCAGATATTCGTCCACAAAATTATTGATGATAAAATCGCCGAACTCCGAACGAATATCAAGTATGTAATGCGGGAACCCCAAGTTCACCGCCAGTATGCGTGCATCGTTGATAGAATCCAGACTGCAACAACCTGTTTCCTTTTTTCCTCCTCCTGAAGTCGCGTAATCCCATGTTTTCATGGTAATACCGATAACTTCATATCCTTGCTCGTGTAACATCAAAGCAGTAACGGAACTATCAATTCCGCCGCTCATGGCTACCAGCACTTTTCCTTTATTGCTCACTTTAATTTCCTCCTCCCGGATTGTGTTGCGGATCTTGCTGTTGTTCTTTGATCACGTTAACATCTTCCGGCTTTATCAATTGCTCCTGACTTTTTAATTTGCCCAACTCCCACACCTCTTTGCCCTTCACAGAACCATCAGCGTTATAATACATCCACACACCATGCTTAACCGCGTGCTGATAATTACCCATAATGTTGATTCTTCCGTCCGGGTAATACCAGGTTGCACGTCCTTCCATGTTTCCCGCAACATAGGTTCCTTCTGCTTTTAATTTTCCATCCGCGAAATACTGAACCCATTTCCCTTCTTCCAAACCGTTTTTATAGGTCTTTTCTTCTGCAACTTGTTTGGTTCCCGCATGGTAAACTACTGAACGTCCTTCTTTCTTTCCCAGCTTATAACCTTCTTCGGAAATCAGCATTCCGTCCATGTTATAGAACAACCACGTACTGTCCTTCTGTTGCCCAACGTATTTCCCTTGTGCTTCCAGCTTCCCGTTAACATGATACATTTTGCAATAGGCTATTTTACCATTATTTCGAAAATCCATTTCAGTCATCTTGCGAGCTTGATTGTCGAAATAAGTGAACAACCCAACAGGAATATCATTCTCAAATTGTCCAACATAGATAACTGTCCCTTGCTCATCGAGTTTCTTCCATTTACCTTGCTTTTTTCCCTGAGCATTTACCGCATTAGGATAATCGCCTGCAGGAACTTGAGCAGATAATGACAGAACACCGGCTGCAGCACAAACTACAGTAATCAATACACGAAGTGGGGATACAATAATCATAGTACAAAGGTATAAGATATTAAACGGTTATAGATAGGGAATCAAAAAGCGTTCCAAGGGCATAATCCGTTAATTTAAATAAGTAACGTAGAAATGAATAATTTCTTGTTGGGCAACTATTTTGGTTTAAATTGCATAAAAACAAACCCTTATGCGCTTTAACATTGCAGAAAACAGCGTGTCGCCGGAACAGGTGATGCAGGATCTACAGCGAAATTTCCCTGAATATCAATTCAAATACAGGAGCAAGAACCTGCTGATTTGTAAAAAACATTCTTGGAACGGTTGCAGTATTCTAATTGGCAAGAAAAAATTGACCGTTAATGCCAATTTTCCGGAAATGTATCAAATGTTGATTTTCGTGCTGAGTTTGGTGCTCTTAGGCTTTCTCATTCCATTAATCGTGTATTTTGTTGCATTTCATTCGAAGATGAAACAAACAGAAAATGAAATAGGGAATTTCCTGAAACAGAAGTACGAAGTTCCGGTGAAATAAGTAGCGCAAGCTTAGTGCTTATTTACCCGATTCCTTCTCCGATTCTTTTTTCAATCAGGTAATTATTGCGATCTGCAGAGTTACGCGCAATCAGTTCGGCAAGAAAACCGGCCAGGAAAAGTTGAGTTCCGATAATCATGGTAGTTAAACTGATGTAGAACCACGCACTGTCCGTTACACGTGGCGCAATTCCTTTGGAAACGTAAACCACCCACAACTTCTCGATTCCGAGATAAGCCGCTGCGAAGAATCCGATCATGAACATCAACGTGCCAATCAAACCAAAGAAATGCATTGGACGACGACCGAATTTGGTTACGAAGGAAATGGATAACAAATCCAGAAAACCATTTATGAATCGTTCTAACCCGAATTTGGTGGTACCGTATTTTCTGGCCTGATGCGCAACCGACTTCTCACCTATCTTGGTAAACCCTGCTCGCTTTGCAATTACAGGTATGTAACGGTGCATTTCGCCGTATACTTCGATGCTTTTCACCACATCATGACGGTACGATTTCAATCCGCAATTAAAA
>CALJIF010000150.1 GCA_937974275.1 uncultured Flavobacteriales bacterium
ATATTTTAGTTCATAGTGAATTCGAAAGAATTGCCTTCAATTGTGATAGTTCCTTTGTTGTCGCAGGTGCCATCACCAAAATCAACTTTACGTTCAGGCTTACCTTCAGGAGTAATTACTATCGTTCCTTTGTTGATCCAGGTACAATTGAGTTCGCGAACCAATGGAGATGTGATCGTAGATGTCCAGCGTAAACCATTTCTGTCGATACCGCTGTTGGAACCGCTAATTTGTACAACCTGATTATCCTGAGAATTGGTAGACCCGCTTACCCAATCAATGGTGCGGCTCGCATTCCAGAAAATATCCCAAGGTGTTGCACCTGCGCGGTGGCAATGTCCATTGTTAATATCCATGGTGTAACGGTTCTGTGCAGTGCGTGTGTAGGTAATCGTGCCCATAAAATGAATCGCACCTACAAAGAAACTGTCTAATGTTACAGTCATTACACATCCAACAGTATCCCAAGGAGCAGACATGTTCACATGCACTTTACCCTTACGCACTTTACCATCAATAGAATCGGTACATCCTGCGCCGTAATCCAAAGTCATGGTTAATGGGAACTGATTTGGCGTGTCAATCATTATAACAGGGCAAATATTAGCAGTTGATGAATTCGGAATAATTCGTTGAACGCCGGGCTCATCAATGGCTATCTTGTTTACTGTAGGCAAAATTCGCATGAATTCGCCTTCGCATAAGCTATTGTCAGTGGCTGTGGTTGTTTCGGAATCCACCGGATCTTCTTTTTTACAGCCATTCATCGTCAGTACTGCTAATCCTAACAGCATTATCGGTAGCGCAAGTCTTTTCATGAAATCGTAAGTTTTTACTTAAAGGGTTTACACAAATCTATTAAAATCAAATCAATTGGACAATTCCTGTCGAATACCGATGACTAGTACATCATCTATTTGTTCGTGGGTTCCTTTCCAGTTGTCAAATTCCTTACTTAATACAACAGATTGCTCGTTCATAGACAAGTGGCTGATTTGCTGCAACAACTCCAATAAACGTTTCTGCATAAACTTCTTGCCCTTGTCACCACCAAATTGATCGGCATAACCATCACTGAATAAATAGAAGCAATCACCACGCTCAATAGGTAAGACATTTAGTTTAAACGACTTTTCCTTACTGTCCTGGTGTCCTCCGATCGGGAATCTGTCCGGTTCAATTTTCTGGATAATTCCATTACGAACGATAATTAATGGTCGCAAAGCGGCTGCATATTTTAATTCCGGCCTTGTGTTGTGAAAAGCACAAATAGCGATATCCATGCCATCGGGAGTGTCTTGCTCATGCTGATGTTGTCGCAGTGCATTTCGAACACCTTCATTAAGGGCGAGTAAAATTTCATCAGGAGAAACTATTCCTCGTTCATTTACGATCTGTTCGAGTAAGTTGTGTCCGATCATACTCATCAATGCTCCGGGAACACCGTGGCCAGTGCAATCCGCAACAGCTATCAAATTCCATCCATCACGTTGTGCATGCCAGTAAAAATCACCGCTTACAATATCCTTGGGACGATAGAGTACGAAAGCATCGGAGAACTTTGCGATAACATCTTTAACTTCCGGTAACAAGGCCAGTTGAATGCGGCGGGCGTACTTAATACTGCTGGTGATGTCCGCATTCTTCTGCGCCAACTCGCGTGTACGCTCGTTTACTTTTTGTTCCAGGATTTTATTTTCCCTTTTAATTCCTGCAGTACGTAATCGTATGAAGATGAAGATGCCTGCAACGATGATTATTGCACTCAAAGCATAGAACCAATTTGTTCTCCACCACGGTGGTGTAACGGTTAAGGTCAAACTGATTCCGGTATCGTTCCAGTTGCCGTTGCTGTCAGCAGCACGAACTCTTAGTGTATAAGTGCCTCCGGGAAGGTTAGTATAACTGATAAAGCGATTGGATGTAACAGGAGCCCATTCATCATCAAATCCTTCCAGCTTTACCTGAAACACATTTTTCGAGGGATCAACATAATCGAGCGCGGCTACTTCAAACTGGAAGTTATTATCTCTCCACGTAACAGTCACCGCGTTGCGATAAGAAATCACGGAATCCAGTTTTACTTCAAGACCAAACTTCTTGTAAGAAACCAGATATACGGGTGGTGGAGTGCGTTTTTTTTCCAATTCATCAGGACGAATAATATTTAAGCCGCCCTGTCCGCCAAAGAACAATTCGCCGGCATTATTCTTAAAATAAGCGCCCTGGTTGAATTCCAGTGGTTGTACACCGGTGGCAGCACCAAAATTTCTGAAAGCATTTCTATCCGATAATTTAGTGTCGAATCGAGTGATTCCTTTATTGTGGCTTAACCACAATTGCCCTTTGTTGTCTCGTAAAATGGCGTAAATGTTATCGCTGGGTAAACCGTCGTTTTCATACCAAACCGTAAACGTTCCATCCGTATTAAGACGGTTAAGTCCGTTAGCAGTTGCCACCCAAATGGTGCGCTTATCGCCTTCGGCAATGCAGTAAACGGTATTATTAGATAATGTACCCGGTTGCTTTTCGTCGTGCTTGTATATTTCAAATGTTGTCCCGTTACGTTTGCGTTGCATTAAGCCTCCACCGCGAGTTCCAACCCACATATTGCCCTGAACATCGTAAAATATGGTATAGATAAAATTGCTGCTCAGATTACTGTTGTCCGAATTGAATTGTGTAAGTGAATCTGTTTGAGGATCGAGCCTGTATAGCCCGGCTCCGAATGTACCAAACCAAATTGCACCTGTTTGTTTGTCTTCTGCAATACTGAGAATTGTGCCTTCTGCAATGCGGTCGTTAGCAGTAGACCACTTTTTTCTGGTGCCGGTTTTTTTGTCATACGATATCACACCGTCGCCGTATGTTCCAATCCATATAGTTCCGTTTGTAGCTTCAATCAGCGATGTAACGCTGTTATTGGTGGACGTACTAAGTTCAGGATAATGCGTGTAAACTCCTGTTTTTCGGTCTAAGGTAGATAAACCACCATGCAAGGTGCCGATCCATAAAAGTCCATCACGGTCTTCAACAATGCTCATTATCTCTGAGCTGAGTAGCGTGTTGTTTCCAACGCCGATTCTATCCGAATGCCGCAGATGTTGTATTAATGAAGTAGATTCGAAATAGACGTGTAAACCTTTACCATTAGTTCCAATCCAAAAATTGTTACGATTGTCTTTGTAAATACATTTTGCCTCAGCAGATTTTAATGCGAACAGATCATTCTCATTAGGTAAGTAGTGGGTAAATGTTTTTGATTGAGGATGAAAAATTTCAACGCCGATTCCATAAACAGCCAGCCAAATGTTGCCTTCGTTATCTGCTTCCATATCGAAGATTCTGGAGTTGGAAATGTTGTACGGCGATTTCTCACCGGTAAGGCTATTGTAATATACCTGCTCAAAAGTGTTGGTGTTGGTGTTGAAAATAAGTATTCCACCACCGTCAGTTCCAATCCACATCTGATTTTCTCCAACAGGCAATAATGTTCTGATGTTGCTGCATTGAGCACGTTTTTTTGTATCAGAACGCACATCCTGCGGCATCAATCGGTCAATGTCCGAGTCGGTAATTTGGTAACCGCTAAATCTTCGTGTGGCTTTGTCAAATCGACAAATACCTTTTCCGTATGTACCTATCCATAAGCGTCCTTGCCGGTCCTCTCGGATGTCGAAAATTCGATTGCCGGGCAAACTATACGGATCGTTATCGTTGTGTGTATAGCTGACGAAACGGTTGTTTTTAGGATCGTACTCGTTAAGTCCCTCATCGGTTCCAATCCAAATCGTTCCTTGTAAGTCTTCGTAAATTGTGCGTACTACATCATTACTTAAAGAGTAGCGATCATCAGAGTGATTAAAATGTGTAAACCGTTCCGTTGCCGGATCAAAAACGTTCACCCCTCCACCTGCAGTGCCTATCCAGATCTTTCCGCTTCGGTCCTGCAGCAAACAATACACAAAGTTGTTAGAGAGTGAGTTCGAATCCAGTGGATTTCGTTTATAAATTTTGAAGTTATTTCCATCGTAACGGTTAAGTCCATCCTGTGTGCCAAACCACATAAATCCTTGTCTATCCTGTATTACACAGTTTACGGCAGATTGAGAAAGGCCTTTATCTACACCAATGGTGTAAAATTTCAAATCCTGCGCAACCAATGCGTTTTGGAATCCGCAATACAACAGCAGCCAAAAAATCAAGAGACGAGCACAATTGGGGGAATGAGCCATAGCAGAGAGTAAAGGTACAAATTGCGCCTTAAGTGGCTACTCGGACAGTTAGTTGTACCTTTGCACCGTGAAATTCGAAAATTCCGATAGTTGGTTCGAGGAATGGTTTGATAGTCCGTACTATCATATGCTTTATCGACATCGTTCCCATGAAGAAGCTGAACGATTTATTCAAGCGCTTGTAAAGCACTTAAATTCTGAGCCGGGATCACAGGTGTTGGATTTAGCGTGTGGTAAAGGACGGCATTCTAAAGCGTTGTTCGATCTGGGTTTGCGTGTAACCGGTGTTGATTTATCTCCTGCCAGTATTCATGAGGCCTTGAAAATGGAGCGCGATGGACTTGAATTTTTCGTTCACGATATGCGTTGTCCGTTTCGGATTAACTACTTCCGATACATTTTCAATCTTTTTACGAGCTTCGGTTATTTTGAAAGTGTTCATGATGAACATAAAGCCATAAGATCCGCCGCATTAGGATTGCAGAAGGGTGGAAAATTGGTCATTGATTATTTTAATGCGAATGCGGTACGGAAACTTGTAGTGAACAATCCGGAAGGCAGCGATGAATTTAAGGGTGTCCATTTTAACTGGAAGAAGACCATTGAAGATAATCGTGTTATTAAAACCATTACGATTAATGATGCCGGAAAGATCAGCGTTTTTAAAGAATCTGTCCGGTTGTTAACACTGGAAGATTTTAAGTTATTATTAAAAAATGATTTTGAGTTGTCCGAAGTATTTGGAGATTACCACCTCGGTTCATTTGATGCAGATCTTTCGCCGCGACTTATAATAATCGCAGTTAAGAAATAAATTATGTCGATTCTATCATACGTCCTGATTTTGTTGATATCCGCTATGCTAAGCGGTTGGAGTGTATTCGTATTGCGAATTGCGAAAACCCCGCTTAAGTTATTGTTAGCATACAGCGGTGCATTTTTATTTGCGTTGAGTTTGCTGCATCTTATTCCGGAGTTGTATGAAGAAGGTGGAGAACATGCGGGCATCTGGATTTTAACCGGATTTTTAATTCAATTATTGCTGGAATTTATATCACAAGGTATAGAACACGGACATGCACATATTCATTCGCACGAGGATCACACTCATGCGCGCATCCCGTGGCTCATGATTACTGGATTGTGTGTGCACGCGCTGCTGGAAGGAATGCCTCTTGGATTGGAAGGAGATTATGAAGGTTTTCTGCCGCCTTTTTTAACGGGAATTGTCCTGCATAACGTGCCGATAGCCATTACACTGATGATTATTCTGATGCATGCCGGTGCCACGAAACTGAAGGCTTCAATGATTCTCTTACTTTTTGCTGCTATGGGCCCTGCCGGTATGCTGTTAACGTATTTTGCGGGAGTCACGTTAACTGAAGAATGGACTCCGGTTTACAACGCTATTATTGGAGTGGTGATCGGTATATTTCTGCACATCAGCACTACTATTTTATTTGAAGCGTCAGAAAATCACAAATTCAACGCAATTCGATTTATTTCAATTTTGGCCGGTGTTTTAACGGCCTGGATAATGGTACATTAACATGACAACAACAGGAGATAATTTAAGATTTGTAGCCAAAACAATGCAGGGTTTGGCGCCTGTCGTTTCACGCGAGTTGCTCAAAATTGGTGCACGAGAAATCGAGGAACATCATCGCGCAGTAAGTTTTGTCGGTGATCTTGGAACCTTGTACAAGGCCAATTATATGCTTCGTACTGCTTTACGCATTCTCTTTCCGATTGCGGAATTAGAGGTAAATAACGAAAAGGAATTGTACGACGCTATCCGATCCATCGATTGGTCGCAATGGATGACTGCAGATGATACGTTAGCTGTCGATTGTACGTTGAATTCTGATTTTTTTAATCACAGTCAATACGTAGCGTTAAAAACCAAAGATGCCATTGTAGATCAGTTTCGTGATGCCATGGGGCGTCGACCATCGGTAGATTTAGACGAACCCACGTTGCGCATTAATGTGCACATCTCCGATACGAAAATGACTGTGTCGTTAGACAGTTCGGGCAGTTCTTTACATAAGCGCGGATATCGCGTAGATACCGGCAAAGCACCAATGAATGAAGTGCTTGCTGCAGGATTAATTCAATTATCCGGATGGGAACGTCATCAGCGTTTAATTGATCCTATGTGTGGTTCCGGAACTATACTCATAGAAGCAGCCATGGCAGCGGCAAATATTCCCGCTGGTTTTTTTCGTCCGTTTTTCGGATTTACGAAGTGGAAAAATTTTGATGAAGAATTATGGTCAAAAATCACGGAGGGGGCCATTTCCAGAATATCTGAAGAGCCTGTTGATTTAACCGGTATTGAAATTTCTCCGAACGTAATTCGTAAAGCCAAAGCAAATATTTTGGAAGCACGCGTGGACGATATGATTAAATTATTCCATGCTGATTTTCGTTCCTGGACTCCGCCTGAAGGTCGCGGTGTGTTGATCATGAATCCGCCATATGGTGAGCGCATGGATAAGGATGATCTGGAAGAACTGTATGGATCGATCGGAACAACACTCAAGAAAAAATATTCCGGTTACGATGCCTGGTTGGTGACTTCCAGTATGGAAGGTATAAAGCATATCGGGCTTCGTCCATCCAGAAAAATTACGGTGTTCAACGGCCCGTTGGAGTGTAAGTTTTTGAAATTTGAGATGTATTCGGGCACAAAAAAGATTCACAAACTGAAAGGAGCTGAATCATGAAAAGAATAGCTGTTTTTACTTCGGGCGGTGATGCTCCGGGAATGAATGCATGCATTCGAAGTGTGGTGCGGGCTGCTATTTACAATGGTTGTGATGTAGTCGGAATTATGCGCGGATATGAAGGGATGATCGATAATGACATGATCGAACTTAAGGCCGGCTCCGTGGCTAATATCATTCAACGTGGCGGTACGATTTTGAAAACGGCTCGCAGTGCGAGGTTCATGGAATTAACCTGGAGGCAACAAGCGGTTAAGAATTTACTCGAAAAAAATATCGAAGGAATTGTGGCGATTGGTGGCGACGGCACTTTTCGTGGAGCATTAGCATTGCATGAATTGTGCTCGATTCCGGTTATGGGTTGCCCGGGAACAATTGATAATGATTTAGCCGGGACAGATGTTACTATCGGTTATGAAACTGCCTTAAATACAGTGGTTGAGGCAGTTGATAAAATCAGAGATACGGCAGAGTCGCATGATCGTGTTTTTATCGTTGAGGTAATGGGTCGAGACTCCGGCTTGATTGCATTGTATAGTGGAATAGGAAGTGGAGCAGAAGGAATATTAATTCCGGAATGCAATAATGATTTACCGCAATTACTGGACAACTTAGAACACAGCAGATCCGATAAAAAGTCGCGGATCATCATTGTGGCTGAAGGTGATGATGCCGGAGGCGGTAAGGAAGTTGCAGATGCCATAAAAAACAGATTCCCGGGATTTGATACGCGACTATCAATACTTGGACACATTCAGCGCGGAGGATCGCCTACATGCATGGAGCGAGTAAATGCTTCATTAATGGGAGCTGCAGCGGTAGAAGGATTGTTGAAGGGAAGAAGTATGGAAATGGTGGGAATTCTTAAGAATGCTGTTACATATACGCCATTTCCGGAAGCGGTAAAACAACATATTCAGCCGGATCCGGAATTGCTGAAATTGGCTCATATTTTAAGTCGTTAAAATATTTTTTGCACCAAAACGACCTTACAGTTGTTGTAAGGATATGATGTTAAAACAAAAATCAGTCACCGCAAGAAAGAAACCTGCTCATGGGTTGAAAGTGAGCCTGTTTCCGGATATCTCAAAGATACCTGTGCGTGACTGGAATGCAGTTTGTAAAGCCAATCTGTTTATGTCAACGGAATGGGTTCAGACATTCAACACGATTCATCCTTTAATTCAATCGCAAGGAGTTTTATTCTACGATAACGACATTCCGGTTGGTGCGGCATGGTTGCATGAAATTCCTGTTCCCGAATTAGAAATGCGGGCCACGCTGGAGCCTCAGTTGGGTGCACGCAAAGCCAAATCGTTAAGTCATTTTTTAGCCGGATGGCCGTTTCATTGCGATGATAATGCAATCCGTGTTCTTGTTGGTGGAAATCATTATATCAGCGGCGAGCACGGTCTCGCAGTTGTGCAAGGTTATCAGCGTCGCGTGTTTGCTGCATTAGGCGAAGTAATAAATAGTTTATGCTCGGGTAAATCGAGAATTTCTTTTGCTTTATTGCGGGATTATGAAGTTACCTCGGATGGACTGGCACAGTTTTCCGATGTCCTAACCGGATTTGATTTTGTATCCGTATCCACAGATCCTTTAATGCGACTGAAGTTGCATAACAATTGGCATTCGTTGGACGATTACAGTAGTGCATTGCAAAAGAAATATCGTATGCGTTTGAATGCAGTGATGAAAAAAACGAATGCCATCAGAGCGATAAATTTTTCATCGCAAGACATAGCTGACTACAATTCTCAAATCCATGAATTGTATCTGAATACATTCCGCCGTGCTGAGTTTAAACTGCTTCCACTAGCGCAACAATATTGGTTGTTGATGAAAGATAAATTCGGTGAACACTTTGAATTAACCGGGTATTTTTTAAACGAACAACTTGTTGCATTCAGAACCTCCTGGAGGAATGGAGAAATTTTGGAAGCACATTTTGTTGGGTTGGACTATGAGGTTAATAAGCGAATGCCTGTGTATTCAAGAATTTTGTACGACTTCTTGCAGGATGGAATTACCAAGGGAGTGCAGCATATCGAGTATGGTCGTACAGCTCCTGAAATAAAATCCACACTTGGAGCCGAGCCTGTCAATTTGCAAACATTTGTGCGCCACAGAAGTGGATTTTCCACCCGATTGATTCAGCCGTTTATAAAAACTCAGCCGAGGGATAATACTGTTATCTATCGCCATCCCTATAAGAATCCGGAATCTAATTCTGAAGGTTTAATTACATAATTGCGAGAAACCTGCAATTTCTTTATCTTGGCGTGTTCTAGCACACCAACCAATGAAAATTTATCGATTACTTGTCGCATTATCGTTGCTATCTACTTGTGTGTTCGCACAACAGGGTAAAAATGGTCCTCGCATTGTCACTGCTGCAAATACCATCGTTAATGAGTATACGGGTTTAACCGCTTCGGTAGCTTCGGGAGGCACCATTATCAGTGTTACCAATAGCACGTTAAATGGTAATGGTCGCTTTACCACGTCTCTCCAACCCGGCGATCTGATTATGATTATCCAAATTCAGGGTATTAACTTGAATGGTACGCTTAATGGCACAATTGCTAATCCACTAGATACATCTTGGGGACAAATTATTAATTACAACAACTGTGGTCGTCACGAGTTTGCACAGGTAAGATCAATTCCTTCGGCAACCTCAATAGAGCTTGACTGCGGGTTGCAATTTTCTTATTCCTCGGGTGGTACAAACCGAGCGCAGGTGGTACGTGTGCCGCGCTGGACTACGCTCACTGTGAATGCCGGTGCAAGCATTACTTCGGACGATTGGAACGGAACCGTGGGCGGAATTGTAGCAATAGAAACACAGGGCAACATTACTCTCAACGGCACGATTGATGCTACGGGACGCGGCTTCCGTGGCGGAGCGCTTTTGGAAAACGTAACAGCCTTTGGTGTGGATAACATGGGCTCAACCGATCCCACTTACGGTGCCGAAAAAGGTGAAGGCATCGCCGGCTATCAAGCCGATTATGATCCACTGGGTGGACGTTATGGCCGAGGTGCAGCTGCTAACGGTGGTGGCGGTGGTTGCGGGCATAATGGCGGCGGCGGCGGCGGTGCCAATGGCGGCGTTACTGCAAACTGGCGCGGCATGGGTATTCCCGATCCAAATGGGGCCTACACTGCAGCTTGGAACCTGGACCCGCAGTATGGTCTCAACTACCTTACCACACTCACCACCGCAAATTCTGCAGGTGGCGGTCGTGGCGGCTATTGCTTTTCCGACCAGAATTCTAATGCGCTTGTTGCCGGGCCAAGCAACTACAGCCCGGCTCCTGCCGGTTGGGGGGGTGATGGCCGCCGCTGGCAGTCGGCAGGCTTGGGCGGGCGACCACTCAATTATTCCACAGGTCGTCTTTTCCTGGGTGGTGGCGGTGGCGCCGGCGATCAGAACCAAAACCAGGGTGGTGTTGGTGGCGATGGCGGTGGACTCATTTACATTATGTGTTATGGTAATCTGAGCGGTACAGGTTCGGTTGTTTCCAATGGAAATAACGGAGCAAACTCACAAGGTTCTGCACCTTTTAACTCGTACGCAGGACGCGATGCAGCCGGAGGGGGTGGTGCAGGTGGCACAATAGTAATTAATACAGTTGGCACACTCACAGGCGTTACTGCCACTGCCAATGGCGGGAATGGCGGTAACCAAGCAATGACTGCCGGGGCATTTTACCCGGGTGGTATAGGTGCAATTAACGAAGCCGAAGGACCGGGCGGTGGTGGTGGTGGTGGACATATAGCCATTTCCACTGGTGTAATCACACGCACCACGAATGGTGGCCTCAACGGAACTACAAATTCCGGCGCTCTGTCGGAATTTCCGCCCAATGGTGCCATGCGCGGAGGTTCGGGTACAAATAATGCAACCGTAACCAATTGGACAATTAGCGCAACAGGTACTTCAATTTGTTCGGGTCAATCAGTTAACCTTAGTGCAGTGACTACGGGTACCTTACCAGGCGGTGCAGTAATTGGTTGGTATAATGCACCATTCGGCGGTTCTCCAATTGCGACCGGTGCAACTTACAATACAGGACCACTAGCATCAACTATTACGTTATGGGTCGGAATTTGTCCGGGCGGTTGGTATCGTGATTCTGTTGTAATTACAGTAAATCCGGCCCCAACTCCTACCATATCCGCAACTCCGACCAGTGTTTGTGCAGGCTCAACGGTGAACCTGAGCGCAGGAGGTGGAACAACTTATACGTGGAACGGAGGGACTTTAGTAAATGCTAATGGAGCTAATCAATCCGTTAACCCGGCAACCACAACTACATACACAGTAACAGTTGCAAATAGTGGCTGCACTGCAAATGCTCAAGTTACGGTGACGGTTACTCCAACTCCTGCAGCGCCAACAGTTGGTAGCAATAGTCCTTTGTGTGTCGGACAAACCATTAATCTTACCAGCAACACAGTTGTTGGTGCTACCTACGCGTGGACGGGGCCCAATGGATTTAATTCTCCACTGGAAGATCCGACCATTGTAAATGCGACGGCAGCAGCAACAGGAACATATTCATTGACCATTACTGTTGGAGGTTGTACAAGCCCGGTAAGCACAGTAAGTGTTGTTGTTAATCCGAACCCGGTGCCTACCTCATCGGCAACTCCGGCAAGTGTTTGTGCGGGAACTTCCGTCAATTTAACTGCGGGTGGTGGAACAACCTATACTTGGAACGGTGGTTCTTTGGTTAACGCGAATGGTGCAGGTCAAACTGTAACACCTGCTGCAACAACAACATACACCGTTACAGTTGCAAATGGGACATGCACTGCCAACTCT
The DNA here is from genome assembly GCA_937974275.1 of uncultured Flavobacteriales bacterium. Classification (GTDB taxonomy): domain Bacteria; phylum Bacteroidota; class Bacteroidia; order Palsa-965; family Palsa-965. The sequence continues at coordinate 11,802 of CALJIF010000150.1, forward strand.
CAGGTTACGGTAACGGTTACACCAACTCCTGCAGCTCCAACCGTGAGTAGCAATAGTCCGATATGCGCCGGTAATACCTTGAACTTAACAAGTAACACGATTGTTGGTGCAACATACAGCTGGACCGGACCGAACGGTTTTAATTCTCCACTGGAAGATCCAACAATCAGTAACGCAACCACGGCAGCGACAGGAACATATTCGTTAACTGTTACAGTTAATGGATGTACCAGCACTGTTAGTACTGTTTCGGTTACTGTTAATCCGGGACCATCAGCTCCTACCTTAACCAGTAACAGTCCCCTTTGTCAAGGAAGTACATTGAATTTGAATTCCAATACATACGTTGGCGGAACTTATTCGTGGACAGGCCCCAACGGTTTTTCTTCTCCATTGGAAGATCCGTCTATTTCCTCAGTTACTCCTGCTGCCAGTGGAACCTACACGCTTAATGTTGTTGTGGGTGGTTGTCCTGCAGTTCAGTCAACAATTACGGTTTCAGTTACACCTAGTCCTGCAGCACCTACTGCCGGTGCGAATTCACCGGTGTGTGAAGGAAATTCATTGAATCTCACTTCAAATACTGTTGTAGGTGCTACATATTCGTGGACAGGCCCTAATTCATTCAGTTCACCTTTGGAGGATCCAACAATTTCTAATGTGCCGGTTGCGAATTCAGGTACGTATTCGGTAACTATAACAGTTAACGGGTGCGTTTCTCAAGCGGGTACAATCAACGTAATTGTGAACCCAAATCCAACAGCGGTTGCAGGTAATGCGGCTTCAATTTGCGATAATGACAGCGTTCAATTTAATGCTTCAGGAGGAGGTTCATATACTTGGTCCCCGGGAACGGGACTCAGTGCAACGAATATTTCAAACCCTTTCTGTACAGTGAACAGCACAACAACTTATACTTTGACGGTAACTGATGGGAACGGTTGTACAGATACAGACCAAATTACTGTTACAGTAAACGCATCACCAATTGCAGACGCGGGAGTTTCACAATCCTTATGTTCAGGTGATACCATTAATATCACTGCAACAGGGGGCTTAACATATTCTTGGAATGGTGGTGTTCTGGTTAATGCGAATGGAGCCAATCAATCTGTCAATCCTTCAAATACAACAACTTATACTGTACTGGTTACTGATGTAAACAATTGTTCGGCTATCGATTCTGTGACTATCAATGTTAACGCATTACCGATTGTCACTGCCGGTAACGATGTGCAAATTTGTCCTACAAGTTCAGCCCAGCTTAATGCGAGCGGAGCTTCTTCTTATATCTGGACACCGGCTTCCGGATTGAGCAGCACAACAGTTGCTAACCCGATTGCGAATCCTGCAGCAACTACAACTTATATTGTAACCGGTACAGACGTTAATGGATGTACTAATCAGGATTCCATTACTGTTACCATTGCCGGAAGTCTATCCATTTTTGCGGGCAATGACGTAACAGTATGTCAGGGTGATACCGTTCAGTTATCAACTTCGGGTGGTACAACTTACGTTTGGAGTCCTGCTGCATCATTAGATAATCCGAACAGTAGTTCAACAAATGCATTTCCTTCGGCAACTACAACATACATTGTGAACGTTACTGACGCTTCCGGTTGTCAGGGTGCAGATACCATTACGGTTTTTGTGAGCCCTTCTGTTCAACTTACAACATCCGGCGCTGCAACAATTTGTGTTGGTCAACAGGCTAATATTTCTGCCAACGCTACAGGAGGCTTAGGAAGTATTAATTACACATGGAGCAATGCAGTAACCGGACCGGGACCTCATGTGGTAAGTCCTACCGTCACAACCACCTATACTGTTAGTGCTACCGATTCACTTGGTTGTACATCGTCATTGCAAACCATTACAGTTACTGTTAATCCGGCGTTACAAGCCACTGTCGGAAGTGCAGTTGCAGTTTGTGCCGGTGGCAATGCGACTGTTAACGCAACAGCAACTGGCGGTGACGGCACTTACACATTTATCTGGATACCGGGTAATATCAGCGGCTCATCAATTACAGTCAGTCCGGCAGTAACAACTACCTATTCTGTTATTGTAACGGATGGTTGTGGTTCTCCCGCAGATACGCAAAGTGTTTCGGTGACCGTAAATCCATTACCGGTTGTAACTCTGTCAGCTGATGTAGTAGAAGGATGTGCCCCGTTGTGTGTTAACTTCACTTCAACCGGCAGTGTTTCATGTGTATCCTCTGCGTGGCAATTTGGTGATGGAAACATTTCCTCTCAAAGCAATGCAAGCAATTGTTATCAAATTCCGGGCGTGTACAGCGTCAATTACACCTGCACAGATGCCAACGGATGTGTAGGATCCGCATCAATTCCCGGACTGATTGAGGTTTTTGCAGTACCTGTTGCCTTGTTTTCATCAAACCCATCGGGTAGTGTAGAACCCAATGTAGCGATTAATTTCTTTGACTTATCAACGGGTTCTCCTACACAGTGGAATTGGACATTCACCGGACCATTCGGATCAACAACATCATCAAGTCAAAATCCATCTTACACTCCTTCGGATACGGGTAATTATTCAGTAATGTTAATTGTCACTAATGCTAAGGGGTGTGCGGATACTATCATCACAACATTCTCGGTTGAAAATCCATGTGGAGAAATATTTGTACCGAATGCGTTTTCTCCTAATGGCGACGGACAAAACGATACACTCTTCGTGTATGGTGGTTGCTTTGAATTTGTGGCATTAGAAATATATAGCCGTTGGGGTGAAATGGTATTCTCAACACGGGATACTTCGCGCGGTTGGGACGGAAAGTGGCGCGGACAACAGTGCGAACCGGGAGTATTCACCTATGTGTTGACAGGCCAACTGCTCGATGGTACTGCTGTATCTCGTAGAGGAAATATAACAATCATGCGTTAATCCCAAACACAGAAAATCATGAACATGAAAACAATTATCATTGCTTCAGCTGTAGTGTGCGGGATCAGCCTTAGTGCACAGGATATTCACTTCTCTCAAACTACTGAAACGCCACTTTGGAATAACCCCTCGCAAGCCGGTTTGGGACATGACGTCCGCGCTTCGATTAATTACAAAGATCAATGGCGTAGTGTAGTGAGTGCTCCGTATAAAACGTTGTTTGCTTCAGCTGATTTCGCGTTGTTACGTAATTCAAAAAAAGCACAACTTGGAGTGGGCATCAGCTTGTTCAATGATCAAGCCGGAGATGTAAACCTGAATACTAATATGGGGCAATTGGCCTTGTCGGGAATTGTAACGTTGAATGCGTCTAACTTCTTGTCTGCCGGTTTATCCGCAGGTTACGGGCAGAGAACCTTAAATTACACGAACCTTACCTGGGGCAATCAGTACGATGGCTTGCAATACAACAGTGCTTTAGTTTCCGGAGAACCTACGAATTTTCAGGATGTGAATTTCTTTGATCTTGGTGGCGGGATTTCATGGTTATTCAGTTCCCCAAATGCCACATTAAGTTCTTCTGATGCTAGAATGTTCAACATTGGTGTAGCTGCTCATCATTTGAATAAACCTTCATATAGTTTTTATGGAGATAATTCATCTAAACTTCCGATGAAGTTGGTCTTTCATGGTAATGCAGCAATTGGATTGAAGAATACCAACATGATTTTGGAACCGTCTTACTATGTTGCGCTACAAGGCCCGCATCGTGAAATTGTTCCGGGAATGATGTTCAAGTTTTTGCTGGGCCAATCATCTAAATACACCGGTAACAGAAGAAGTTCAGGTGTAGCGTTGGGTGCGTTTGTACGATTCAACGATGCAATTGTTCCAATGGTGCGTTATGAATTTGCAAATTGGGCAGTGGCAACAACATACGATATCAATATCTCCGATTTGTCCGCAGCAAGTCGTGCGCGTGGAGGGTTTGAAGTATCGATCCGTTTCATGACTCCTGATCCGTTTAGCAAACGAAGTACCAATAACAGTTTCTTCTAACGAAATAAAATAGTCGTATGATCCGCTCCCTCATCATTTTTGCGTTACTGGTTCTTAGCTCCAATTTCTATGCGCAGCAAAATCAGTCAGGCCCTTCCGGCGGTACGTGTAACGGTTGTCCGGCAACATTAGACGGTAATGCAAGTTTGGGTTTGGTGTATCAACGTGATACTTGTGGATTGAATTACGTCGCATTTTCGCAGAAGTTGGGTCAACGTTTTACTCCTGCAGGAGCGCCTCAGCCGGTTACAATTACGGTTTCGGGATTGCCGGCATGTATGATTGTGGAGCGCGCATTTGTTTGGTGTGATGCATCGGGTACCGGTGCTCCAATTACGATCAGCGTTACAAATCCTAGTGCAGCGACTACCAATCATAATATGTCGTTGGTTGGATCTGACCAGGATAAATGTTGGGGTTATGCGGGCACACACACCTACAGAACTGACATTTCTTCCGCAATTTCGGGCAATGGTAACTACGTCTTCAGTGGCTTCCCAACCGGAGCAACTGATGATGTTGACGGAATGTTGTTCATGATTATCTATCGTGATCCTTCTGCAACGTATCAAGGTCATATCACTATTTATGATGGTGCTCTTGTGATTTTGGGTGGTTCAACAACACAAACAATGACCAACCTGAGTATTTGTGCAAACTCGACCAACCAACGTGCATTCATGACTGTTGCCGATTTGCAAGGACTTGGAGCACAGCTGAGCATGAACGGAAGCGCACCATTTACGATAACCGAAGATTGGTGGAATTTTATCGATCAGCCTACAACAACATTAACAACTGCACAAACAACATCCACATTTGACGTCAATTCCGGTTCCGATTGTTTTAATTTCTGTATGATGGGTTTGTACTATCAAACCACAACTTGTGTAACCTGCACACCAACAGGACAGGCAGCTTTGGTAGTAAATACTAACGCAACAGGAACGTGTTTTCCAAATTCGGGAACCGCTACCGCAAGCGTAACAGGAGGAACTCCGCCGTATACTTATGTCTGGCAACCCGGTAATTTCAACACAGCTACAGTAACCGGCTTGGCACCGGGATCATACACCGTGAATGTGGTAGATGCAACAGGTTGTAACGTAGGCACAGACACCGTCGTTGTTCCTCAAGGCACTTTTCCTACTGCACAATTTGCTACTACACCAACGCAACAAGCATTTTATCCGGGTCAGATTTGTATGACGGATTTGACCATCGGTGGAGCGCAATGGATTTGGAGTATTAACGGAGTACCTGTCGATTCAACCAATGATTATTGCTACACACTCCCTGATACCGGCACATATTGCATTACGTTGCTCGTTGCAGATTCCATCGGTTGCCCTGATACAGCACAAACTTGTATTGAAGTGCTGGGTGATGCAACAATTTCTATCCCGAATATATTCACTCCGAATGGCGATGGCACTAACGACTTTTTCGAGGTTACATGGACAGGTTTAACCGGCTTGCGTTGCGAAATATATGATCGTTGGGGCGTATTGGTGTATGAATGGGATGGCTTACAAGGAAAGTGGAACGGCATTGCCAATAACGGTAAAATGTGTACCGACGGTGTATATTATTACATCATCACCGCGACTACTATTCAGTCCGAAGTGCATAAGTTCACCGGATTTGTGCATCTCGCCAGCGGCAATTAAGGAATTCGCCCACCTGCGAAGTAGTACTTCGTGTAATATTCTTCTTGCAACGAATTTATTACAACTCCGCGTTTAGTGCTGGCATGAACGAATCTATTGTTTTGCAAATATACTCCTATGTGGCTAACCTGATCTGAGCTGATTTTAAAAAATACCAGATCACCTTCTTGTAAATTCTTTTTGTTCACCTTTTCGGATGCTTTGTGAATGGAAGCGGAAGAACCGGAAACAGTTTTCCCGTAAACATTCGCCATGAGCTGGCTTACAAATCCCGAACAATCCACACCCGTTTTAGCTTTTCCTCCGTATTTATATGGCGCACCGTACCAATCGTCTATAAACTTATACAACTTTACATTCTTTATATCATCAGGATTTACGCCCATTAATCCTGCATATTTATTCCGAATACGCGCATTTTCAGAACCGTTTTCCCCTGTAGCACTTTCTTTACTGCGACAGGAAAATAACAACACCAATACAAAACTTAACACGATACCTCTCATAGCCTGAAATTACTTCTTGCAATTCCCGTTCCGTATTAATAGGATATATTTCTATTCAATGCCCATAGTTGATAATGAACATTTTAACGATTTAGCCGAAATAATTATCTTTGGAAGTTCTATATCAAACCCCCAATCGAAAACTTTGGCGTTGTGTTTGTATAGGTAAAGACGAATGCGCAAATACATTTTATACCTCTTATGTATTTTTCCGTTGGTCTCCGGGTTTCAGGTGAATCCGGGAACTGATACGAATGCGCGTATCAAATCTGTATTTATTTACAATTTCACACGTTATATAGAGTGGCCGGCGGAATACAAGAAAGGCAACTTTGTTATTACGGTATTTGGTTCTAATACCGGAGTCTTGACCGAATTACAGAATATGGCTAAGGTCAAGAAAGTGGGTGAGCAGGCTATTGAAGTAAGAAATACTACATCGTTGGATGGCTTGGCGAAATCAAACATATTATATATTGCTCCGGATGTAACCATTAGCTTGGGTGATGTCGTATCAAAGCTGAAGGGAAAAAGTACATTGTTGGTAACCGAGAAGAGTGGTTATGCCAAGCAAGGTGCTGCAATCAACTTCGTGGTAATGGAAAACAAGCAGAAATTTGAGTTGAATAAAACGAATGCAGAGAAATATAGTTTAAAGGTAAGTGCAGCATTAGAAAATTTAGCAATACCTGTGCAATAACCATGAAGTTGAAAACATACATATCACGTTTGTTGGCCGTGCTGATTACAGTGCTGGTTGTTGCTTCAGGAATGAAGGCGCAAACCTTCATGCACTATAATGCAGCATTGTCTTATTTGCAGCGGGGTGAAGTAGATAGTGCACGCGCGGAAATTGATCTGCACATGAAGGAACCGGGTTCCGATAAAGATCCTGATTCCTGGTACTTGTGTGGATTCGTTTATAAAGAAATGTACAAGAAGTACGAAGGAACTAATCCACAGTCCGGTCATCGTATGACAGCGTTAAGTTCATTCGAGAAATCATTGTCGTTGGATACTGTTGCTGCACGTATGAAATTAACGCGCGATAACGTTCGATATCTGGCCGGGCGTTTCTATAATGATGCGGTTGCAACTTTGGATACCGTTAATTACAAGACATCGGTATCGTGCTACGAAAACTACCGGAAG
>CALJIF010000151.1 GCA_937974275.1 uncultured Flavobacteriales bacterium
TGGTGCATTTCGGTTTACGGGCCAATCGAAAAAAGCACTGCTTTGGGATGCACACTTCATGTTATCGGAACATAAACGCACTACACCCGAAGCCAATTTATTTGAAGTAGAAGCCCAACAATTTCAATTGCCGCAATTTTTGTCGCACGAGTTTGAAGATGCTTACGACGAGCTTGAATTACTGGGCTTCACGGTAAGTTGTACACCGTTTGATTTACTCGAAGAAATTCCCGACTTGCCTTTACGCGCAAAAGATTTGGCAGCCAATCATCGCCGCGAAGTCACCATGTTGTTGTATCACATCAACACCAAACACACGAGTACTTCCGGTGGAGAGCGCATGTATTTCGCCACCTGGTTCGATCAAGACGGCAACTGGGTAGATTCGGTTCACTTCCCGCCTTCCGCTAAAGCGTTTCCTTTTCGCGGGCCCGGATGCTACGTAGTGAAAGGTATTGCGGTAAACGACTACGGCTTTATGAGTATTGAAGTTCGTGAAATGCACCGATTGCCGACACGCAGCATTGAAGCAGGATCTACACGCTTACGAAACACGCTCAGTTATTATCAGCAATCACCTTTAGGATTATCATGAACTTGTTGCCGTTATATACCATAGCAACAGCGCCGAAATTCTGGGAAGATCTGTGGTCCGTTCCTGCAGATTATGCAACCTATTATCAGGCGCGCCCCGGCATGCGCTTACCGATATTCACATTGCAAGACGGCAAAATACAATGTAGTAATGCAGTGTGGGGATTGCCGCCGTTTCATGCGCCGCATTTTTATCCCATGCATCGTGTATTAAAAAATCGTCCGTGGAATATATTGATACGTCAACAACGTTGTGCTGTACCGGTGAATTGTTTTTTCGGTGGAACACCTCAAAGCCCCTGGTTACTGCGCGTAATACAACACCGCACCATGCTGATGGGAGGCGTAGTTACCACGTTAAAAGACAAATCCTACTTCACGATACTTACCACAGAAGCTGCAGATGTTATTCAAAACAAAACGGAGGTTATGCCTGTGCTCTTTGATCCGGAAAAAACATTGCGTTGGCTAAAAACAAAACACATGAGTACCGTGATGCATTATGCCGACCGCTCCGGAAGTTATTGGTTCGATTACTTTCGCGTACCGACGGAAATTATGCAGGCATCCGAAAACAAACGAGAATGGCTGATTCCGCAAGGCATGACGCTACAGAATTACCGGGCACGGGAAAAGAAAATACAAGAAGTAGCGTTTGAAGAAGAACGTGCAAATCGCCGCAGTGGCAAGTAAATCTACTGCATCAACACAAAGTGATTGTCTTTTACAATAAACTTTTGAGGACCGATGGCAATCGTTTCACCTTCCTTCAACAAATGCAAATCGTAAATATCATAATCACGATTATGAAGAGAACCTTTTGTTACACGAGCAAGGAACAAATAATCAGGATTGGTAGTTTTAATTCCCGTGCACAACACCACGTGAACAGGATTTTTGATTTTATTGTATAACGCCAAATCACGTGGCGGAGAGTGATTATCAGCAATTAAAACTACTTCACAGTTCGGGTTAATTTTATTCAACCCTGTAATGATCGCTTCCAGATCATTCTCCGGATTATCACCGCCCGTTCCGTTATACATGCAGGTATGCATCACACGCGCGATGCTGTCATAACTCCGCGCTGTTGTCCAATACACACCACCCGTTTTTCCGATTTCCTTTCTGCCTCCACTTTTTTCATCACCATCATTAAAAAACACAAAACCTCTGCAATTGCTGTCGTTAATAAAATTGGGAATACGCAACAACACCTGACTTGCAAACGGGGACATACTTCCCGTAACATCAACCACAACAATATAGTTATTGAAATTATTGCGTTTGGTGGTGGTAATTACAACAGAATCGTAATGCGTAACTACGGGCAAAAAAGGCCCGCCCTTGTGCTCTTCCAGTTTCCAATACCGTTTACGGGTATGATTCTGAAAACGCTCGGTAACAACAACAGACATTCGAGAGGTATCCGCATAACGAGCATTAATAATTGTCGCTCCGGGAGAAGAAGGTCGAAGAATAAAACGCAAACTATCTTCCGGCGTATTTTTACTGATGCGGATAAGTGAACCATCTGCACCTACCATAACGCGTATATCAGATCCCGAAGAACTTCCTCCAGATGTTGTGGTTGAGCTTCCCGAACTACCCGATGTTGTTGTACTTCCGGAAAAAGTAGTGCTTCCACCGGGACGAAATAATCGTGTTAACGAATCGATGTACGTTATTTCCGTCTTACGATCCTCCGGAGTAATGGGCTTTCGCACTAACAAAACGAATCCGTGAAAATAATCGCGCCCTTCTTCCGGAGATGTGGCTCCGGTTTGAATACATTGTTCCCACGCAATCATCGGCGATTTCAATACCGCACCACCTTTATTCAAAAGTTGTTGTGTGCGCGTACGATTGAGTTGCTGCTGATTAAAATCTTCTGATTGACGGTACTTCGTATACACCAGCGTCACTTGCTCCACCACATACTCGTTCATATTTTTAGGCCATTCCGAAAAATTCAGTTGACTTTGAGCAAACGTACAGGGAATATAGATCAGTGCGTGTGTTCCTTCGATGCGTGGCGCCGAATAACGTGCAACGGTTACCGAGTTACTATTCATCTGCCCTTCTATGTATGCGGTTTGCGCAAACGAGAAAGCAGTTGCATGTAACAGCACCAACAGCAACACAACACGCATCATAAAAACGAAGGGATAACGTTAATAAAAAGTTTGTCCTGCAGCAGCCATGCGTTTCAATAGCACACACGGACGATAGCGATCTTCACCGTACTCTTCGAATAACGTTTGCAACTGCTCCACTATTGTGTGAATTCCGATTTCGTCGGCCCATTTCAACAAACCTTTCGGGTAGTTGACACCCTTGGTCATTGCCGTGTCGAGATCTTCGCGTGAAGCAACACCTAAATACAACGTATCCGCTGCTTCATTGATGAGCATAGCCAGCACACGCATCAACATACGTTTACCCAAAACTTCATCCTGCTTTGGTTGCGGCAACACAGCACCTTCACGATAGTCATAGTAACCGCGACCGCTTTTTCTGCCGAACATGTTTGCTTCAAACAAACGTTTTTGTGTTAATGAAGGCTTGAATCGTGGTTCGTAGAAAAACTGCTCCCACACCGTTTCCGTTACTTTATAATTCACGTCATTCCCGATAAAGTCCATCAACTCAAACGGCCCCATTTTAAATCCGCCAAACGTTTTCATCGCCCAGTCGATCGTGGCAAAATCCGCAATGCCTTCTTCGTACATGCGAATGGATTCGCCGTAATACGAACGCGCCACACGATTCACGATAAAGCCCGGCGTATCCTTACACGCAACAGTACTCTTGCCCCAGGAATCGATTAGAGCGCGAGCATCAGCGAACACCACAGCATCCGTCGCAACACCAGGAATTACTTCAACCAAAGGCATCAACGGAGCCGGATTAAAAAAATGAATTCCCAAAAAACGTTCCGGTTTATTACATGCCGCAGCTATAGAAGTAATGGACAAGGACGATGTATTGGAAGCTAAAATCGTATCCGCGCTTACTATTTGTTCCACTTCAGCAAACACTTTGCGCTTGACGTCGATGTTTTCTACGATTGCTTCAATAATTAATCCGCAAGAGGAAAATTTCGCCAACTGATCAGCGTAAGTAATTCGCCCTGCGATCGCGGATGCAGCATAAGCAGTTAATTTACCTTTCTCCACCAATTTATTCAGTGTAGCCTGCAATGCCACTTTTGATTTTTGCAATTGCACTTCAGCGGTATCGAACAAAACCACGGAATGTCCTGCAGTTGCCGCCACTTGAGCAATTCCGCTTCCCATGGCTCCTGCGCCAATAATACCAACCGTTGTAGATGAATTTAAATTCATGTTATTCTCCTTTAAACTCCGGTTTGCGTTTTTCTAAAAATGCCTGAACACCTTCTTTGTGATCATACGTACCGGCAGCAATCACTTGCTCCTGACCTTCGCGTTCCAACTGACGATCAAGGTTATTGACACTAGATTCATTCAGTAATTTTTTCGTCAGCCATAAACCTCGCGTAGGCATCGCCGCCAGAGTATTGGCAATTTTAGAAGCCTCTTCGGAAAGAGATGCATCTTCAAACGCTTTATATATCATGCCCATCTGCGCAGCTTCATCAGCGGATACTTTATCACCCAGCATCATCAAAGCTGAAGCACGCTGAAAGCCTATGAGTTTAGGCAGAAAGAAAGTTCCTGCACTGTCCGGAATCAACCCGATTTTCGAAAACGCCTGAATAAACGAACTGCTTTTTCCTGCAACCACAACATCACATGCCAAAGCTATATTCGCACCTGCACCTGCCGCCACCCCATTTACTGCACAAACTACGGGCTTTTCCAAATTGCGAATTGCCAGTATGATTGCGTTATAATGTTCTTTTACAATACGCTCAATTCCCGGACCACTTGGATCAACAGCTTCGCCCAAATCTTGTCCTGCGCAAAACGCTTTACCTGTTCCGGTAAGCAACACCGCACGAATGGATGGTGTTGATGCAGCCTGATGAAATGCAGCCAACAACTGCATGGCCATTTCGCGATTAAAACTGTTGAATTTATCCGGGCGGTTCAATGTTACATGAAGCAGAGCGCCTGATTGCTCCGAAAGAATGAATGTATTGCTCATAATCAGAAAGATGAGCAACAAAAGTAATCAATCGGCTGTGGATTCTTCCACCTTCTTTTCCGGCAGGAAAAACAGAATAATTACCGAAACAACAGGTAACAAACAACCGATGAGTAGCCAAGTTTTGTAATCGCGTCCGGAGCTGCGTGCAAAATATGCCGTAATGAACGGAACAAACAAAAACGGGAAAGCGAAAAATATGATCGGCATAACAGGGATTTGCCGACAAGATTAAAACAAGAAACTGCACCACACAAGGGTTTCCGAGACCGGGAGCTAAAGTTTCCTGCCAAGCTCTGTGAATTCGACATATTTATTTGTGAGAATTTGTTGCGTTTATTGCAAATGCTGATCGAGTTTCCCAAATAATCCTCAGTGAACAACCGGAATAAAACAAATCATAACATTTTGTGTAAATTAGAGCGTGAAACAGTTGGATCAAATCAAAGAAAAACTTGCATTTCTTATGCCGGAAATGACAACAAAGTTTCATGTACAAAGTATTGGCATTTTTGGTTCAGCTGTACGAAATGATTTTAATGCGTCCAGTGACCTTGATTTGATTGTTGACTTCTATAGACCGGTAGGAATAGAGTTTATTGATCTTGCTGAATATCTGGAAAAACACTTTCATCGGAAAGTAGATCTTGTTTCTAAAAAAGGAATCAAAAAGCGCTACCTCGATAGCATAGCTGGAGAAATTATATATATCTAAACACCAGCTTAATCAAGAAGCCACCAATGTGAACATTCGCAATTTCAATACCCGAGATCTTGGTGATCTACTGCAATTAATTCAATTGAATACCCCGCACTATTTCGCGCCCGAAGAAACTTCCGATTTCGAGGACTATCTCAAGCATGAAATAGAGCAGTACTTTGTTATTGAAGTTAACCAACACATCATCGGTTGCGGAGGCATTAATTTCGAAAACAACTTCACTACCGCAAAAATCAGTTGGGACCTGATCCACCCGGATTTTCAGGGCAAAGGCTATGGCCGTTTGTTGCTGGAACATCGTATGCAAATATTACATGCAATACCAACGGTAAAGCGTATTATAGTTCGTACTTCACAACATGCATTTCAATTTTATGAGAAATCGGGATTTGTATTGCAAGAAGTTTATCCGAACTATTGGGCTCAGGGGTATGACTTGTACTTAATGGAGTTTCCAATCCGATAAAACAAAACAACTACGTGTCCTGCGTGAAGCTATCGCCAATTAATACATTATTATTGTAGTATGAATTCACTGCTTCGAAGGTGGCACAGGTTTCGCAACAATTACCGGTTTCGTAACGAGGCTTTACTAAAAGACGACTACTTGCGTCGTATTCGCTCCTTGGTTATCGGTGAAGGCATGTTACCGAACGGCAATATTCTTCAAATGAATCATGCGATACAACATTTGCCCAAAGAAGGTGCCGTAGTTGAAATAGGCTCCTACGGTGGATTATCTGCAGCAGTGATTTTGTATTTATTACAAAAACATCAATGCGACACCAAATTCTTTACCACCGATCCATGGATTTACGAAAGTTACACGCAAGAAGGACAACAAACAGTATTCATTGACGGAAGCACTCGCATTACTAAAGCCAATTATCACCACTACATAAAAGCGGCTTTCATGAATGCGATGCAATTCCTTCAGCCCCATCAATTGCCGCATTCTTTTGAATTCACCTCGCAAGAATTTTTTAAGTTGTGGAATTCGAATAAATCCGGTGATGACATTTTTGGTAATCATTCACAACTCGGCGGACCTATAGCGTTTGCTTATATCGACGGTGACCATTCCTTGGAA
>CALJIF010000152.1 GCA_937974275.1 uncultured Flavobacteriales bacterium
CAACGGTGTTCTTTTCGATATCGCCCACCATCTCTTCTGCAATTTTGCGCAAACGAGCTTCCGTGTAACGCATTGCTGCCGGAGGATCGCCATCAATGGAACCGAAATTCCCTTGCCCATCCACCAGCGGATAACGCAAGCTCCAATCCTGAGCCATACGCACCATGGTGTCGTACACCGACCTATCGCCGTGCGGGTGATATTTACCTAACACCTCTCCTACTATTCTCGCCGACTTCTTATACGGACGATTGGACATTACGCCCAGATCCAGCATTCCGTATAACACACGACGGTGAACCGGTTTCAAACCATCACGCACATCAGGTAATGCGCGCGATACAATAACGGACATCGAATAATCGATGTACGCGGTTTTCATTTCTTCTTCGATGTTAATCGGAATAATTTTTTCGCCTTCAGCCATGTCTTTTTGTCACCTTTTCAGTTTAGCACACTGTTTGATTCAGTATGCGTGTAAATAGTAATATAAGGAGGTCGAAAGTACTGAAAATCCACACGCGAACGGGGTTAAAAACACCCTGTAATTATTAACAAAAATCGGTGGATAATTCACATGCTGATAACACTTTAAAAAAAAGCAAGTACCTACATTTGAAAAGCCCGTTGAATGGCTTAACTTTAGAGTCTAACCGTGCCGTGGCACAAACGTTAAAAATAGTTTATGGAAGCGAAGTTTTCCCCGAGAGTGAAAGATGTCATTACGTATAGCCGTGAAGAGGCTTTGCGTTTGGGTCACGACTACATCGGTACCGAACATTTGTTGTTGGGTATTATCCGTGAAGGTGAAGGAAGTGCCGTTAAATTGCTTCGTGCGCTGAATGTAAATCTGATGGATTTGCGTAAAGATATTGAGGCGTTAACCGCAGGTTCTGCGCGTAAAACAAATAATAATCTGGGTAATATTCCGCTGGTGAAACAAGCGGAACGTGCTCTAAAAATTACGTATCTGGAAGCAAAAATTTTCAAAAGCAGTGTGATCGGAACCGAGCACCTGCTACTTTCTATTTTGAAAGATGATGACAGCGTAGCCACCAAATCGTTAATGAAGTTTGGTGTGGACTACGACACCGTAAAAGGCGAACTGGAAAACGGTTTACCGGGAAACGAAGATGACCACACATCGAGCCCACGTTCTGAATTTCCGAATGCTTCAGACGATGATGATGATGGTGACGCAACATTCGGTTCCAGTCAGAAGAAAATTACGGATTCGAAATCTAAAACTCCTGTTCTCGACAATTTCGGTCGCGATTTAACCAAAGCTGCTGAAGACGGAAAATTGGACCCTATAGTTGGACGTGAGAAAGAAATTGAGCGCGTGTCTCAAATTTTATCGCGTCGTAAAAAGAACAATCCGATTCTTATCGGTGAGCCTGGCGTAGGTAAATCGGCCATTGCAGAAGGTTTAGCATTGCGCATCATTCAGAAAAAAGTTTCTCGTGTGTTGTTTAACAAGCGCGTGGTTTCATTGGATCTGGCTTCTTTGGTAGCCGGAACAAAATACCGCGGTCAGTTTGAAGAACGTATGAAAGCGGTGATGAATGAATTGGAAAAGTCTCCGGATGTGATTCTTTTCATCGATGAAATTCACACCATTATTGGTGCCGGCGGTGCTTCCGGTTCATTGGACGCATCCAATATGTTCAAACCTGCATTGGCACGCGGAGAAATTCAGTGCATTGGTGCAACAACTTTGGATGAATACCGTCAGTACATTGAAAAAGATGGTGCTTTAGAACGTCGATTCCAAAAGGTGTTGGTTGAACCGACTTCTATTGATGAGACTGTTCAGATTTTGCACAATATCAAAGCGAAATACGAAGATCATCATAACGTAACGTACACAGAAGATGCTATCAAAGCCTGCGTTACGTTGACTTCTCGTTATATCACCGATCGTCATTTGCCGGATAAAGCAATTGATGCGTTGGATGAAGCCGGATCTCGCGTACACATCACAAACATTAAAGTTCCTAAGCAAATCTTGGATGTAGAGGCGGAAATTGAGAAGGTGAAAGAAGAAAAGAATCAGGTGGTGCGCAACCAGCGTTATGAAGAAGCTGCGCGCTTGCGTGATAAAGAACGTCAGCTGCAAGAGCAGTTAGAAGCTGCTAAAAAAGCTTGGGAAGAAGAAAGTCGTTCACACCGTGAAACCGTAAACGAAGAAAACGTTGCGGAAGTGGTGGCCATGATGACGGGTATTCCTGTACAGCGCGTTTCTCAGAACGAAGGCGACAAACTGGCGAAGATGAGCGAATTGCTGAAAGGCAAAGTAATTGGCCAGGATGACGCAATTCAGAAAGTAGTAAAGGCCATTCAACGTAACCGAGCAGGATTGAAAGATCCGAATAAACCGATTGGTTCGTTTATTTTCTTGGGTCCTACAGGTGTTGGTAAAACGCAGTTAGCGAAAATTCTGGCGAAGTATTTATTCGACAATGAAGATGCGTTGATTCGTATTGACATGAGCGAATACATGGAGAAATTCGCCGTTTCTCGCTTGGTGGGGGCGCCTCCGGGATACGTTGGTTATGAAGAAGGTGGCCAGTTGACTGAAAAAGTTCGTCGTAAGCCCTACTCTGTTGTGTTGTTGGATGAAATTGAAAAAGCGCATCCGGATGTATTCAACTTGTTGTTGCAAACATTGGATGACGGTCAATTAACCGATAGCCTGGGCAGAAAGGTCGATTTCAAAAACACCATCATCATCATGACTTCCAATATTGGTTCTCGCCAGTTGAAGGATTTCGGAACCGGTGTTGGTTTCTCTACAGGTACACGTAAAGACAGCTCCGAAGAAATGGCCAAAGGTGTGGTTGAAGGTGCGTTGAAAAAGGCATTTGCTCCGGAATTCCTGAATCGTATTGATGATGTGATCATGTTCAATTCATTGAGTCGTGAAGACATTCATCAAATCATCGATATCGAATTGGATAAATTAATGGGTCGTATCAAGACTTTGGGTTACCATGTAGATGTTACGGATAAAGCCAAAGACTACATTGTAGAAAAAGGTTACGATGCCAACTACGGTGCACGTCCGTTGAAGCGCGCAATTCAGAAATACATTGAAGATCCGCTGGCGGAAGAAATTATCAAATCCGGTGTTACAGAAGGTGATCAGGTGAATGTAGATTTTGATGAAGAGAAAAAAGAAATCGTCATCAATGTCGTGAAGCCTAAAACCAAAAAGAACAAGAAGGAAGAATAATCATCTTGTCCGAGTATTAATATCAAGAAGCTGTCTCACAAGGACAGCTTCTTGTTTTTTTAAGTTAAATGATTTCTTACCAAAGTGAAGGCTCGAGTAGCGAAGCGAAAAGTGTTATTCTTTACCTCGAGCTTTTTTGAAGCTGCAAACAACGGTAACGCCAATGTTTAAATGCGTCAGGTTGCCTTCAAAGTCTGACGGGATATAGGCTTTCTGTTGATCCAGGCACACTTTACGCGGGTCGAAATTAAAGTTGGTGTGTGCGAATGCCGCCTGCATACCTATTGCGAAATTTCCTTCCGTGTAGAAATAAAACCCCATTTCTCCTTCAATGATGCGGTAGTTGTAGGTTGTTTGAATATTTTCTTCAACGGTATTTTGTGGTGCGCAAGCGAGACCGTAGAAATACGTTTCTGAGGAATAAAATGCGATGGAAGAAAAGAACACGGCCGATTCCGTCAAGATGTGATCATAACCTACACGCAATCCGAAGGCATTCGTTTGACCGTAAAGATTAAGTCCCGGTACTTTATTATCCGGTGTTTTCCAAAGTGTATGCTTGTACACCGCACCTGCGTTAAATCCACTGAAAATTCGGTAGCTAACCGATCCGGTTAAGTCGTAAATACCCACAAAACTTCTGCGAAATGCTTTATTGGAAGTCGGGTGCGGCACACTACCCGCTGCACGTACAAAAAAGCGGTGTGTTTGGGCAAGGTTTTGCTGTGCATTGATAGACGGAACGCCACCAAGCACAAACAACAACACTACTGCAACAACTCTTACCATACTGATACTGTGTATCAGACGCAAAAACGAGTAAAAAGTTGCTTGCCGGTTCATGAGAGGTGTGAAGATAAGGGGAAAAGGGATTGGATGTAAAAATGCTTGAGCAAGTGTATAAGGAGTTACACAATGATTCACTAAAGAACTTGTTGTGCTATCAGGAAGGATATTCGTTTCGAAAGTTTGGTGTGTATTGTAACAAAAAAAGCCGATAGAGGAATCTATCGGCTTTTTTTCGTAGCGAGACCGAGACTCGAACTCGGGACCTCAGCATTATGAGTGCTGCGCTCTAGCCAGCTGAGCTATCTCGCCATTTCTGCGTTTTGTGCCTCAAACACTCCCGAAAGAGCAGTTATAGGGCTTGTTTCAACGTCAGATTTCTTAAAAACGGACGCAAATATAGTATTTTATTTATCCGCAGTATCGGACGTGTAATTTTTACTTAGGAAACTATTTACTTCCGGACTTGTCATATTCAGTTTTTTTTATACTTTTCCCCAAAATTCATTGTACACCCTACAGTTTAGTAGAATGGCTAAGAAAGTTGCGAAAAAGAGCGTTAAAAGTAATGTGAAGAAAGCCTTACCAAAGGCGGGCAAAACTGCTGTGAAAAAGGCAGTTAAGGGAAAATCTACGCCTAAAGCTGCGCCGAAGAAGCCTGCAAAAAGTAAACCTGTTGCAAAGCCTGCTCCTAAAAAATCAGCAAAGCCGGTGGTGAAGAAAAAAGCCGCTCCGGCAAAGGTAAAGCCTGTTCCGGCAAAAAAGGTTGTTGCGGCAAAACCAACTCCGAAAGCTAAACCGGCAGCGAAAAAAACTGTTCCGGCACCTGTAGTTAAAGCTGAACCGAAAGCAGTAAAAGCAGCTCCTGTTGCAGCACCGAAAACAAAAGAAAAACCGGCGAAAGGCATCGTACAACCTGAAATTCCGGCCATCGATAAATCTAAATTACCAAAGCTTCCCTCCCATTTGTCTATTAAAAAGCCAAAAGGAAAGTTAGCGCCCGGTGAAAAACGTGTAGTAAAAACTGAAGTTATCACGCATCACGTGATTACTGATAAACCCATCGAAGAACTTAACGGAAAGCCCGAACCGAAAGGGAAATTCGTGATGGAATTTATTATCCACTCACCTATTTCTTTGATCTATGATTTTCTGACCACTCCAAACGGTCTGGCAGAATGGTTTGCTGAAGAAGTTGACCTGGATACACGCACGCAGATTTATACGTTTAAATGGGACGGTGCCGCGCAACAAGCGCAGATTCTTAATGCTAAGATGGATAGTTATATCCGTATGCGTTGGTTGGATAAGCCGAAAGACACGTATTTCGAATTCCGTCTGGATCAGGATGAAATGACCAATGAGGTGGCCTTAACCGTTACGGATTTCGGAGACGGCGAAGACGATATTGAAACCAATCGCCGTTTGTGGGATACCCAGATTCACCGTTTGGTGAAATCAATGGGCACGTATTAATCTTCGATTCTCTACATTTGTTCCGGTGAGGAACGCATTAGCAACGGTTTTTAACTCCGGAAGATTATTTATTGTGCTGCAACTTGTTCTTGTTGCCGCTAGTGCTTTATGGCTGGCTAATGTCGGACGGATTTCGGCTCATACTCAAATCAATTCTTGGAACAGTTCGGTGCTCGATTCCCTAATGCCGTATGTTACTGATATCGGTGACGGCATTACCATTACCATTGCGTGTTTATTGTTATTTGTCCGGAATCGACGTTATGCAGTGTTTACGGGGTTAGGATGTGCTGTATCAGGAGGAATTGTCCAACTCTTGAAACTAGTGGAACACGACGGTTATTATCGACCTGTAGCGTACTTTCAATATCATGCCCCGGATGTGCAGTTGCATTTGGTTCAGGGTATCGAGCAGCACTACAATAATTCTTTTCCAAGTGGTCATACTACTGCAATTTTCGCCTTTTGTTTTGCGTGTGCCTTATTAGTAAGAAAATGGTATTACCAAATCGGGTTGTTACTTCTTGCGGCGTTGGTTGGATATTCGCGCATGTATTTATCACAACATTTTTTAGTTGATGTGATCATCGGATCATTAATCGGTACGTGCAGCAGCGTTTTTTTTATGGCGCTGTATAAGAAAAAAGACCCGGCGTTTACTGCTTCATAAATCAAAACGGCACAAAAAAAGGGACTGCATCTGCAGTCCCTTTTTTCATAACAAACTAAATCCTAGTGCTGGATAGATAAGCGGTTTACGGAACGGCCGTTAGCAGTTCTTACTTCCACAGTGTACATACCTGCTGCAAGAGTTTCAGTGTTGATACGGATCAACTGAGAGCCTGCAGGCAACTGACCTTCGTTAGAAGTGTAAACTAATGCTCCAACAGTGTTGTAGATGTTTACAACTACGTCCTGAGACTGAACCATGTCAATAGACAATGTTACTTCATTGTTTGCAGGGTTCGGGAACAGGTTAACGTTAGAAAGAACTGTAGTTTCGTTAACACTTGTTGGGCAAGTAGCGTTGCTGATGTTGATATCATCAACATAGATATTGTTACCGTAACCGTTAGTAGCACGGAACATTACAAACAACTGCTGCTGACCTGCGTATGAGCTCAAGTCAACACACTCAGCACGCCACTGTGCTGCAGTTGGAGTAAATGCATTAGTAGTTGTAGCCGCTGTTGCTAAAGTAGCACCTGACTTAGCCCAAACGGAAGTCCATGTAGTTCCACAATCGGTAGAAACTAATACTTCCAAAGCATCTGTGTACTGAGTGCTGTAACGAGCATGCGCCACGTTAAACTGCAATGAAGCATTAGATAAGCTTGCTAATGTTACAGGCTCTACAATTACTTCGTCGATAGCACCAACAGTTCCGTAAGAGTAGCAATCATACTTCAAAGAACCACCGTTAGTAGAAACACGAGCCCAGGTAATACCTGCATCAGGGTTGTTTAATACCCAGTTGTTGTATGGGAAGCTGGATGATGCCATGTTGTTGCTTAATGGCAACTGAACACCTGCACCTGCACTGATAGTGAACGTGCGCACTTCGTTATCTCCGTTCGTGTTGTAATCCGTTGTGCCATTTGGCATTTGAGTAACAACAGTCAATGTGTGAGAACCTGCAGTTACGTTGATAGTAGGCAAGTTAACAGTTGTAGTAGCACCTGATGCTAAAGATCCTGTCCAGTTGAAGATTGCAGGTGTGTTGTTGTCAATTTGATAAGAAATATCACATGCAGTTAATGTAGATGAACCGTTGTTCTTGATAGTAACTACCGGATTGATAGTAGTACCGCAAGAAAGTCCGCCAACACCTGAAACTGCAGTAGCAGCAGCATCGTTAGGGATTAAGATTGGGTTGCTCAATGCGGCTTGCTGAATTGCCTTGTTCCCGTCAGCTTGAATGAACGCAACGAAAGCAATTTCGTTTTTGTTGTAGATGTACGTAGGAACAGCAACGTTAAATGTTGCAGAATACGTATCGTTGTTAGCCCAAGTACCTTGCAATGTTGTTCCGCTTGCGTTTGGATACATTTTGCGCATTACCATGTAGAAATCCATCTCTCCATTGCTTCCCGGAGGAGTAGCAAAATTGATTTCCTTCTCAACCATTGCAACATGAAGCTTCAATGTTCCATTGGACGTAAAAGCTTGTGTCGCTGTAACGTTAACAGTAACAAATGCAGAATCAAAATCACTTGACATAGTGTGCGTCAAGTCAATAGTGAAAGGAGAAGGCACACCGTATTGCGTATTGATAGTAGCGTTTGTAACACCACTTGGAGCACCTTGATAAACGTTACCATCCATGATAGCATCAGGAACGCCGTTTACACCATAGTAATTAACACGTGTCTGAACTTCTGTAGGGTTCTGAGCGTTCATCGGATCTACACCCGGCCAGCTGGTTTGATACTTCAAAGAAGTAGCCTTGGTAGTGTTTGCTGCTAAAACAGCATTAAACGCCGGGTTTTGAGCAGCACACGGACCGCAAGAGGCCTGTGTAAACTCCTCAACCATTACCAGACGCTGGGATTGCGCGAAAGCTGTGCTTGTAATAGCAGCAGCCATCAATACTTGGTACATTTTCTTCATGATTGCAGTTTATTTGTTTTGTTATGAAATTACTATTTATTCGGCGAAATCTACAAGAAACTAAATCGAGTTCTTTGTAAATTTTGATATTCAATATTACGAAATAGATATTTATCCGTCAATACGAAGTCAAAATATGTCAATAAATTGACAAATCTGTGCAAGTTGAAGATTTAGAGTCGGGTTGCCGTTCCGGAAGCACTGATGTCCCCTAAATTAGGCATAAACCAATTCCAGAAATAGGTCAATCGTAATGTGGTTCCGTTTAGATTGCCGGAGCCTGAGATAGTGGCTGCATTATTGCAATAAAACGTATCATTGTCCGCAGCGGAAATCGTTAGCGCATTACCCGATCCAATTGCAAAAACATCAGCCAGGCAAGAATTTTCACCCACTGTTGCGATTTTCAGCCTATTCCAACCGATGCGGGAAATAACTATAGTTCTGTTATTAACCGTGGTATCGCCGGAGAGCTGGTTGATGGTGGTGTCTGTTAATTGCCAATTCCCGACAAAACGATCCACCTCATAAGTACAACTGCCATCATCAATAGTAGCATCAGGATTGTAGTTTAATGACTTCGGGTCTCTGCAACCTTCAATATCTTTTTTCTTGCACGATGCTACCGTGATAAGTGCAAGCAATGCGACGAGAACAGAAGTCTTTATCATGTGAAAGTTAATTTCGAGGTTGATACAGTTCGCTTTTCATTAATCCCCACTTGTTAAAACGGTGTGTAAATGAAACAGCCATGCACCCTAGACCATATTTCATGCTACGACTGAAATTGATAGAAGAAGCCTCTTCGAAATATTTCGTAGGACAAGTTACCTCGGCGATATCGTAGCCTGCGTAAACGATTTGAGATAGCATCTGATTGTCAAAAACAAAATCATCGCTGTTCACATTGTAGTTAATGCCCAGCAGCACTTCTTTGCTGAATGCACGATAACCGGTGTGATATTCAGATAACTTCTGATTGATAAGAACATTCTGTGCGAAGGTTAAGCAACGATTGAATATGTATTTGTATATCGGCATTCCGCCTTTCAACGCGCCTTTACCCAAAATACGGGAACCTAAAACAACAGGATACACATCATTCGCAATGATGTACGCCATGGAATGAATCAGCTTCGGCGTGTATTGATAATCCGGATGTAACATCACTACGATATCAGCACCCAGTTCCAATGCTTTGTTGTAACACGATTTCTGGTTACCTCCGTAACCTTTATTTTTTTCATGACGAATGACATGACGAATGCCGATTTCTTTCGCCAGTTCGGATGTGCGGTCTTTACTGGCATCATCAACCAGCACGACTTCATCAACTATGTCGAATGGAATTTCATCATACGTGCGACGCAACGTCAATTCGGCATTGTAAGCCGGCAGAACAATAACCAGTTTTTTACCCAAAATCATGCGGCAAAGTTAATAGAAATGATAAACCATTTTAGATTGTTGATTCTTGATTGTTGATGGTTGATTTGGGTGGTGTAATTGTTGCCTACCTTTGCACAATGCAGTTTAAAATTACTTCCGCGTACGAACCTACGGGCGACCAGCCCGGCGCGATTGCTGAATTGGTGAAGGGTGTGAAAAGTGGTTCACCGTATCAAACATTGTTAGGTGTTACAGGGTCCGGAAAAACTTTTACTGTTGCTAACGTTATCGAACAAGTGCAGCGTCCAACTTTGGTGCTGAGCCATAATAAAACGCTTGCAGCTCAGTTGTACAGCGAGTTTCAGGCGTTCTTTCCGGATAATGCGGTGGAATATTTCGTATCCTACTACGATTATTATCAGCCGGAAGCTTATATCGCTACAACTGATACTTATATTGAAAAAGATCTCAGCATCAATCAGGAAATTGAGAAGTTACGTTTAAGTACCACGTCTTCTCTACTCTCCGGTCGCAGAGATATTGTAGTGGTTTCTTCCGTTTCCTGCATTTACGGTATCGGTAATCCGGAGTCATTTTCTCAAGGTGTTATTCGTATTCGTAAAGGCTTGGTGGTTTCCAGAAATCGTTTTTTGCATCAATTGGTGAATGCGTTGTATGCACGAACAGAAGCTGAATTTACAAGAGGACATTTCCGTGTTAAAGGCGATACGGTTGATGTGTATCCGGCCTACGCAGACTTTGCAATACGTGTGTATTTCTGGGGTGATGAAATTGAAGACATAGAAACGTTTGAAGCGGCTACCGGTATTGTGCTGGAGAAGTTTGACAGTATTCAAATTTATCCCGCGAACTTGTTTGTTACCTCTCAAGATTCCATGAAAACGGCTATTTACCAGATTCAGGAAGATATGGTAAAGCAGGTTGAATATTTTAAGTCTGTAGGTAAGCATCTCGAAGCAAAACGACTGGAAGATCGTGTAACCTACGATATGGAAATGATGCGGGAATTGGGATATTGTTCCGGTATTGAGAATTACTCCCGCTATTTCGATGGACGTGCAACAGGTTCGCGGCCATTCTGTTTACTGGATTATTTCCCCGACGATTTTTTAATGGTGATTGATGAAAGTCACGTAACTGTTCCGCAGATACGCGCCATGTACGGAGGCGATCGAAGTCGTAAAGAAGCGTTGGTAGAACACGGATTCCGACTACCTGCAGCAATGGATAATCGTCCGTTAAAGTTCGACGAGTTTGAAACGCTGATGAAACAAGTGTTGTTTGTGAGTGCAACCCCTGCGGAATATGAACTGGCGAAATCGGAAGGTGTTGTAGTGGAGCAAGTAATTCGTCCAACAGGGCTGCTGGATCCGATTATTGAAGTGAAGCCAAGCAAGAATCAGGTGGATGATTTGTTGGAAGAGATAAAGCTGGTGGTAGAAAGGGATGAACGTGTTTTAGTAACCACGCTTACGAAACGAATGGCGGAAGAATTAACGAAGTACATGGCTAATTTGGGAATTCGCTGCAGATACATTCACTCCGATGTAGATACGCTGGAGCGTGTAGAAATTATGCAGGATTTGCGGAACGGACTGTTTGATGTGCTCGTGGGAATTAATTTGTTGCGTGAAGGACTTGATTTGCCGGAGGTTTCATTGGTCGCTATTTTGGATGCGGACAAAGAAGGATTCCTACGTTCGGAACGATCTCTGGTGCAAACTGTTGGTCGTGCAGCACGTAACGTCAATGGACGCGTCATCATGTATGGCGATAAGATTACGGATTCCATGCGGAAGACTATTGATGAAACGAATCGTCGACGTAAAAAGCAGATTCAATACAACTTTGATCATAACCTTCAACCGCGACAAATTATCAAGGACAAGAATGCGTTAAGCGCGGTAATTGAGAAAACACGCGGTAAGCAGGATAAGTCTTCGGGTAAAGCTTATTATGAAATGGACGAGCACGTTAGCATCGCTGCGGAACCGATTTATCAATCCATGAACGCGGCGCAGTTGGAGAAAGCGATACAGCTGGCGAAGAAGTCCATGGAAAAAGCCGCCAAGGAATTGGATTTTGTGGAAGCAGCACGATTCCGTGATGAAATGCTGCAATTACAGGCGTTGTTGGTTCAGAAGAAGGCATAAAAAAACGAACCCGCTTTTGGCGAATTCGTTGATATAGAAAATCAGAACGTTCTAGTACGTCATGAAGTTGGTGCTCTTTTTCATGCGCTTATTGCGCTTACGCTTTTGAGCTTTAGAGCCGCAAGCAGATTTACTTCCGCAAGACTCAGCAACAAATGCTACAGCAGCAAATGCAATTAAAACCAGGATTACTTTTCCGGTGATGATGCGTTGAACGTTTTTCATGTCGTGGTTGATGTTAGGTGTTTGATAAAACAATATTAGTCAATGATTTGCAAAATGTCAAGTTTCGTGGAAAAGTTTAGCACCAAACCTAGACCGAATCCGTATTTTTGACCCGATGCTCGCATTTCTTCGATTAATTCGTCTTCCCAACCTGTTAATACTGGCGTTTACCGGATACATGCTCCGTTGGGCTTTATTGAAACCCGTGCTGGCATTAAAGCGTGCCGATCTGGATTATTCCTTATTGGATACACAAATTACGGAACTTGATTTTTTCCTGTTGATTTTATCCATGGTGATGATTGCCGCCGCAGGCTATATCATCAACGATTATTTCGACGTCCGAATTGATGAAGTTAACCGACCTGCATCCAACGTTATTGATCGCGGTATTAAACGTCGTGTAGCCATGGGCGCTCACATGGTCATCAATTTTATTGGTGCAGGATTAGGGATTTATTTGTCTTGGAAATACAATCAATTCCGTCCCGGAACATTCATCTTCATTACCGCTCCTGCCCTGTTGTGGTTTTATTCCACGAATCTAAAACGGCAATTATTAATCGGAAATATTGTGATTGCATTGCTTTCCGGTCTTGTGCCATTGCTGATTATGTTATTCGAACTTCCTGCAATTTATTATGCGTTTCCTGATTTGGTTAGCGCACGATTGCTGGACTTATCCGACGTTTTTATGGTGGCCAAGTTTTACGCTTTGTTCGCATTCCTTATTTCCTTAATTCGTGAAATCATTAAAGACACGGAAGATTATGAAGGTGATATGAAATACGGCTGTCGCACGTTGCCTATTGTAGCCGGAATCAGCACTTCCAAATATGTGATAATCGGACTAACGATGGTGTTGGCAGGAATATTAGGCTGGTTGCAGTGGTTGCAATACTTGTCGCAAGACTGGATGTCGTTCGGATATTTTACCGTATTGCTTCAAATTCCGTTGATCTATCTGATGTATCGTGTGCACACCGCAGTTACCAAGAAAGATTGGTGGTTCAGCAGTTTGTTGGTGAAGTTGATTATGGTGGGCGGGATTAGTTTTCTTTTTGTCTACAGTTCATCGTTGAACTAACATGTATCCCGAAAAATTACAACACTACCGCTACATTCTCGGCAGTAAATCGCCGAGAAGACAGTTTCTGTTAAAGGAATTGGGCATTCCTTTCGAGTTGCAAACTATGGATGTGGAGGAATCGTTTCCGGAGCATTTAAAAGGAGAAGAAATTCCTCTGTATTTGTGTAGGAAGAAAGCTGCCGCATTTGATTTGACTGATGAGAAAACACTCGTAATTACAGCAGACACCGTAGTTTGGATTAATGATCATGTGCTCAATAAACCCGAAAGTGAATTAGAAGCGCGTGTGATGTTGCGGGAGTTATCGGGAAGAAGACATGAAGTATACACCGGAGTTTGCATCCGTAGCAAGGAACGCGAAGAAGCGTTTGCAGTAAGAACTGATGTGTGGTTTAAGGAATTGAGCGACGGTGAAATCGATTATTACATTAAAACCTATCAACCATTTGATAAGGCAGGCGCATACGGAGCTCAGGAATGGATTGGTTACATTGGGGTGGAGCGAATTGAAGGATCGTATTTTAATGTGATGGGATTGCCGGTGAAGGAGTTGTATGAGCGGTTGGTGAATTTTGATTGTTGATTTACGATTGTTGAATGTTGATTTAACCGCAAAGGGCGCTGTGATTTTCGCTGAGAGCGCAGAGTCTTCCTGTTATGCGATTGTGCGTTGGTTAATTTTGATTGTTGATTTACGATTGTTGAATGTTGATTTAACCGCAAAGGGCGCTGTGATTTTCGCTGAGAGCGCAGAGTCTTCCTGTTATGCGATTGTGCGTTGGTGAATTTTGATTGTTGATTTACGATTGTTGAATGTTGATTTAACCGCAAAGGGCGCTGTGATTTTCGCTGAGAGCGCAGAGTCTTCCTGTTATGCGATTGTGCGTTGGTTAATTTTGATTGTTGATTTACGATTGTTGAATGTTGATTTAACCGCAAAGGGCGCT
>CALJIF010000153.1 GCA_937974275.1 uncultured Flavobacteriales bacterium
TCTTTGTTCTTCCATTGTTGACGTGTTTTGCGTCAACTTATTTCAGGACGGTACAAACATTGAAATAAAAAAGGTCGGACATGTTGTCCGACCTTTTTTTGCTTAGTTCTGCGTCTGGAGCTGGTGAATATAATCTTCCAGTCGCTCCACAATTTTGTCGTAACTGAATTGCGCCAAAGGCGTTGGATTCACGTTGTGGTATTCCGGATTGTTGTTCTTGCGAAGCGTGTAA
This sequence comes from uncultured Flavobacteriales bacterium, assembly GCA_937974275.1. GTDB lineage: Bacteria > Bacteroidota > Bacteroidia > Palsa-965 > Palsa-965. The sequence goes on from CALJIF010000153.1 coordinate 233, forward strand.
ATATTCTGCTTGCCTTCTTCAAAACGACCAATCGGATCAATCGTCATGGTGAGAATCTGGTAGTCGTAGTTTTTCGCCAGTTCATATAACATGTCGAAGTTTTCTCCCAATCCTGCCACCTCATCGATTGCCATGAAACGCACTCCTCGCTTCACTTTACGGTCCTTACGACTCAACTTGTCGGTGTCGATGATTGATAAGCGTGCGATACACAACAAGGCCAACATCGTATAGTTCTGACCGTTCGATCCCGGCGCATCTTCACCTTTCGGCGTTTTCAGACTGATAGACAAATCGAAGTATGATTTCGGATTCGTCAGCTTACGAATATCCGGCTTCACATTCTTTCCGTCGCTGTGCGCCTGGAACGCGCGAAGAATAATTGCATCTGCTCCTTCGTTCTCCGTTTCAAACATCTTGAACAAGCCCACATTCTGCGCTTTCGCTGAAATTTCCTTGTTCAAGTTTCTAATCCATGAAATTGGATATGCTTTGGACGGATCGAAATTGATTTCTACATAGTGGCCGCCGGAAATTTTATTCTGACGGAAGAACTCGCGGATGTCGTCAATACGATCGCGGTATTCGCTGTACACTTCTTCAATCTTGGAGAAGATACCGTTGATGATCTTCAACTTGTGGTCGTTGATTTCGTTCATCTTCTGGTTGATGATGCGCAAGTGCTCTTCTACATCGCCCGCCAGATCTTCTTCGATGCGATCCGGATTTTGTACAATCTTCGGCAACATCACTTCTGCCAAAGTCTGGAAATCGTAACGATGATTCCCCTTCAGACGCTCGTCTTCAATCTGGAATTTCTCGTCGTATAAAACTCCTTCATAATTGGTTTCGTATGCCTTCTGTGTAGTAATCACGGTTACTTTCACCTTGTTCACCACACTCTCTTCCACTTGCTCTGTCAACTCTTCCGGCTTAAACGGTCCGATAATTTCTTCGTACTTCTTCAACGATTCGGTATAACGTCCTTCCAGCGATGGCATTTGTTCCATCAATCCGATTAAACGTTGTTCCAATGAACCCTGGCGACGAGAAATTTCCTGCAGGCGCTGCGAGAAGGCATTGTACACCATCTTCGCACTGGATCCGTGTTCTTTCTCTATTGCACGAATTTCCTGATTTACCTTCACCTGGCTTTGTTCGCCTTCCGATGCTTTCAGATAAGTCTGCACATCCGCTAACCAATCTTTAAATCGCTCTTCGAGTGCTTTTTTCTCCTGACGGAAATTCTTTGCTTCACGTTCTTTCTCCGGCAACTGCGTTAAATCGAGCTGACGAATTTGTCCGTCAATAGCCTGCAGACTTCCCTGAGAATTCGCAATGATGTCATCCGCTTCACGAAGTTTCTGCAACGCATCTTCCCAGTTCTTCTTGGCTTCATCATATTGCATACGCAAGTTGTTCTTCGGATTGGTGAAGTGCTCCAACACCTGATCGAATTCTTCCTTCTGCATTTGCAACGACTCGTCCGGTTCAAACTTCATGATTTCATCACGACGCAACCAGATATCCGATAACTGCTGATTAAATCCGAATTCTACCAACTGATCGCGCAAGCCGCGTAAGCTGTCGCGTTCAGCACTCAACTTCTCTAATTCCTTTTCAATCGTGTCACCGTATTTCTTCAACTCCTTCTCAATCGTATCAGGATTGTTGAATAACTGCTTTGACACGAACGGAACAAATTCACGCACTCCGCCAAGGTCCATCCAGAAGCCGTCCGCAGTTTTATCCAACACTTTTACATTTTTGTAAATGCCTTCCGGATCAGGAATGTAGCGAGTTCCGTCTTTTGCTTCTGTCGGTTTCTTTGTGCTTAATGTTTTGAAATGCATCAACACCGACTCTTCTTCTTTCGTCAGTTTGCCGGCATTACGAATTGCCCACTGTACAACAGAATCTTTATTGTCACTGTCGAATAACGGCAACAATTGCTCGAGTCGGTGAATTTCGCTGTCGAGCTGGTCCATGACACCATCATACTCCGCTTGAGCCAATCGATAGTCTTGCGACCACGTTGAATTCACGAACAAGTCGTAAATGTCGCGCTCATCGAGGAAGTTATCAAAGTCCAACAAGCGCTCTTTGTCGCGTGCATTCTTTTCCTGTTTCGCAAACTGTTCGCGAACACCTTCTGCTGTCTTATAAATTTTCAGCCAGCCTTCCGCCGATTTTACACGCGTCCATTTGGCACTTGCTTCATCGTATTCCGACTGTGCAATGGTGTATGCTTTTTCATACGACGCTCTGTTTTTTTCTGCGAATTCGCGTTGCTTCTTTTTATTCTCCAACTCCTTCTCTAAACGCTCACGCTCTCCGGAAATGCTGTCGAGTTCACGCTCCACCGCTTCCATGTTCAACTCATTCACACGTTGCTCGAGCATGATTTGCTGCAAGTTCACATACGCCACTTCTTTCTGTGTGCGAATCAAATCTTTCCCCACAACTTCACGCTGCTGATAGGCGAAGCCTGTTTCCAACAAGAGCGAACGATGCAATGCTGCATCACGTTTCTTTTTGTCTTCCAACAAACTCAACAAACGATCTTTCTTCAGCTTCACGGTTTCATATACACGCGCGCGACGCTTGTATTCTTCGTGTGCTTCTTCAATTTCCTTCTTACGCTTTTCGTATTCTTTGTTCTGGTCGTCATCGTTGGAGAACAAGAAGTTTTTCAAGTCTTCTGATTTTGCTCCAACTCCTTTACCACGAGAAAACGACTGAATAATTTGTGCGAATGTTTTCAGCTTCTTTTCATCGTGACTTAAGTCTGTTGAAAGAATGCCATTGTTGAATAGCGTACGATGGAACTCGGCCGTGCGGTTGTTGAAGTGACGCATGTTGTAGCCGAGCTTTTCGAAATGCTCTTTTAATTTATCAATGGGAAGAATTTGATTGCCCGGAAGGAAATCGCGGTACAACAAAAACTTCGACATCGGCTCCAAATTCATTCCTCCTTCAGGATTGAAGTCAAATCCTTTCTGAATGATAAACGGATAAATAGAGCGCGCGTTGGTTTGAATGTGCGTTCCGATGATAATGTATTTGCCTTCTTCCACCTCAACGTTAGCAAACGCATACGCCATGTTGCCCTGCTCACCGCCTTGTTTCAAAACGATACCTTCTACGGTACGTTTTTCTGTTGTCATTACATCGGTTCCGGATTCCCAGTATTCTTTTTTCGCGACGAAAATTAACTGCAGCAAATCGGCCACTACCGACTTTCCCGAACCCGAGCCTCCTGTAAAGTCGGTACGCAACGGGTGCAACAAATAATCGCAGTTGTTATGATAAATAACTCCTACAGTGGAAAGGGAAAATATTCTTGGATATTGTTTCATCTCTGTCTAAAATGTTTTGAATGCGTGCGTATTATTCTGCTCCATCGCCACCTTCCACAGGATACAAGCCTCCGGTGGTCTCTTCAATTGCATTGGTCTCGTCAATAAGTCGGTCGATGTTGTGAATCTCGTACGAATACATGGTGAACAAGCGATCGATGGATGGCATGATTTCGAACAACTCTTTGTTACGCGGATCGAAATGAATCCAGCCTAAACGTTCAAATTGCATCAATGAATTCCGCACCCATTCGTCAATCGTGCTTTCGTCAATTTCTGTTGCTTCTTTTTCACGACGCTTCGCGAATAAGCCATAGATGTAATTCTTGTACTCTTCGTTGCTCTTGATCAGTTGAATGAAATCGGGCACATAAATATCGTTGATGAAATATTTATCAATGCGGTGAATCTTCAACAATAAAATACCCAACAAGGTGTATTCCGGAGCGAGTTTTTTCGCGCGTGATTTTACGATACCACGACTTTCTTCGTCCATATCGAGGAAGAAATAGCGCGTGTAGTCTGTCCCTTTACCCACGAGTTGTACGTGGAACAAGTTCTTGTAATACAAACGAATTTCGTCTTCATACTTTTCTAAAAAGATGAAGAACTCTGTTTGATGCGGATAATTCTGAATGTGCTGCCCACTCTTCAACATGAAGTCGAGTTCGGCAAACAGATTTTCTGCTTCGTCTGTTTCTAAGAACCCGTATTTTTTACTTGCATTTTCCATATTCCGATGTTTGGTTGTTTGGGGTCGAGCACAAACTCTTCCGATACTGAAACTTCAAATCCTTCTTTCTTGGTAAACTCTTTCAACACGAGCGTCGCTGTTTTAATTGCCTGCTCGAAGTCGTTGTCTTTATGCAAAATCTGGTAGTAATATTCTCCGAAGTTGACTTTCTTCTTCTTCTCCAAATCGGAAGAAATCTTTTCATACCAGTGTTCGATACGACGCTCACGATCAATTTGCTGCTGACGAATCATCGCCTGACGCTTCAAATCTTCTTCGTCAAAATCGTGCGACTGCAACTGCACCGGAGGCGGCTCCAGCAACTGCATGTAATCCAGCGTTAACAACTTGGAACGATCCATGTAGATGTCTTTCGTCTGAATATTTTTCGGCAATGTAATTTCTACATCGTGTACCGTACGCCCTACCAACTTTTTGGAACGACCAAACTTGCTGGTAGAATTCTTCAGCATATAAATCAAAAACGATTCGATCTTACGATCGAAGTCGCGCTTTTCGAAGTCGTTATACAGCTTGTTAATCTTCGGCTTGATGCGGTCGATGGTATGCGACACGTTGATCAATCGCAATTCAATGTCCTTGAAGTACAAACGCACCTCGCGCTTCATTTCACGAAACTCGAATTCATCCGTTAACGTTGCATCATCCAGCAGTTGCTTGATATCATCTTTCGAAGAAAATGCGCTGGACAATTTGTCCGCTTGTTCTTTCACTCGATCCAACAAGGCTTCGCAACCAATCAACATTTCGCGGAAGTTATCCTGCTCGTTTTTCACCAGCTCGTTCAATTGCTCGATTGTTTCTTCAATCTGATTTTGCAAGGAACGCAACTGTGCGCTGATGTCGTTTTTGTGCTTGAAAAACTGTGTGTGATACCAGTGACGGAAATCCTCCATGTTCTCGAGTTTCACAGAGAGCAGCATTAACAAGTCCGTAAACGTTTTCTGAATTTGCGATGGATTGATTGCCGTGTGCACCTCACGCTCCAGCATATCACAGAAGTTCTCTGCGTATGCGCTCAGCTGATACGTTTTTTCTTCAATGTTTTTATCGAGAAAGTGGCGCAAGAGGCGGTGCAAGGTTTCATCATACTTCTGCGTTTCTTCACCACGCGCAGAGGTCATGCCCAGTTCAACGTATACCTGCTTAATCGTTTCGATGATGATGCGCTCGGGGAAAGAGCGCTCGATAGTGCCCGCACGAATCTTTTGATACAACGCCAACACAATCAGTCCGTCTTCCTGACGCGGCACCAAAAGGTTGTAGCGTTCACGAAGAATTTTCGGAAAGTGTAATGTCCGCGATGATCGTAGCGCGGGCGGAATCAGAGAAAGTTGTTCCATAGACAACAAATATATCCGCTGAAGCCCTTTGTTTTCGCGGTGTTGATAGATTGTTGATAGTATTAAAATTCGGAGCAAAAAGCGTGAATTTCGAAGCGATTTTGTTAGCAAGTTTTGGTGTCGTTTTTTGCTCAAATCGATCGATTTTACTATATCCTGAGAAGATCTGCGGGATATTCAACTTTCATTGTTGGTAACCTTTGCGCTAACGACTTCATTCTGAGCGGCATCGTCCTACATTTACGGGAACATGGTTTTTAATTACATCTGGGTTGCGTTTTTCCTTATCGGCTTTGTCATTGCGCTGGTACGCATGGCATTGGGCGATTACGCCGTGATGCCCGATATGCTGACAGCTTTATTCGACATGGCCAAAACCTCGTTTGACATTGTTCTTGGGCTTGTCGGCATCATGACACTGTGGATGGGTCTGATGAAAATCGGAGAACAGGCCGGGGTTATTGCGTACATGTCGCGTGTGGTGAGTCCGTTTATGCGACGCCTGTTTCCCGAAATCCCCAAAGACCATCCGGCGTTGGGACAAATACTGATGAACTTTTCCGCAAACGTGTTGGGCCTTGATAATGCCGCGACACCATTGGGATTAAAAGCCATGAAAAGCTTGCAGGAGTTGAATCCGGAGAAAGATCGCGCGTCGAATTCCATGATCATGTTTCTTGTGCTCAACGCCTCCTCGCTCACTTTATTTCCAATTTCTGTCCTCATGTATCGCGCACAAGAAGGTGCTGCGAACCCAACGGATGTGTTTGTGCCCATCATCATAGCAACATTCTTTTCCTCGCTCGCGGGTTTGTTATTGTGCACTATTCGTCAGCGTATTAACCTGTTGGACCCTGTGCTGTTGTTCGGTTTGCTCGGCCTCTCGGGTGTTATCGCGTTCATGATCTGGCATTTTGGTTCTTTGTCGAAAGAAGACCTGGAAACGCAATCGAAACTCGTCAGCAGCATTTTTATTCTTGCAGTAATAATTTTATTTATTGCCGTAGGTGCCTACAAAAAACTCAATGTTTTCAATAGTTTCATTGAAGGCGCCAAAGATGGCTTTCAGTTCACCGTCGGGCTTTTGCCGTACGTTTTAGGCATGCTGATTTCCATTGTGGTGTTTCGTACATCCGGTGCGATGGACTACGTACTGCAAGGCATTGAGTGGGGCTATGTTGCTGTTGCAGGAATTTTTATGGACAATCCGAGAACCGATTTTATTCCGGGGTTACCTGTAGGTTTGATGAAGCCTTTGAGTGGCGGTGGCGCGCGCGGATTGATGCTGGAAGCCATGAAAACATACGGAGCAGATTCTATCCCGGGACGCTTGGGCTGCATTATTCAGGGATCAACAGAAACCACGTTTTATGTGGTGACGTTGTATTTCGGTTCAGTAGGTATTACAAAAACGCGATATACGCTGGGATACGGGCTGTTAGCTGATCTCGCGGGAATGATTGCTGCCGTGATTATGACTTATCTCTTCTTCGGGTAAGCCCACCGATATTGATTAACTTTGTTCCCGCATGAAAATTTCGGCTTCTATCTATTCTACCGACCGCCCTTTACAAGAAGTGGTGAAAGAATTAGATGCGCACAGAATCGATTACTTTCATGTGGATTGCAACGACGACGTTCGTGTGTTTGAAGACATCAAAAAAATACGCGAGTGGAGCACTACTCCGATTGATCTTCATATCATCTCGTCAACACCGGAAAAGTATTTCGACCTGCTCCGCGAAACGCCTGTAGATTATGTGACATTTCAACACGAAGATCTAAAAAGCAAACTCGTATTACCCGCAGAAATTAAAGCGCGCAAAGGACTTGCGATTACTGCCAATAGCGACATTACCGTGTTTGATGAGTACGCCGACAACTTCGACTTTATGTTGATGATGGCTACCATTCCGGGGAAAAGCGGAGGCTCATTCAACAAAGACATCTTCCGAAAAATCCGTGAATTCAAACGACGCTATCCGACAAAACGCATTCACGTGGACGGTGGTGTTAATGGTGAAGTGTCTTTTATACTGCGCAACATGGGCGTTTATGCATCCGTGTCCGGGTCATATTTGTTTAAAGCAGAGAGTTTAGGTTTTGCCTTGTTAAATCTGAAAACCTACGAAAACGAATCGCACTTTACCATTCGTGATTTTATGCTGAACAACGGAGAAATTCCCGTATTGGCTGAGCATGAAGCCTCGTTTGAAAGTATTTTAAAAACAATCGACAATTACCAGCTTGGATTTGTCATGTTGTCCGATGCAGAAGGACGCCTCGCGGGTATCAGTAGTAATGCCGATATCCGTAAAGGTTTAATTAAACATTTTGCGAAACTGCCGCATATTCCCGTTCAGGAAATCATCAACACACAACCGGTTACTATTAGCGAGTCCGCTACAGTAATTGAATTATTGCGACTCATCAAATCAAAGAACTTTCCCATCAGTTATCTGCCCGTCATTAATGATCAAGGACAGATTTCCGGGGCACTCACATTTATTAATTTAATTAAAGGCGAAGCCTGATATGGTTATTGAATTAAAACCCTCGGTTAACGAGCAGCGCGCACAAGAAATTGCGCAACAATTAAAAGCATTTTGCATTCATTACGACGGACGCTACGTGCTGATCACGTCATCATCTACCAAAGAATTAGATGCCGCTTATCATGATGTTGCAGAAAAAGTAACCGTGCTTAACGATGACATGCAATTGTCGAGCAGACAATGGAAACCGGAGACTCGCACTATCACGATTAACAATGTTACGATAGGTGGTGCTACCAATCATACGTTGCTTATTGGCGGACCTTGTTCCGTGGAGTCTGAAGAGCAAATTGAACAAAGTGCGCTGCTGATGAAAGAGTTGGGCATTTCTACGTTGCGTGCAGGTGCATATAAGCCGCGTACATCGCCTTACACATTTCAGGGCATGGGCATTGAAGGCTTGCGTTTGCTGGCGAAAATGCGCGAAAAATATGGCCTGAACGTCATTACCGAGGTTCGTGATGCCACACACATTGAAGATGTCATTGAACATTCTGATATTATTCAAATCGGCGCCAAGTCTATGTACGACCACGGCATCTTGCGCCGTTGCGGAAAAACGAACAAGCCGGTATTGTTGAAACGCGGTTTCGGAACTACGCTGCAGGAATTCGTACAATGTGCAGAGTTTATTTTAGCCGGCGGAAATCCTAATGTGATTTTATGTGAACGTGGCATTCGCACGTTTGAAACGAAAACACGTTTTACGTTAGACTTGTGCGGCGCTGCATGGATGAAAGCATACAGCAATTGTCCGGTAATTCTGGATCCGAGCCATGCCATTGGTTATGCGTACGGCGTTCCCGATTTGGCACGTGCGTGTGTGGCAATGGGCGTTGACGGATTGCTCATTGAGGTTCATCCGAATCCGAAGGTGGCGAAGTCCGACGCATCGCAGCAACTCAACCATGATGAATTCCGCGCATTAACCGGCACGCTGAAGAGTGTAGCGAATGCGATTGGAAGAACAATTATTTAATTCATCTTACCATGAGTCACTACGCCACCAATATTCGCTTTATTCTTCAACAACGCGGTTTATCCGAAGAGTTTTTATCCGAGCAATTTGGTGTAACGGACGCCGGACATCCGAGTCCTCAAGCGCTGGCAGAATTATCCGAGTATTTCTCCATCTCTCTGGATGTGCTCCTGAAGCGCGATTTACAGCAGCTGGAAGTACTTCGCAGTAAAGATATTCGTCTCGTTGTTTTTGATATCGACGGCGTAATGACAGACGGCGGCATGTTCTACACCGAAAGCGGAGACGAGTTTAAAAAGTTTAACGCAAAAGACGGCTTGGCGATTCGTCGTCTCGCCCAACGGGGCATTCATACAGGAATTATTACGCATGGTTTTAATACCGATTTGATTCGTCGACGTGCAGAACGTTTACACATCTCCAAATTCGAAGTGTCTCAAACGCCAAAAAAACAAACGCTCGAAAAGTGGTGCGCCGAATGGGGCATTTCTTTGCAGCAAGTGTGTTATATCGGAGATGATTTAAACGACGAAGACATCATTCGTGCCGTGGGCTTTTCTGCTTGCCCGGCCGATGCAGTAGACGAAGTACAACAAATGGTGCATGTTATTCTCCGCAAAAATGGAGGAGACGGCTGTATCCGTGAATTAATTGACAACTATTTATAAGCGCGCTTATGAAATTTATCGCATTCCTTATTGCAGCCGGGATTTCAACGATCTTATCGGCGCAACAACCCGCATTTATTACAGACAGTTTAGATATTTATGCTAACCGCGAAATGAAAGCCTGGGACGTTCCGGGCATGGCGGTTACCATTGTAAAAGACGGAAAGGTTGTGGTATCCAAAGGTTATGGCGTACGAAAAGCCGGCACGAAAGATCCGGTGAATGAAGAGACCTTGTTTCAAATAGCGTCCAACTCCAAAGCGTTTACAGCAACAGCCTTGGCGATACTCGACTTTGAAAAGAAATTGTCTCTTGACGACACCGTACGGCGCTGGATTCCGGGATTTCGCATGAACGATCCATACGTTAGCACTCATGTCACCATTCGCGATATGTTGTGCAATCGTGTTGGATTAAGCACCTTCCAAGGCGACATGCTCCACTGGAACACCAAGCTTTCCCGAGAAGAACTCATTAACCGCCAATGGTTACACCAGCCGCAATTCGGCTTCCGTGCAAAATACGGCTACTACAACATGGGGTTTGTAATTGCCGGCGACATTATTAAACACGTAAGCGGTCTTACCTGGGAACAATTTGTTGAACAACGCTTTTTGAAGCCGCTGCAAATGACGCGAACCTCTGTTAGCGTAAAGGGTATTCGGGAAGATAAAAATGCAGCCGCACCACACTCGCGTTGGGAAGGTAAACAAGTGGTTGTTCCTTATGATGACATTGATAACATAGGGCCGGCAGCTTCGATCAACTCTTGCGTGAAAGATTTGGCTAAGTGGTTGCAGTGCCAGCTCGATAGCGGAAAATACAACGGGCAGCAAGTTGTGCCATTCCAGGCTTTGCAAGAAACACGCAAACCACAAACCATTATGCCGAATCCGTCAGCGCTGTTTCCGGGAATGCATTTTCAGGCCTACGGATTGGGTTGGCAAATGGCTGACTTTTACGGTAAGAAAATCTATTATCACGGTGGCGCTGCAGACGGATTTCTCACGCACACGTGTTTTGTTCCTGAGTTGAATTTAGGATTCGCTATCCTTACTAACACGGATTATAACTCGTTATACGTTGCGCTGCGTTACCAAATTCTGGATGCATACGTGGGCAATCCTTATCGCAACTACAGCAGCATCTTTTTGAAAAACACATTGGCCGCTCGCGATAAGGAAGACCGTGATGTTGCTGCATGGAAAGACGCTGCTTCCAAAAAACCGACATGGCCTGTAAATCCGGAGCAGATTGCGGGTCCGTGGGGAAATCCTGTTTATGGTAACATGAACATTGCCGTTGACAAAGCCGGCAACGTAACCGCAAAGTTTCAAAACCACGACATGATTAACGCCACCATGCAATACATCGGTAACAACGAAGTGCTCATGAATTACAACACTCCGATGTGGGGCATTACTAAAGGAAAGTTAATTCTTAAAGAAGGTCGTGTAGTCGGAATTGAAATTGGCATTTCCGACTTCGTTGATCCTATGCCGTATTTATTTCAACGCACGGGAAGCGCTGCAGGCAGATAGTTTAAGCAATTATCATAACCGCGCTTAGGATAATACCGTTTCCAGAATGGTATGTGCTGTCATTCCCGAAAAACCCGGGATATGTAGTTCGTAATAAGACAACAAATGTTGTAACAACAACCTGCGCTCTGCTCCTGTCATGCGCAAATCTTCCATCGCATCAAATCCAAAATTCATTAAGCGAGAAAGTTGCTCGGCTTCTTGTGGACGCAGGTGCAGCGGGTGTTTCGGTGGATTTGTGGTAAAAACGCCCTCCTTTAAATCGAACCATTGTTGGCGACTTTCTTCTTGCGCTTGCGGATAACATCCGAGGTAGCGCGTCAGTTGCAACATGAACACGAGGTGAAAGTTGGCGGAACCTTCGTCCTTTAAGTCGAACATGTGCAAGGCGCTGCTTACGAACACATACAATTGTTCATCGGGCTCTTCGTGGCGCAAAGTTTTGTTCAACAACTCGGCGAGAAACAAAAGTATCGTCGTTTTGATGATGTCCCTGTGAATCGTAGTGTACACGGGACTCACAACTGCTTCACGAATGCTGTGCAGGTGTTTTTTTTCATCATGCTTCACCTCCAGCATAACCTGATTCAGCGGCTGAAAAACAACGGCCTTAATCTTGGCTGTCTTGCTACGGGAAATGTTTACCACGTATGACTGCAGCCCCAACTGTTCCGTATAAACACGAACGATGGTTTTGTTGTCTGCGTAAGGAATACTTTGGAGAACGATGCCTCGCGTTTGCAAAAGCATGGTTTAATTCACGAATAGAATTTTGGTTACTGCTGTTTGGGTGCCGTCGTCGTTGGTAATGAACACCATGTACACTCCGGTTGCAGCGCGCTCTCCATTAAAGTTGTTGCCGTTCCAAATGGCTTGTCCGCCCAATGCTTTTGTTTGATATATCACCGTTCCACGAATGTCGGTGATTTTTACATCAGCGTCTTTCACTAAGCCGCGTATGGCAATAGGACCGGTGTGTTCGGGACGAACAGGATTCGGATAAGCATATACGTCGCCCATTTCCTCTTCACCGTCAATAGCCTCGCCTTTGTACGAAACCAATCCTTTGTCAGTGCCGATAAACACCTCTCCGGTTGTTGGATCTATTGTAATCGCGGTTATGACATCTGACAACAAAGGGCTGTTATTTTTTGTAAAATGTAACAACTGCTCGGTACCATCTGCCGACATTAAATATACACCTCCTCCTTCTGTGCCTACCCATTTGCGGTTGGCACCATCCACTGCTATTACAGTAACCACTTGGTTTTCGAAAAGATATTGATTGTATCCGCCGATGTTGATCAACACCTTCTGTGCGTCGCATCCTGCTGTTGTGAAAATATTTTCAGGGCAGTAAAATACACCGATGCCCTTGTCCGTACCAACCCAAACCTCACCATCTTTATCTTCCGTCATGCAATACACTTCTGTGCCGGGCAAATTTCCCAAGCCTTGAGAAAAACCTAGTTTCTTCTTTTTGTCATCTGCTGTTGTTGCCGTTCCCTGATCATCAAAAACCAATAAACCACCCTGACGCGGCAGCAAAATCCACTTCTGTCCGGAAGATGTAATCATTAATGGTCCTACATAATTTCCATTTGAGACAAGTCCGCTAAAATCATATTCATTCCACGTCCCATCAGGATTCAGGCGCTTCAAGCATTTAGGCACGTGAGAGTTCGTTATCCATAACACTCCATTATCATCGTACTGTAAACCCCCGATTCCAACCCAACCGTATTCTACCCTACGTTGTAAAATACTATTGGTGTTATCATAAACATTTGTAACCACTCCGTTCCGTATTTCTACTAAACCTTCACCCCACGAGCCCAAATACATATGTGCGCTATTTGTCGGATCAATTGCTGCAGATAAGATGTCATACGCCGAATCCAGTGCAGGCGTATTGCTTCTCGTGTATAACGACCACATCCCTTGCGAATAAACGGAAACTCCATCTTTGTTGAAAACGTTATTCCACGCACCATCTTTGCCTCCCGGAGTATTAATCAAAATCCCGTTTGATAACGTCATCGAATACGAATTAGCTGCCGCCGGTCCGTTTGGAGCAAACGCTTCCCCGGTGTACGGATTTGACATTTTAATTAGCCCCCTTACGCGATCTGCCAACCACAGGTTTGTTGCATCCAGATAAATAGCAACAGGAAGAATGGCCCCCTGTGGTCCGGTAGTATAATAAACATCCCGTAATGCTAAATCCGTATCTATCGCATAGACGCCATTATAACCTGCTATATGTAGCCTGTTATTTGAAACTTTAAGATCGAAAAATGAATTCCCCCCGGTGAATTGAGGGACTGTATCCCAGTCGTTCATAACGGGATCGTACATGTATAAGGTGTCCTGAAAGCCGTAGTTAACGCTTACCATTAACTTAGAAAAATTTACAAATACTTTATTGTTGAATAGCGCGATACGATTATACGGACCGGCAGGAATTCCGGCATATCGTGTCCAATTAGCATAATAGCTGAGGAACGGCTCGTTAATGTTGGCATGATAGACACCTAGACGAGTAGTCGCATAAATAGTGCTATCGTCAATTGCGATGTCGGTTACTTCGATATTATTTCCATTAGGCCCAAAAATGTATGTGTCTTTGATTTCCTCGCGATCCGTGTCAATAACAACAATTCCAAAACCCGTAGCGAGGTAGGCTAGGTTATTCTTAAAATAAATTCTGTTAATCTGCTTGTTGCCGATGATATTTGCTCGTACAATATCAGAAATATTGATAACGCGCGCCCCTTTGAAAATATCGACGTTGCCACTTGTATATCCGATTACCAGGACGTTGTTATAGGTGTTGTAATTAATTGCACCAATTGCGAGATCTGAAAGTCCGTCAATTTTGGAAATTCGATCAACAGAATTGTCCGCTTTGTTAAGCTTAAATAATCCGGTCTCCGTTGCCGCGTATACAGTTGTTGCGTTGCCGGTTACATGACGTGTTTGTGTATACGGCAAATGCAAACTCCACTGCCCGATTGCCAATTGCTGCGCACTAGAAGTTGCAAGCAACAAAAGGGGGACGATTATACTGCAAATCCATTTTTTCATACCTAACAATATTACAGAATTCAAGCCGTATACCAACGCATTATTGCTCCTATTATTGTCCGAATAACAATAAAACTCAAACTATTCAACTGTTCTCGACAATGAATTACCTGAAGCGATGTATCTTCGCACGCTCAACACATTAGCGTTCTTTCGGGATTTTAATGTTTACAATACTTATTGGCTCCGTAGTTCAACTGGATAGAATGACAGATTCCGGTTCTGTTGGTTGTGGGTTCGAATCCCGCCGGAGTCACAACAATGAGCGAGTGGTAGT
>CALJIF010000154.1 GCA_937974275.1 uncultured Flavobacteriales bacterium
TACAGCAGGCGATCACATGACTTATCCCGGTGTAGTGGCGATCAATCTTCCACAATTAGTAAATGCAGTTCAATTAAATCAACCCATTACTGCTGCTTTTCGTCAATTGTCTGATCAACGATTTGCTGTTACAGGAGGCCATGTTTGTGCTTTTGGTGATACGATGGCACTAGTTTTTGGACATCGTTTTGATGGACGATATAATCCACATAATGGACCTTCATTCGTGCAACAATACACCGAGGAAATCAGACGATTTACATTGAATGATAACGGTGTTTCATTATCCGTCGGGACATATCAAACACAATCCGATACTGCTAATTTTCATAGACGTGACTACAACCTAGCGCCGATAATCGATTCAAATGGGAATATTGTCTATATGGGTTATACCGGTGTTTTCAGAAAGGATATTGATTTTCCATTTTTAAATTCCGTAGGTGTAAAAGTATCAGGAAGCTATGTTGATAATTCATTTCAACAAATGTTCAATCAATACCACACAGCCAACGTGGGGATTTACGATAGCATACAGCGCGTTTCGCACAACGTGTTTTTCGGTGGAATGGGTTATGCTTATTACGATGTCAATAATGTTTTAATTTATGATTCTTTGGTTCCTTTTGTGCAGACTATAAGTGTATTGTCACACGGATTAAGTGGAACAACAGAAAGTGTACTTCCAATCAGAATGCCGGGTTATTTGGGTGCCGCTGCTGAATTTATTCCTGTGGATAACGTTCCGTTGAGTGCTGATGGTATAGTTGATTTACAACAAATTGATACAGGACGTGTTTTAATCGGATACGTATTCGGAGGTATTGAAAGTAATTTACCCAACATATTTATGCAGGCAACCGGAACAAGTTGGGCTTCAAACGAAATACATCGCGTATATCTTAGAAATGCGGGACCCAGTAGTAATAGTAATTTGATGCAAGTTGTAACGACTTTAAACGTATTTCCTTCACCATCTTCCGATAAAACAAACATAGTTTTAGCGTTAAAGAGCGATGCGACAGTTAAAGTTTCCGTTTACGATTTACAGGGCCGGATAATAAATACAGTGTATCAAGGAGAGCGCACTCCGGGTACTCACATGTTAAATTTCAATGTTTCGTCGTACGAGAGCGGGAACTACATTTTAGTTGTTAATGCAAATGGTATGGTAACAACACATCGATTCGCAGTAACTCATTAGTGTCGTATATTTGGGAATGGAAACATTTCAGAAGTCGATCGATCAATATTTAACCGAACTTTTCCCGTCATTCGATGATAAACTAAAGGCAGTCCTACTAAAGGATGCTGTTATACGTGTGTTCCAACCCGGCGATATGCTGATGGATGCGGGACAGTATTTCAAATCGACAATGTTAGTGGTGGATGGTTACGTGAAGTTGTATCGTGAAGGTGAGGACGGCAATGAATTTTTCATGTACATGATAGGTCCGGGCGAAGGTTGCGCTTTGTCGATGATTTGTGCTTTGAAAAATGAACGTAGCGAATTGAAAGCAACCGCTATGGATGAAACGGTGGTCATCCAAATACCATTGGAGTTAATGGATCGTTTGATGCTGGAGCATCGGGCCTGGTATTATTTTGTTTTGGAAACGTATCGCAAACGATTTGAAGATATGCTGGAACTCATTGATCACGTGATTTTCAAAGCGATGGATGAGCGACTTGAATTTTATCTGCGCCAGAAAGCGGAAAAGTTGAACACGAATATTCTTCAGATTACCCACCAGGAAATAGCCAACGATTTAAACTCCTCGAGGGAAGTAATTTCGAGATTGGTGAAGAAAATGGAACAGAAGGGAATGGTAAGAAGCGAACGGAATTATATGTTGCTACACTTTGTGAATCAGAAGTGATAGTTAAGCACCAGATTATAATTAAACACATCCACCTTATTAAAAATGAAACGCGGGTTGTCGTATGTATTTCCCATATTCATTTTATAAACTACCAGCGCGGAAATTTCCAATCCTTCAATACGTTCGCTTAGATCATATTTCGCCTCACCGTTTACTTGTAAGTACGATGGCATTCCGTATTTGTTGAGGCGATAATTTTTTACATCCGGTAATTGATAATAACCCACGGAAAGAGCGTAGACAAATGGATGCTTGTTGGCGTAGCGTTCTGCACGAACTACTACTGCATGTACATTTCCTACACCTTCGTTACGTTCGCGTTGCATAAATGTGTAAAACGGTTCACGTCCCCATGCACGCGGCATTAAAAATCTGCCGTCTCCCGTTATGTGTGTGTAGGCTACACTGAGTTTGTATTTACGATTTAACCGATAACCTACAAATGCGCTAATGACATTTGCGTAGGCATTTCGCTCCATATACGTTTTCGATTGATCTTCATTTCCTCCATCATTTATCGCATCCTGTCGCACATACATAATGCCTGTTTCCAGCGGATGTTGGGTAGAATCTTTGAAATTATTCCACTTCAGCTCGAGCATTGCTGTATTAAAAACATTGTCGGCATATTGATTCCACAATCCAATGTTCCAGCCGTTGTTGCGATAGTGAACAGAACCAATCCCAATTCCGGCCGAACTGATGTGGTGCTCGTAATCGGACTTATCGCCGTTTGTAGCAACGCCATTCGGAAATATTCCGTACGTATCTTCTACTTTGTACCAATTGACCGTGGAGCGGGGAGAGATCGCCCATATCCAACCGCCTTCAAATTTGAATTTCCCTGCCCGCTGTTGCAACCAAATTCCATTTTCTTTAGTAGGCATCATTCGCCCGTCTTGCCCATTGATAAATGGCGTGTTGAGTAATTGTTTTCCTAATGTAGCATTCCCGTTTTTCCAATAGCCGCGCAGGTATAATTTCTCCAAACGATCCAGGTCGTGTTTATTGTTAGGATCTTCAATGTCGAATAAGCCAAGCTCGTAACGATTTAAAGAATTGGTCAGTGAATCGCGCATGTCCATATCGGATGAAACTAGATTATGCGTGAAGAAGCCACTTACTCCAATTTGAAAATGTTTATAAATGCGTGTTTCATAACCGATACCTGCTCCTACGGCTAATGCCCAACTATCCATCAGTCCGGCTGAATTATCTGTAGCCATTGCAAACATTCGGGCATGTCCTTCAAACTTGCCTTTACAAACTGCAGTTCGGAACGAACAAGTATCGAACTCGGTGTGATGCTCTCCATGCTGTGCTTTCAGAAGGGTTGTGCTTGCCCAGCCGATCAGTATTAAAACTATTCGGAAGCGGAAATTTAAATTAATCATTGCGATTATTTTTTATGCGCGTCAGCTATCGGCTGAAACGGTCCGTACTTGTGTTGTTTTTCGGGATACGAATCGGTGAAAGGTCCGAAAGGATGATCCACAGGTTTTTTCGATGGATCAGGCCAGTCGGCTTTGGTATTCTTATGTGGTCGCTCCTGGCTGTTTACAAATGCCGCTACATCCCATGCTTCTTCCGGTGTTAACTGTCGGTTCTCGTGACTAGCTCCAAGCGGCATGTTATCGTACACATAACCCGCGAATCGTGAAAGTCGAAACAAACCTGCACCGTCGTTGTAGCTATGAGGGCCCCAAAGTGGAGGATAGGTATATTCTGTTCCTTCCGGATTCATCATACCTGCACCGTCCGCACCATGACAGGATTGGCAACGATCCACGTATACCACTTTTCCTTTATCAGGGTCTGCCGCACGATCCATGAACGCCAATGCAGTAATACCACTTCCCTTCGGCGATTCGCCTTTCGGAACACCTGTGCCCAGCCAATTGATATACGCTACGATTGCTTGCATTTCCTTGCTGTCATTTGCTAATGCTTGTCCATTCAAGCTTCGTTCAAAACAATCGTTCACACGTTTCGGAATAGTTTCTTCCGTTCCGCTGCGTGCACGAAATTTTGGATACGTAGACGCTACAGCACTGTAATTGTTTCCGAAAGGTTTGCTGCCGGCATCTAAATGACAGTTCTGGCAGTTTAATCCATTTGATATTTGCGCTACTGTTCCTTTTGGTCCGAGATATTTCGACGTATGCGCAATCAGATCTTTACCATATAAAATTATATCGCCGTCGGCACCTGAAGGAACAGTAGAAATGTCAGGAGAAATCCAGTAGTCAGGAGGAGCGGGTGCTGCAGCAGGAGCGGATGCAATAATTGTTTCTTCAGTTGATTCTTCTGAAGCAAATGTTGGTGGTTGACTCCAGTTACGGAACATGACAATGAGCAAGATGATCACTGCTGCCACCAAACCCATCACCATCCAGGTGAGAATCATTACTGCGCGAACAAGGGGCTTACTCATAACAATGTGTTTTAGTGTGGTAATTTATCTTTCACTACGCCATACAAATACGTACCCAGTGTAGCGAAAATGATCACAATGCCCATACTGATAAATCCGTAACCCAAATTCACGAACATTGGTCCGGGACATGCTCCTGTGAGCGCCCAACCTAATCCGAAAATGGTTCCGCCGATTAAATAACGGGCAATGCCTTTTTCTTTCGGTGCAATAACAATAGGATTTCCCTGAAAGTCACGCAGACGATATTTTTTAATTAATGCTACAGCAATTACTCCAAGAACCACAGCGGTTCCGATAATGCCGTACATGTGAAACGACTGGAAACGAAACATCTCCTGAATACGATACCATGATATCGCTTCCGATTTGGTCATTACAATACCGAAAATAATTCCGGCTAAAATAAAACGAAGTGATTTCATGATTATTTAAGTATTAATGGTAAACCAATAAACGTCATTGTTAAACCGCCGATGAAAAATCCGATTACTGCAATTAATGAAGGCAGCTGAAGATTCGATAATCCGCTGATAGCGTGTCCGGATGTACAACCTCCGGCGTAACGTGTACCGAAACCGATTAATAAACCTCCGAAAGCCAGCAACGCGATATTAAACGGATCGGTCAAAGATGCCATCCCAAAAAGTTCTTCCGGTTGCATACCTGTTGGTGCTGCAATTCCCAGAGCTGCAAGATCACTGATAGTTGATTCTGCAATGACAACAGGTTCACCGTTAGTAAGGAACAAGTGTGTTATGAATCCACCAATCACAGTGCCTATCAGAAATAAAATATTCCACATTTGTGATTTCCAGTCGAAGTCGAAAAATTTGACTTTCTTTCCGGCACCGCATGCAGAACAAATAGTTCTGAAGTTAGAGGACATGCCGAAACTTTTTCCGAAGAACAAGAGCAGGACCATAATCCCTGCAATCATTGCGCCCGAAATATACCACGGCCATGGTGCTAATAGTGCTTCTTTCATACGAGATATTTTTGAGCGTTAGTGAATATTAAATGTAATGATGGGTTTGAATAAATGATTAACCAATTTTTCTGCAACACTTGGAGAAAGTAATTGCTTCCAGCCTGAACGCCCGTGTGTACCGATACATAACATGTCCATTTCTTTCATCTGAACAAAGTGCATTACACCGGTTTCTACATCCGCGTCTTTAAGAACATGAAACTCCGTATTGGATAATTGATTGTCATTAGCAAATGACTGCATAAATTGCTTTAATTGACTTTCATCCGTTCTGTCGTTTGCCGCAGCGATTTGCAGCAAATGGATTTTTGTGCCAAACGCCTGTTGAATCCCCTTCAATAATTTTAAATCATAATTTTCTTTCAATCGGAAATCATGAACTAAAAGAATATTGCGAATTGTCAATTCAGAGCGATCGCACATCAGTGATAGCACCGGAATTTTACAATGGCGAACCACATGTTGTGTTTCACTGCCCGATAATGCCTCCTGGATTCCGCGTGCTCCGCGTGTTCCCATGATCAGTAAGTCGAAATTGCCATCCGCGGTGTTGCAGATGGTTTCTGTCAACGGACCAAATTTGATAACAGACGAAATGGTGTTGCCGTAATCTTCCTTCAGTTTTGCCAATTTATCTTTAGCTACTTCCTGCATACGGAGATACATGGAGATGTCGTTTTCTCCATCACTCATCGGTTGACCGTTTTTATTCAGCTGCACATGTGATGGCGTATCAATGACGTGAAGAAAAGTTACTTCAAGCTCAATTTTTTCTGCCAGCTTTTGTGCCATGAGCCAGGCAAAATGCGCCTGAACGGAAAAGTCGGTGGGTATTAAAACTTTGATTTTACTCATTGCTGTCTATTTTAGTTTCAGCTGAATTTACAGCCTGATCTGATGATGATTTACTCTTACTTTCTGAACATCCGCTCGCAGTGAGCAAGAAACCCATTGCAGCGCCGTAAAGCATACTTGTTAATTTGTTCGAAGTGATAGGACAAGCGCCTGAAGCACATCCGATAAATTTCCAGTACAAATATCCGGCTACTGCTCCCAATGCTATTCCTGCACCCATAATCATAAGCTTACGTTTAGTAAAACAGAAGAATAAATTCTTTTTCCTTTCTACATTCATAACTGCACTAGTTGAATTTATTCTTCTGTTTTGAGATTTAACGATATTCCATTATTCCGCCATCCAGATTGTATGCGGTGTAACCGGCTTCTTTGAGCATGATGCACGCATGTGAACTGCGATTGCCGCTTCTGCAATACACGAACACCGGTTTTGATTTGTCCAGTTCCAAAATGGCATCGCTGAAATACGGTGACATGATGTCTATATTACGTGCTCCGTCAATATGGCCGGCTTCATATTCTCCGGGAGTGCGCACATCCAGAAGGATAGCACCCGGAGTTGATTCGTATTGTGATTTGAATGTTGCTCCATCCAAATTTTTCACTGCTGATGTAAAAAACATAGTTGTTGATTTTTAGAGTTTACAACATGGTTGATGGACAAACGTAGTCCGTAACCTTAAACTTGTTCGATTCTTTAATTGCTTTGAATCCGCCGTTCACATCGATCAAGTTGTCATATCCGCGTGCCTTCAGAATTGAAATATAGATCATGGAACGATAACCGCCTGCGCAATGCACATAGTACGTTTTGTTCTTATCAATTTCGGTGAAGTTCTCGTTGATATTGTCGAGTGGTAAATTTTCCGCGTTTACGATGTGCTCGGAGAAGTACTCACTCTTTTTGCGTACATCAAGAATATTGATCGACGGATCTTTTTCTTCTAATGCCGCAAACGTTGCAACATCAACCATCTTCACTTCGTCATATTCTTTGCCCCAATTCTTCCATGCCTGGAATCCGCCATTCAAGTAGCCGATTGCATGATCATATCCTACACGTGCTAGACGCGTTACAACTTCCATTTCACGTCCTTCGTCTGCAACAATCAGAATCGTTTGTTTGATGTCCGGAATTAGTGCGCCAACCCATGGTGCAAAACCGCCGTCGATTCCGATGTTGATGGAATTCGGCACAAAACCTTTTCCAAACTCTTCTGCTTTTCGTGTGTCCAAAATCAAAGCTCCGGTTTCATTCGCAGCAGCTTCAAACGCTTCAGGACTTAATGCCTGCGTACCACGTTTTAATACTTCACCGATTTCATCATAGCCTTCTTTGTTCATTTTTACGTTCAGCGGGAAGTATCCGGGAGGCGGCATTAAACCGTCGGTTACTGCTTTGATAAACTCATCCTTGCTCATATCCGCACGTAAAGCGTAATTCGTCTTTTTCTGATTACCCAAGGTGTCAAACGTTTCTTTTGACATGTTCTTTCCGCATGCAGAACCCGCTCCGTGTGCAGGATAAACAATGATTTCATCGGGCAACGTCATGATCTTGTTACGCAAAGAATCGTACAAGTGTCCTGCAAGATCTTCCTGTGTTAAGGTCGACTTCGCTGCCAGATCCGGACGACCTACATCACCGATGAACAGCGTATCGCCACTGAAAATGGAATGTGGTTTGCCGAATTCATCCAGCAATAAATAGGTAGTTGATTCCATCGTATGACCCGGCGTATGCAATACTTTGATAGTAACGCGTCCTACTTTAAATTCTTCACCGTCTTTCGCGATGTACGCTTCATAAACGGGATTGGCGTTTGGTCCGAAAATAATTTTTGCACCTGTAGCTTTTGCTAAGTCGATATGACCCGAAACGAAATCCGCATGGAAATGTGTTTCTAAAACATATTTAATTTTTACGCCTTCCTGTTCCGCTTTATTCAAATACGGATCTATTTCGCGCAATGGATCAATAATTACTGCTTCGTTATCGGATTGGATGTAGTAAGCCCCTTGTGCCAGACATCCGGTATAGATTTGTTCTACTTTCATAGTATTGGTCGTATTAATTGGTATTAGAATTTATTTGATTTGATGGTACAAAGTTGCACCGTAAAAACTTGAAATGCTGTGACTGTGGTCACGTAACGCTTAGCGGAAGTAAATCTCTTTGATGATGATGTAAGCACCCATCACCAGGACGAACCAACCAAAACCTTTTTTCAGTTTGTTGCTGTCGATTTTTGTAGAAAGATAGTTGCCGATAAATATTCCAACTATGGCTAATCCGGTAACGGTAAGCAATAACGGCCAGTCCATGGTAGTTTTCCCAAGATCACCGACGAAGCCGAACAGTGACTTCGCTGCAATGATGAGCAACGACGTTCCAACTGCCATTTTCATCGGAAGTTTCGACAACAACACTAATGCGGGGATAATTAAAAATCCTCCACCGGCACCAACTAATCCTGTTAAAATTCCAACTACGCTACCTTCCAGTAAAATCATGGGATAGTTGTATTTCAACTCTTCCATTTTAGTTTCTTTTTCCTCTTTACCATTGCCTTTAATCATGGAGTAAGAAGCTACAACCATCAATATGGCGAAGAGGAACATGAGTAGAAACGCTTTGGTAACGGCGAAGTCGCCCATGTTGAAAATAACGTCCGGTATTGCAGGAACAATAAATGATCGTGTTAAATACACGGCAACAATACTCGGAATACCAAAGATGATGGCTGTTTTCATGTGAATCAAACCACTTCTGTATTTCGGAATTGCCCCAACTAAGCTCGTTGCGCCTACAACAAACAATGAATAAGCGGTTGATGAAACGACATCAACGCCCAATAAATAAACCAAAACGGGTACGGTAAGAATAGAACCGCCACCTCCGATTAAACCGAGAGAGATTCCGATAAGTGATGCTGCGATATATCCTATGATTTCCATGTCCTTTATTTTGACGCAAAGGTCATGTGCGGAATGACGCTTTACGGTGACTTACATCACACATGAAACAAGTAAAATACACATTCGGATAATTCACCGCGGTTTGTTGTTTGTGGTTAAATTTACCGAATGCTGCAATCACTAGACCTGTTTGATCGGGAACTTTTTTTGTCGATTCATCATTTTCGCAATATTGTGTTGGACGTCATCATGCCCTGGATCACGAATCGTTGGGTGTGGATTCCGCTGTATGCCTTGCTGTTGCTGCTGGTTTATAGAAGCTATGGCAAGAAATTAGTGTGGATTGTTCCGGCAATTGTAGTGTTGATCATCATCAGTGACCAAGGTGCAAATCTGATGAAAAACGGGTTTAAACGACCACGACCTTGTCATCAAACTGCTATATCGGAACAAGTACTTACTCCTTTGGGTTGTGGCGGTCCTTATGGTTTTGTTTCCGGACATGCTTCCAACAGCATGGCATTGGCTACATTTTTATTCTTGCTCACCTATACACGTGCAACCTTGCGAGAGCAACGAAAATGGTGGATGCTCTTGTTTCTGTGGGCTTTGGTGGTGGCGTGGAGTCGCATTTATGTAGGCGTACACTATCCTTTTGATGTATTGGTTGGCGCCACATTCGGCGCATTGTGCGGGTTTCTGGTGTTCCTGTTAATCAGGAAAAAGATAACTTGAGAATAGCACTACTAAAGCCTTTAGCGCGTATTTTAGTAGCATGCTAAACGTACTACTTGTTTTTATTGGTGGCGGATTGGGAAGTGTTTCCCGTTATGGCATCGGGGCGCTGATTAAGCAAGCGGGTTGGGTGCAGTTTCCATGGGCAACATTAATCGCGAATGTGCTGGCCTCTTCAGTTCTGGCTATTTCAGCATTGCTTATTGCAGACCGAATTCAGGAGGCGCAATTACGCTTACTACTCATCACCGGGTTCTGCGGCGGATTCAGCACATTTTCTGCATTTGCTTACGAAACGGTGGAACTCTATCGCAAAGGAGCAACAGGTATGATGGCGCTGAACGTCGCTGTTAACGTGCTTTTGTGCGTTGCAGTCATTTATATCATTTACAAAAAAGCATGAAAAAAATATCCTTCATAACCGTACTAATTACTGCAACACTTGTTATTGCAGTAGCGCAAAATCGTAAATCATCTCCAAAGGCTCCTGTCGCAGAATTGCCGCGACATCCAAAGTTGGTGGTGGGCATTGTTATTGATCAAATGCGTTACGATTATTTGAATCGGTACTGGAGTAAATTCGGTAATGATGGCTTCAAGCGTTTGTTGAGTCAGGGAACGAATTTCGATCAAACCAATTACAACTACATGCCAACCTACACAGGTCCGGGACATGCTTCCATCTTTACGGGAACAACACCGGCCGTTCACGGAATTATCGGTAACAATTGGTACGAGCGCGAAGAAGGAAAAACGGTGTATTGTGCAGAAGATAAAACGGTAAAGCCTGTAGGTTCAGGTGCGGAAGAAGGTTTACGTTCTCCGCGTCGTATGTTGGCAGGAACCATCGGCGATCAGTTGCATTTAAGTAATAATGCGCAATCGAAAGTTGTAGGCGTTGCATTGAAAGATCGCAGTGCTATCATGCCGGCCGGACACACCGCCAATGCTGCGTTTTGGTACGACGGTGGAAGCGGTAATTTTATTTCCAGCTCGTACTACATGAAAGAACTTCCTGCGTACATGCAGGAGTTTAATAAACAAGCACATCCTGCACGTTTGTTACAAGAAGATTGGAATACGTTATTACCCATTGATCAATACACAGAATCATTGGCGGACAACAATCCTTACGAAGGACGTTTCAAAGGAGAAGACGCACCTGTGTTTCCGCACAAGTTGCCGGTGCTGAAGGAGAAAAATGGCAACATGGGAATTATTCGCAGTACACCGCAAGGTAATGTGCTCACGCGATTGGTGGCGGAAGCAATTATTAAAGGTGAAAATTTAGGAAAAAATACAGCCTCTGATTTTTTAAGTGTTTCGTTCTCATCGCCCGATTACATCGGACACATGTACGGACCGCAAAGTGTGGAAGTGGAAGATTGTTATCTGCGTTTGGATTTGGAGATCGCGGCATTCCTGCGTTTTCTGGATAGCTGGTGTGGTAAAAATAATACCTTGGTTTTCCTCACTGCCGATCACGGTGCTGTAGAGAATCCCCAATTTTTAAATGATGTAGGCATTCCTTCCGGATTCTTTAATGATAAAGTCATGATGGATTCGTTGAAGTTAGCATTAAAGAAAAAATTCGCCGATTCATTGGTGCTTGCTTACGAAAATGAACAAGTCTTTTTCGATCGTCAACGCCTGGAACGCAAAGGAATTGACAAACGTGCAGTGGAAGATTTTTGCGCCACTTACCTCATGAAATTTAAGGGCGTTGCTCATGTAATGACTGCTCATCAAATGGCCATGTCGGAATTTATCAGCACACCTCGAGGTGAAGTACAAAAGGGTTACAACTTCAGAAGATCAGGAGATGTGTGTGTATTGCTGCAACCGGGTTGGGTGGGCGACTGGGATCGTGTTACGGGAACAACGCATGGAGCGCCGTGGAGTTATGATACGCATGTTCCTCTTATCTTTTGGGGCTGGAAGGTTAGACCTGTGGTAAGTGATATTCCTGTTGAAATTACCGATATCGCACCAACGGTGTGTACTATGTTGGGAGTGCAATTTCCCCACGGTTGTACCGGAAAAACAATTCCTGCAACTTTATTCTGGAGATAGATGAAATCGTTGCACAAAGAAAAAATGCGCTTAACCACGCTGCAGAAGCAACTACTGGGCTGGTTAAAAATGCAAGGCGGTGGTGTGTTGCCTGTCGATGTTTTGTTCAATACCATGATTCGTCATCACAATCAACCAAAGTTGGATGAAGAATTGTTAGGCGAACGATTAAGCGAAGCCGTTGAGCAGCTGGTGCGCTCCGGATGGGTGGAGGTGCGGGATGAAGAAAAAAATACAGAAACGTTATCCTTGTACGACTATGGCATGTTAACCATGAACATGAAACGAGGTCCGGAGGGATGGAAATGGAAAAATAAAATTACCCCAAGTGTTGCTTTACTTGATATGAGTGCCACTTGGTAAAGACGAACTAAAATTGAAGAGCTATGATTTTTCGATCCGATAAAAAAGAGTTTAAGAATTGGAAGTTCCGTGAGATGAAAACGTATTCATCCGACGAATGGATGGCAAACAGTACTAAAAAGTACCGTTCTGTTTTTGATCGTGCAGAAACGACATACCTGCGTGTGGAATTTTCTTTCTTTAATAAACTCTTCGACGAAGAAAATTGGGAATGCACCATTGTATTGAAGTGCTTCGAGTTGAATGGAGAAGAGCGCAAAGAGTTGTGTGCACTGGATACGAAGCGAGAAATTAAAATGGATGAAAACATCGTCACCATGCGTGATGGCTGGGGCAATCCTACGGAAGGTGCGTATTGGAAAGGTGGTACGTATGTGTGGGAAGCGTATATCGATGATGAATTGGTGGGTTCGAAAAATTTTGTGGTTAATGAAGTCGGGAAGGTGACCAATAATCGTAATCCCTACTTGAAGGTAGAACACGTGAAGTTGTACACCGGTGATTTTAACGGATGGGAGCAGAAGACAAGAAAATATTTGGATACTATCAATCGTGATAAAACTCAGTATTTGTGGGTGGAATTCAAATTTGAAGCCTTGCCGGAAGTTGCGTGGAATTATGAATTCATTTTTAATTTTCTGGATGATGCGCATCAATTGAAAGGTCAAATCCGTCGTGAAGCACAAATTGAGAAGGGAAAAAAAGGATTCTTCTATACACTGGATGTGGGCTGGGGCAATGAGGTGGCAGGATCATGGAAAGATGATAAATACTTCGTGGAAATTATTTTCATGGATGTACTCATCGCGCGAGTTGAATTTAAAGTAGCAGACTTCGAAAACGAGGGAATTCCGGAGTTGATTCTCAGCGCGAATGAATTGAAGCGCGGAGGAACATTGGAGGAAATCAAGAAAGCAGATTTGATTGAACCCGAAGATGCATTGGAAGATTTACTGGCTAAGTTGGATGAATTGATCGGTTTAACCGAAATCAAAAAAGATATCCGGGACAATATCAAATACCTCAACTTCTTAAAACTTCGTAAGGATAAAGGTTTTGAAGAATCCGGAAATGTAGGGTTGCACGCTGTGTTCACCGGTAATCCGGGGACAGGAAAAACAACCGTGGTGAATATGTTGGGGCGTATTTACAAAGCCATGGGATTGTTGAGTAAAGGACAAGTGGTGGAAGTTGGTCGCGCCGATTTAGTAGGCGAATTCATTGGGCAAACAGCACCCAAAACCAAAAAGATTATAGAACAAGCACGTGGTGGAATTTTATTTATCGATGAAGCGTATTCACTAGCGCGAGAAGCAGACGATGCGAAGGATTTCGGTAAGGAAGTAATAGAAGTGTTATTAAAAGAAATGTCGGACGGCAAAGGAGATATTGCCATCATGGTGGCCGGGTATCCGAAAGAAATGGAAACCTTCCTATCCTCCAATCCGGGTATGAAGTCGCGCTTTTCGCAGTATTATAATTTCGAAGATTACTTGCCGGATGAATTGGTGCAGATTGCGCAATTGGTGGCAGGAAAGAAAGGTGTGAAGCTGGAAATGGACGCGTTGAAATATTTGGAAGAACAATTGATCGAATTGTATCGCACACGTGATCGCACTTTCGGCAACGCACGACTGGTAACCGGTGCAGTGGAAGAAGGCAAGATGAGTATGGCATTGCGTCTGATGCAACTGCCAAACGTGAATGAATTAACGGAAGAACAATTGTCGTTGGTAACCAAAGAAGATTTGGTAGGCGTGTTTGGTGGTCGTCAAAAGAAGAAAGCAACGTATGGCGTCAATCAGAAGTTGTTGCGTGAAGGATTGGATGAGTTGAACGGCCTGGTGGGCATGAACAACATCAAAGCAGAAATTCAGGAGTTGGTAAAACTTGTGCAGTTCTATCAGGAAACAGGACGCGAAGTAACCAACCGTTTCTCTTTACACGCAGTTTTCACGGGCAATCCGGGCACGGGGAAAACAACATTGGCGCGTATTATTGCAAAAATTTATAAAGGACTCGGTTTGTTGGAGAAAGGACATTTGGTGGAAACCGATCGTCAAGGATTGGTAGCAGGATATGTAGGACAAACTGCTATTAAAGCCAATGAAAAAGTGGAACAAGCTATCGGAGGTGTGTTGTTTATTGACGAAGCGTACGCATTGGGCGAAGGAGGCGACAACGATTTCGGAAAAGAGGCGGTAGAAGTGGTGTTGAAGCGCATGGAAGATTTGCGAGGGCAACTTGCTGTTGTGGTAGCCGGTTATCCTGATAACATGCACAAATTTCTGGAAACCAATCCCGGTTTGAAATCCCGTTTCGATCGTCATTACGTGTTTTACGACTACACTGCTGAAGAATTGATGGCTATTGCGAAGATGTTGTTGAAGAAAGAAGAGCTGAAAGCTACAGCCGAAGCTGAGCAGCACTTGCAAGGCTATTTGAATGTGTTGTACGATAATCGCGACAAGTATTTCGGTAACGCGCGTACGGTGCGTCAGGTAATAGGAGAAGCCGTGAAGAACCAGCATTTGCGCATGGCCGAGTTGCCGGCAGCAGAGCGTACGCCCGAAGCTTTAAGTACATTAACTCTGGCCGACGTTGAAGAATTTAAGTACGTAGAAGAGTCGCGTCGTCAATCGGTTGGGTTTCGGTTGAAGTAAATTAGAACCGATATCCCATCTGAAACGTTAGTGCTGAATTTTTAATCAGCAGCTCGTTGGTGTTGTAACGTCCTACGTACCAGAATCGACTGAGGTTGTACCGATAGATCAATTCGAACGAAACAAATTTTTCGCTGAAGCGAATGCGTTTATCCACGCCCATGCCTGCAATCAGAACATTGCCTAATTGTTCGTTGATAAACCAATTTTCAAATCGTAAATCGGTTCCGCCGCCCCACACTCCCTTACCGGTTTCGCGATCGGTAATCTCCGTAGTTGCTTGCAGGAAAAACTTAGGAGCATAACCACCCATTAAATAGAATGAAGCAGGAGCCATTTCGCCGGAGCCGGCCAAATTAACACGTCCTATAAGAGGAACGTACATTTCCCAAATGCGCAATTGATGTTCAAACCTGAAGTTACGATCGTAAAATTGAGAATATCCGGTTTCGAAATAGTACGTGTTGAATTTGCAACTCTGGCTCAATATCTCCAGTCCCAGTTGAATTTGCACGGCAGGCGCGGGACGGAAATGAAAACGGAACATACCGCCCATTCCGAATCGCATTTTGGCTTCGGAAGCATGACGCGTGTCGGTTTGAAAGAATGAAAACGCGTTGGACATGGCCACACTAAATCCGTAGTTACGAATCATGCCGCCTTGTGCAGATAAACGATAGCTACCGCAGATTAAAAGAAATATGATGCAGTATTTTTTCATCGTTGACTGAATACCAATTCACCGTTAATAAAGGTAGCTAATACACTTGTTTTCAAAATATCTTCTTCCTTGCACGTTAATAAATTGCGATCTAAAATGGTGAAGTCGGCAAATTTATTGGGCTCTATACTTCCTTTTTCCTGCTCTTCGAAATTTGCATACGCCGCCCAAAGGGTCATGCCCTTTAACGTGGTGAGTCGATCGAGTTTTTCTTCGGGAATAAATCCTGCAGGCGGAATACCGGTGCTGTTTTTTCGAGCGACCGCTGCATAAAATGTATTCAACGGATTGATGTCTTCTACCGGGAAGTCTGTTCCGAGTGTGGCGATGCCGGCACCTTCAATTAACGTTTTATACGAATACGCGTGTTTTAAACGTACAGGTCCGATGCGTGATTCTGCCCAATACATATCACTTGTTGCATGAACAGGTTGCACGGAAGGAATCACACCATACTTTTTGAAAAATGGAATATCGGCAGGATGCACAATTTGCGCATGTTCTATTCGCCAGCGTTGTTGATCATCTTTCAATACTTTGCCATACAATTGCAGAATAAGGCGATTGGCAGAATCACCGATACAGTGTGTATTCACCTGAAAGCCTTTAGACTGCGCCTGACGCATGCGTTTTTCAAAGTGTTCAGCCGTGTTTAAAAGCAATCCTTTATATCCGGGACGGTCGGTGTAAGATTCCAGCAAGCACGCACCGCGCGAGCCGAGAGCGCCATCCGCATACAATTTAAACGAACGCACATTCATACGATCGGTTTTGTATGGGCCATGCACGAGATAATGATCGTAGTTGGGTTGACTGTCACTAAGCATGGCATAAATTCTGATTTTTAAACGACCATCTTTTTGTAATTGATCCAATCGTTTAATTTTTTCGTGCATCATTCCCGCATCAACCACACTGGTTAATCCTACACGAAAGCAATTATTTTGTGCTTCATTCAACGCCTCGTTATACACGGCATCGCTTGGTTCAGGCATTTTGCGCTTGACTAAATCCACGGCATTATCAATCAATACACCGCTTAACGAACCGTCTTCACGTTTCAATAATTCACCACCGTTGATTAATGTGCTGTCGTTGATACCTGCAATGCGCAGCGCTGCACCATTTGCAATTGCTGCGTGTCCGTCAATTCGTTCTAACAACACGGGTTGTTGCGGATACAAAGAATCCAGCATGTATCGATCGGGCCAGGTTTTTTCCGGCCAATCGTTCTGATCCCAGCCGCGTCCTACAATCCATGGTAATTTATTTTTTGGGATAAAATCTTTAACACGTTTCAATACATCACTCCACGATTTTGTTCCTACCAAATTGCATTGACGTAATCCTATGGCGTAGCCTTCAAAATGTGCGTGACCATCAATGAAACCGGGGTAGATAACTTTGCCGGTCATGTCTTTCGTGCTGTCCGACATAAACAGCGTAGCAATACTTTCGTTGGTTCCAACGCCAACGATTTTTCCGTCTTTAACCGCAATGCTCTCCAGTATCGCGTTGCTGCCATCCATGGTAATTACAGTAGCATTCGTGATAATAAAATCAACTTCTTTTTTACTACGACCGCAGGATGCCAGCACAACACTCAAACCGAGTGCGAACATTAGAAATAGATTACGCATCTGTTTTGCGAATTGAAGTAGTAGAATTAGCTTGTGCCGTTGGCATAATTACAATGTCGTTGATGTTGACATGAGCAGGACGTGATGCACACCAGAAAATAGTTTCAGCAATGTCATCTGCTGTTAAAGGTTTTAATCCTTTGTAAACATTTTTGGCTCGTTCTTCATCGCCTTTGAAACGTACGATGGAGAATTCGGTTTCTGCCATCCCCGGTGCAATCTGTGTAACACGGATACCGTGCGGAAGCAAATCAATACGCATGGCTTTGGTTAATGCATCAACCGCATGTTTGGTAGCACAATACACATTACCGTTGGCATACACCTCTTTTCCGGCAATGGAGCCGATATTAATAATATGTCCTTTGTTGCGTTGTGCCATCCACGGAGAAACGATGCGCGTGACATACAATAAGCCTTTGATGTTGGTATCAATCATTTGTTCCCAATCATCCAACGATCCGTTTTGAATCGCTCCCAATCCTGCTGCAAGTCCGGCGTTGTTCACCAACACATCAATGGCTTGCCATTCCGCAGGAATACTATTCAGGGCATTTTTCGTTTCACCGGCATTGCGTACATCAAAACACAAACTGAGAACTTTGATTTGGTATTTTTCTTTGAGTTGACGTTCCAAAACATCAAGACGTGTTTTACGTCGACCGGTAATAATAACCTGATAACCGTTTGCGGCAAAAAGTTCTGCGGTTGCTTTGCCAAATCCTGCCGTAGCGCCGGTAATAAGTGCGATCATAAATGAAAGGTACTAGGCTGTGGTTTTGTTGAGTTTGCTGTTTTTGCTGCTGTACGCGAAATACACAATTAATCCGACAGCGAGCCAGATTCCGAAACCAATCCAATTGGATACGCCTAATTCGGCCATCATGTACAAACAACTGATTAATCCCAATAATGGAATCAGCGATAAGTTTTGTGTAATGGCATAGTATGTTAATACCAATACAATGATGATAAAAATCCACATCGGAATTTTGTGCTGAAATAGGGCCCAACCGGTTTCATACATACGGACATCATTAAATCCTGCCGCCTGTAATGTGGCAATGTACTGTTCGGAATTTAATGCAGACAAGTACGATTCGCTATCCAAATTATTAGCGCTGAACCCTGCAGAATCGCTTTTCATCAGATGTGCTTTGAAAGATTCGATTTCCGGTTCGCTCATAGACGTAATCATGTCGGCCGGTGCAACAAGTTGTCTCTCGTTTGTCAAAAAGCTCATTGTACTTTCTTTATTGTACGTGAATGACAACACTACAGCAACAACTAATAATACGGGCATGATGAATTTAGAATTCACATAAGGTGTTCTGAATTTACCGCGCGGAATATCTTTTTTGTTTTGCAACACCAACACACCACCGCATACCAAAACAAATGCAAATAAAGTTCCGATACTGCATAAATCCGTTACCATAGTAAGGTTCATGAACAATGCAGGAACAGCCACAACAAATCCGGTGACAATGGTAGCAAACGAAGGCGTTTTAAATTTAGGATGAACTGTTGCGAATTTTTTTGGTAATAATCCATCACGACTCATGCTCATCCAAATACGCGGTTGTCCCATTTGAAACACCAGCAATACGCTGGCCATAGCTACAACAGCACTTACGGCAATAATTCCTGAGAGCCATTTC
Organism: uncultured Flavobacteriales bacterium; assembly: GCA_937974275.1. GTDB lineage: Bacteria > Bacteroidota > Bacteroidia > Palsa-965 > Palsa-965. The sequence continues at coordinate 18,942 of CALJIF010000154.1, forward strand.
AAATCCAGTTCATCAAATACAAATGCAAGTGGATCGCCGACCGCTAATTGATCGTATTTCACCATACCGGTAAGTACTAAAGCAATGGCGATATACAACAGCGTACAAATAATGATGGCCCACATCATACCTCGCGGTAAATCACGCTGCGGATCTTTACATTCTTCAGCTGTAGTGGAGATAGCATCAAATCCGATATACGCGAAGAACACCGCAGAAACACCTTTTAAAATACCGCCGATTCCATTGGGTGCAAAAGGATCCCAATTGTCGGTGTCCACATAAAAAATACCAACGGCTATCACCAGTAAAATAATACACAACTTAATGACCACCATAAGGTTGCTCGCATTGCGCGATTCTTTCATGCCGCGATAAACAAGCCATGTGATGAGCACGATAATTAACAATGCGGGTAAATCGGCAATAAGGTGCACTGGGCCGATAGTAGGACACGTATTCCATGCCGTGTAGCCGGCTTGAATAGCAGCAGGAAGATTATCGAATGTTTTTCCGCTGGCCATTAATGCCGTAGCCTGATCAAATGCTTTTGATGCCGTGAGGTAATCCATCTGTATCCATTGCGGTAGCTCAATTCCTCCACTGGATAATAACCCCGTGAAATAGTCACTCCACGAAATGGCGACCGTGATGTTACCGATAGCGTATTCCATGATGAGTGCCCATCCAATGATCCACGCAATTAGTTCTCCGAACGCAACATAACTGTATGTGTATGCACTTCCCGAAACCGGAACCATAGATGCAAACTCCGCATACGCAAATGCCGCGAAACCACAGGCTAAAGCGGTGAAGAGAAACAGGAAAATTACGGCAGGTCCTCCATCGGCACTGGCCTGACCAATAGTGCTGAAAATTCCGGCACCGATAATGGCCGCAATACCAAAAGCGGTAAGATCGCGAACGCCAAGATGTTTACCCAATGCGCCGTGTCCGTCATCACTACCCGATTGAATCTGGTGAAGGATGTCGGTAACAGATTTTTTTCTGAAATATTTATTGAATCCCATGAAGGTGCTCCATTAAGTAGAGGTGCCCAAAAATAGGGAATTTGAAGTGATTTCAGGCAGTAAGAAAACGACGGATTCGGGCGGGCAATCGCTCGGTATCGATGAGCATAAATAAAGCACTGAGTAAAAATGGTAATGCGGCTATCTTGTAACGAACAAGAGCGCCAAGAACAGGAGTGGTCAGTCCGGCAACGATGAGGTAGGTTATACTGAACCAGCACAAGAAGTAGAAGAGGTTGGAGGTGATTTTTTTTCGGAAGAACAACGCTGCAATAAGTATTGCATACAGCAGTAAATTTTCCAAAGCGGAAGGAATTAGCAGGGCTGATCGTGCTTCCCACGGATACGGACGCATGGTAGCGTTATTCAACGCGCCCGGAATGCTAAGTAACACATCAGTTGCGGAGTGCAGGGGATTTTCATGCAGCAAACTTCCGGCTCGCGGATAGTCGGTCATAATGGTATAACTCACTGAATCATTCGCATGAATGGTGTGTAAGGTATCATCAAAACCTTTCGCATGCAACCAGTACACTGCAGGAGTTGGTCCGGAAATGCGACAAATTCCGGGTTGCGGGTACCGCATAGCATCATGATGTGCGGCATCAACATAAACAACGGCAGTATCGTTATACATAAAGGTTCCGCCGATCGATAAATTCAGGAAATCGTTATGTTTATTGATAAGCAAACGAAACGGATCGTACGTGGATTTGGCGAAGTGCAATCCGCCTGCAAGTGCAATACAAATTCCAATCCCGCTCAGCCACAGTATTGCAGTAAATCGTTTCATGCGTTGTGAAATAACAAAGAGTACCAGCGGAATAAAAAGAATAAGCAATAGATACAGCTTCGTTATTGCCAAGATGAATGCGGCAATAAATATCAGCAACAAACGCACTAGCGCAGGTCGTTGTGAGATAAAGAGTTGTTCAAATAGAACTCCCAAAGCGAGAAACATCAAGCCTTCTTTTAATACACCGGAAGTCCAGAATACAAAGGATGGCAGCAAGAACAACACCACCACCAGTGCATTTTTCCATTGCGGGAGGAAATGGAGAAAAAATCTAAACAGTGCTGTACATCCGATAAAACCAAGAATACACATCACTAAGCTGTGGAAATGATAGTTTCCGCCTGAAATCGGCATTAACAGTGCATTGTAGCGAATGATGGTGTGTGAATCGTTGAATAGATTATTCTCAAATTTCTGATGCCAGTGATTCATTTTGGTGTAGTAGCGATCATCCAGATCTTCTTGATCTCCAAAACCTGTGACCATTTTAAAATAGTCGCCCGGCTGATCGGGTAGAGCGGCAGCAATAATTTTACTGTCGTCAAAGTATTTCCAGATATCCGCGTATTGTCTGTCGGCGTAGTAGTACGTGTACACACCCCAAACAGCAAAGGAGGCGAGAATTTTAATCAGAAATAGCGTTGCGGTAATCCACGTTTTTACACCCGGCAAAAGTTGGTTACCGGCACGTAACAGGTACACGACAAATGCGGCAAGAAGAAGTGTATAAGTGATCCAACTCACTGAACAAATGTAAAGTTTGATTCAATAGAAACCTTTAATTTTGGTGTGTGAATCTCAAACAAACCCTGTTCACCCTGTTGTTCTTGGTACCCATTCTCGCGCACGCGCAGTCTGTTGCACCGTGTCGATGTATAGGTAGTGAATCGGAATTGCAAGCATTTAAGAAGTTTTTGAAGAATGGGGAGCCCGATAGCGCATCAATGGTGGCATCTTCGTTGTATCGTCGCGAGGAAAAAGCCTGTCAGGTAGTAGGAAGGATATTATCAGCTGAGGCGCATCTTAAAAAGAAAAAATATCCCGATGCCAAAACCGATTTGGATAAGGCGCTTGCTTTAACAAAGGATGCATGTTATGATTCTCTGAAAGCGGAATTGTGGTTCGTAGAAGCAAAGTATTATTCGCTAACCAATAATAAGGATTCGGCAGTTGCCGTAAATATTCGTTGTATTCAGCAGTGCGATAAAGTGGGAAATGCTTCTTTGCGAATGAAAGCCACTGTGAATTTGGGCACCATGTTGAATGATTTGGGTCAACATGAACGAGCATTGCCATATTTGCGTAAAGGCTTGAACGATGCGCTGGCATTGCAGGATACGTTTATCATCGGACAGATTTACACCAACATTGCGGGTACTTTCGGAATGTGGTCGAATCAAAAGAGTTTGCCGGCGTTGTTGGATAGTGTGGTCTTTTATCAGCAGGCTTCATTGCCTTATGCGCGTGTTTCCAAAAATCGCAAGGCTTTGTTAAGCGGTTATACCTTGATGGCCGGTGTGCAAGTGATGCGTAAAAACTACGAGCAAACGTTATTGTATTGTGACAGTGCATTGCGCATTGCCAAACGCGGACCCGATGATAAATCGTTTGCTAACTGTTACCAGAAGATGAGCATTGCTTATCTCGAAACAGGAAACGTGGATTTGTCTTTGCAGTACGCGGATTCTGCCATGTTATACGCGGAGCAAATCGGGCAGGTTGATCAGATCATGTCGGCACTGGAACGTGTGATGGAAAGTAATGAGCGTAAGGGTAATTTTAGAGAAGCATTTATTGCGCTGAAGCGTTTAAAGTTTTTAAAAGATAGCTTAGAGTCTATCGAAACAACCTCAATTATTACCGAACTGGAACAACGCTATAACAAGGCTAAAAACGAAGAAGAAATTACACGCTTGGGTCATGAAGCTGAGGTGAAAAGTCTACGCATAAATATTTTGATTTTAGGAGTAGTTGTACTGTTAGTGGTGTTGGGTGGAATATTGGTGTTGTTCCGTCAGCGAACGTTAAGGAACAAACAACAAATCCTGGAAACCGAGCAGCGATTGAACCGTGCGCGAATGAATCCGCACTTTTTCTTCAATGCACTTACTTCCTTGCAAACGTATGCGATGAAATCGGAAAACAGCGACAAGGTGCCATTGTATTTGGCGCGTTACTCCAAGATCATGCGTCAAACGTTGGAGAGTACCTACAACGAATTGAATCCGCTACATGAAGAGATCGATTTTATTCGCGGTTATCTGGATATGCAAAAGTTAATGCATCCCGGGAAATTTGATTATGTCATTAACATAGATGAGGTAGAGGAAGATTTGGAAGATATTTCCATGCCTTCCATGATTGTTCAGCCGTTTATTGAAAACTCTGTCGAACATGGCTTTCGGAATATCGAATATGCCGGTGTGATTGAAATTGTATTCAACAAATTGAATGATAATTTGCAGATCAGCATTCGTGATAACGGCTCATCATCCGGAAGTACATCCAAACATGAAGGCTATCCATCACGTGCAACACAAATTATTGCTGATCGTTTATTCTTGTTGGATAAAAACACCGGGAAAAAATCCGGATTTGAAGTTGGTCAAAATCCCGACGGAAAAGGTTACCTTGTAACGATCTCTTTACCATTGATGACATCGTGAAAACGCTGATAGTAGATAATCAACCGGAAATTCGTGAAGGACTTCGTTTAATGCTGGAGCGCTATTGCCCGCAGGTAACGGAGTTGCGCGAAGCAAATGGAGTTGCGGAAGGACTTAAAACAATATACGACTATCAACCGGATCTGGTATTCACCGATGTTGAAATGGATGACGGAACCGGCATGGATATGCTGAGTAAATTAAAAGACATCAAGTTTCAAGTCATTTTTATCACAGCCTACAATAAATATGCGGTGGATGCATTTCGTTTCAGTGCCATCGATTTTTTATTGAAGCCTATTGATCCTGATCAACTGGCGGAAAGTGTGCAGCGGGCTTACGAAAATGTGAAGCGCAATACGATGATCGAACAACTTTCTGTGCTTAACAACAAGATGAACCCGTTAGGAGCAGATGAAAAGAAGTTGGTATTACGTGATCAAAAAGCGATTCACATTGTAAAGATCAGTGATATCGTTTATCTGCACGCTGAAGGTGTTTATACCACGTTTGACACTGTTAGCGGCGAGCAGATTGTGGTATCACGCAATATTAAGGAATATGAAGAGATTTTAAGTTCGTATGGTTTTGTTCGGGTGCATAATTCGTACCTCGCCAATATGGAACATGTACATAAATTTGATAAAGCGGATGGCGGTAGTTTAGTGATGAGTAATAAAGCTGTGGTTCCGGTGAGTACCCGCAAAAAGGATGTAGTGTTGGAGTATTTTAAAAATTTGTGATCGTACGGATATTCAAAAGAAAGGGACGGCTGTTAACCGTCCCTTTTTCATTTCACCAATTTAGTGTAAGGGTTTGTTCGGAGTTCCTTTCAAAACAAAGGCTCGGACAAGATATCCGAGCGTTTGTTTCTAATAATAAGAATTACATCTTTTGTAAACGATGATTACTTACCCCTGATGAAGTCGTAATCCGAATGTGATACATAGCTGCAGGTAGAGTAGAAATTGAAATAGAATTTACATTTTGATCAGTGATCAACAGTCTTCCCGATAAGTCATATACTTCAATCAGTTGAACTTGCTGAACTCCGCTTATTATAATTTGGTCTGTTGCAGGATTCGGATAGATCGAAATAGGTGCAGTGTTGTAGTTCTCATTTACGTTTACGGAAGTTGTTATGCAATAGGAAGTATCTATACATCCATTTTGGGAAACAACAACGGCATAAGTTCCATTCATGCTTAACGTTAAACTTTGGGTGGTTGCACCTGCAATTGGTTGATTCCCGTTGTTGCAATCGAGCCATTGATAAGAATCTGCACCCGCTTGATCTGAAGTAAGAACGTTACCTGCTAGTGTAATTCCGGTATCTATTACCGTTACGAACGCTGTTACAGGATCAAACGTAGAGAAACATCCGTTTTCTTCAACTTGCACGTAATAGGTAGTCGTTGCATTCAACGAAGCCGTTGTGAATGTCGAACCGGTGTTTATCGGCGTTCCACCCGATGAAGATGTATACCAGCTAATTGTTCCTGAATTCGCTGCAGCCGATAAGGTCGCGCTGGTTCCATCGCAAATTGAATCTTCCGTCACTGAGGTGATGAAAGGGGCAGGAGTAACTGTTACCGAAAGTACTGTACTCGGAGAAGAACCACATGCATTGTCTGCAGTAACAAAAATAGTTCCGCCACCACTTCCGGCCGTTGCAGATATTGTGTCTGCGTTAGATAATCCGGACCAGGTAGCCGGTAGTGTCCATGTGTATGACGTAGCATTAGGGTCGGAGTTTACGGCGTAAGTGACAGTTGTATTTTCACACAGAGTATTAGTTCCGGTAATTGCAGTTGGAGCTGTAGGCGCTGTTGTAACAGTAACAGAGAATGTTGTTGTTGCGCTGGTGCCGCAAGCATTAGCTGCACTTACGGTAATGTTGCCGCCCGTTGATCCTGCTGTCGCAGCAATTGTATTGGTAGTAGAAGTCCCAAACCAACCTGCAGGCAAATTCCAGTTGTAGGATGTAGCACCTGCGCTGGTGGCAGCGGTGAACGTCGTTGTTGTGCCATCACATACTGTTGGGTTGCCGTTTATAGTTGCCGGTGCGTTCGGAATGGCTGTCACATTCACGAAAAATGTTGTCGGCGTGCTGGAACCGCAAGCATTGGTGGCACTCACGGTGATGTTGCCGCTTTGTGAACCTGCCGTCGCACTTATGGATGTAGTAGTACTGCTGCCGCTCCAAGTTGCAGGTAAAGTCCAGGTGTAGCTTGTCGCAGTTGGCACGCTTGAACAGGTATACGTGTTAGTAGATCCTTCGCAAACTGTTCCTAAACCGCTTGATACGGAGGTAGCGGAAGGTGCTGATGTTGTAATGACATTGAACGAAGTTGTGCTTGAAGTGCCGCACTGATTCACAGCAGCCACGGTAATTGTTCCTCCGCTTGCACCTGCAGTTGCGGAAATGCTGTTGGAAGATGAAGTACCGGACCAACCTGCAGGCAAAGTCCATACATACGATGTAGCACCCGGAACTAAAGTAACAGAATAAGTAGATGTGCTTCCAACACAAACGTTACCTGAACCTGCTACAGATGTCGGTGCAGAAGGTATAGTTAATGCAGTTACCGTAAAGCTGGTTACAGGAGATAAACCACATGCGTTGCCCGCGCTCACGGTAATCGTGCCGCTGTTCGCACTTGCGGTTGCGTTAATGCTATTTGTTGTCGAACTTCCTGACCAACCCGAAGGCAACGTCCAGATGTACGATAATGCATTAGGCACTGTGGATGCAGTATAAGTTGCTGTTGAACCCGAACATACAGTTGAACTGCCGGATACACTTGCGGGTGCTGTAGGAAGTAAATTGGGGTTAACATTTAGTGAAACTGTTGGTGAAGAGCCACAAACGTTATTAGCTGTTACAGTTATTGTACCTGATGTATTACCAACCACAACGGAAATACTATTTGTTGTTGACGTTCCTGTCCATCCGCCCGGTAAAGTCCAGGTGTAAGTTACACCGGCTACAGCAGTAACACTGTATGTTTGTGTTGAGCCTTCGCATGGAGTTGTTGGACCATTAATGGCAGATGGTGTGCCGGGGGCAGCGGGTACTACCTGAACCGATCTGGCCTGACTTGGGCTGGTGCCGCAGGCATTAGTTGCTGCGCACGTGATAATGCCACCGGAGGTTCCTGCCGTTGGTGTGATCGCATTGGTTCCGTTAACACCCGACCACGTGGCAGGAAGCCCCCACGTGTAGTAAACTCCCTGAACTACGGTAACAGAGTATGTTGGTGTAGAACCTGCGCACACCGGGGACGGACCTGAAATGCTCGATGTTGCAGTCGGGGCTGTTGTACAGTGATTCCATCTTAACAAAAATCCATCTGTTCCTCCAAGTGGCGGAATATTAATACCACCTAAGCCGGGATTAAAATCTACATTTGATGAACTGTATTCACCACCAATATACACGTTGTTGCTTGGCCCTTGAATTACTGCATTTGCGATTTCATCAGCGCTTCCGCTGATTAGACCACAATAGAGATAGGTTGAATAGTTAGATAAACGTACTACAAATGCATCGCGTTGCCCGGTTGATGTGAGCAAAGACGTTGCAGGGCCCGGATTAAAGTCGATTGAACCATAGAACGTTCCACAAATAGTAACAGTGCTGCCCAACGCATGGATATCATATCCGACATCGTTACCTGTTCCACCGGAGAATGAGTGGATGTAGACAAAAGCGCCAGCATTACTTAAACGCCAATAAAAAACATCTGTTGTATTGTTCCCTGCTGTAGCATTGGCTGTTCCGGGACCCGGGTCGAAATCCACAATACCTCTAAATCCTCCGGTAACGAAGACTTCGTCTGACGAGTTTACTGAAATTCCATACCCAATATCATCCTGCGTTATACCTGCAACAACGCACCACGAAAATGTTCCATTCCCCAGAATTTTTTCTACAAATATGTCTGAAGTGCCTGATCCGATTGACGTTCTGTTGTCTGTAGTAGCATCACCATTAACATCGACTGTTCCTACAAATGCACCTGTAAAGTACACGTCACCGGCGGTATTAACTGCAACACTGTTGGCAACAGAAGTACCTGCACCGGTAAAGCCTTTGCCCCAGACAAAATTTCCTAATGAGTCCAGCTTCACTACAAACGCTTGATTCAATCCACCACCGAGGTTTAGTGTAGTTACGCCCGGACCCGGATCGCAGTCCATGTTATCTCGCATAACGCCGGCGGTAATAATGTTTCCGGCTGCATCGCGTGCAATCGTTTTTCCTTCGTTTAATGCGGAACCTGCGGAGAGTTGTTTCGCCCAAACCAAACTACCTGTGGACGAGTAACGAGCAATAAATACTGCACCTGCAGAACCACCATTAAGATTTGTTATTCCCGGACCCGGATCAAAATCTACGATGCCCGTGAAGTAGCCTGTAGCTACAACATCTCCATCAGATTTTACCTGAATGTCCCAACACACATCATCTTGCGCACCACCTAATGTTATGGTCCAAGCATGAAACCCAAACTGTGTGTTTTTGCGAATGTAGAAATCTGAACCACCCGCCGAAGTTTGATTATATGTTCCCGCAATGGTGCGATCAAAATCAACGGTCCCGCTAAAATAGCCGGCGTCATAAGTGTTCCACGCTCCGTCATATCCAACAGACCGTGTGGCATCGTTTCCGGTGCTTTGAACGGGACCGGTCCACAAGTATGTAATTTGCGTCTGACTGAATGCTTGTAGCGTCAGAAACGACAGGATGGTAAGTGCGATTTTTTTCATGGTTTGAGGTGTTTGTTCAATGCTTTATAATTGGAATTCTACCTCAAAACTATCTTCACAAAAGCTATAGTTTTGTCGTTATCAATAAGTGTGCGCAATTGAATTAACAGGTGTATCCGTTTTATTAATATTCGATTTTCGTTCTCGTTCTAACAAAAAAGGGAGCGCCCGAAAGCAACTCCCTTCCTCTAATCAACCATGCGTCACTTTACCAAACGCACAGCTGAATACAGTTCTTATGGTTTTATGCGAACTTCGTTAGGGTTCTCCTTTGCATATTGTAATTGAATTTTGTCTCCTTTGTTATACTTGTCATACACGCCGCTCGTTACCTTGATATTAGCGGTTTCATAATCACCAAACGCAACGTCACCTACCGTAAGCGAGTTGATGATCTCATCCGGAGTTCTTGGTTTTGTCGTATCACGCGGAGGTGTGGAATCGGATTTTTCCTTGTCGGGTTGTGTGAAGTAGTTAACCTGAATGAACCAAACCGGCTTTCCGGAACGTCGCTCTTTCGTTTTATCGATAACGGTTCCTTCTGTGTCAATCCAAGTGTTGTTATCACAAGAAGCAACAGTCATTGCCAGCATCCATGCGAGCATTAACAATAATCTATTTGTCATGTTGCAAGATTAAATGATCAAATTGAATCAGTAGTGCAACTTTAATATTCGTTGATAGGGAATTAACAGCTAATGCCGATTCCTGTAAACTTGCCGGAATGCTGAAAACTTGTGAAGAACAATCGTGGTATTCTGTGTAAATTTGCCCCTCATTTAAGCATTACTGCACATGTCTCTTACTGCATCTGAAACACAACTGGCAACGGTAGACCAAGCCAAACAGTTAGGTTTATTACCGGAAGAATTTCAAAAAATCACTGAAATATTAGGGCGTACTCCCAATTTCACAGAGCTGAGTATTTATTCGGTGATGTGGTCAGAACATTGTTCGTACAAAAATTCCATCGTTTGGTTAAAGACATTACCAAAAGATGGTCCTCATATGCTAGCGAAAGCCGGAGAGGAAAACGCCGG